>NZ_JBIDFG010000004.1:0-161036 GCF_046635625.1 Gilliamella sp. BG1 | reverse complement strand
ATTGAAGACAATATTTATACATAAAAACTGGCTTATATTACAATACTTTCAGGTATTATGCTCCAGATATTGTCCACGTTGTTCAGCTTGATCCGTTTTAGGTTTTTAGTCAGGTTTAACCTGTGTCAGTATGAGCTTAACGGATTGGTTTTAATGCCTTAAATAAAATAATAAAACGCTAGTTGATGGCTCCAATTTAAGCTAAATTAGATATATAATTTGAAAAAACAATAAATGGGATCGGTAATGGCTAGTCAAAATAGTGTAAGTTCTATTTCTGTTTCACATCTTTTAGAAGCTAAACCAGCTTTTTGTTGTCAGTTAGATGGTAAAGGCAAAGCGCTACCACTTAATGAACAGAGTAAACCTTCAATTTCACAACCATTTTGGATTCATTTAGATTTTGCTAAACAAGAAACCATCAATTGGGTAAATAATACAAATCTAGTTCCAGATTTGATTAAAAATGAATTGCTAAAACCTAAGCAAATATCCAAGGAAATTCGTTTTGAGTCTGGTGTTTTAGTGGTTTTAAAAGGTGTTAATTTTGTTCCCAATGAGCTTCCCGATCCTATTGTTACCTTTCGTTTTTATATAACTGATAACATGATTATTTCAACACGGCATCAACAAATTTCGGCTATTGCTGAATTAAAGGATCATCTAGAAAAGGGCATTGGTCCTGTAGATGTGGCGGATTGGTTGATTCAAATGTCTGATTTAATTAGTGATCAAGTTAATTTATCTTTTGATAGTGTTCACAATAAAATCATTAAGTTAGAGGAATCTGTTTTAAACCAACGTATCTTTTCTTATAAAGAAATTGGTCGAGTTCGTAAACAGTTGATCGTCTTACGCCGATTGTTATCACCACAACGCGATATTTTTGTAAAAATTTCGACTGAAAGAATATCGTGGATTGACGATAACGATCGCCAACGCTTACATGATATTTCCTATCAACAAAATCATTATGTATCTGATATTGATAGCTGTTTATTAAGAATAGCTTCAATTATGGAACAAATTAATAGCTTCTTGGCTGAATCAACCAATAAAAGAATCTATTTAATGTCACTTTTTACCATTATTTTTACACCCATTACGTTTTTAACCAGTTTGCTTGGTGTCAATTTAGCTGGTATTCCTTTTAGTAGTGAAAGTTGGTCTTTTGTTGGATTAATATTATTACTTGTTATTATTTGTGTTATTTCAGTTATTTGGCTTAAATACAAAAAATGGTGGTAATAAAGCATCTTTAAAAATGGATGAAAATTTATGAATGTTTATAAAGTTGGGTATAAGGATATAATTGACTTTTTATTTAAAACCATAAAATTAATACTGATTCAAACTTATCTTGTTTGAAATTTTAATGAATAATTATTGTTATGCAACCTAATCAATCTTATCGTTTATTTATTGCCGAAAAGCCCAGCTTAGCAAGGGCTATCGCTGACGTATTACCTAAACCTCTTCAAAAAGGTAATGGTTTTATTAAAGCGAGTAATGGTGATGTGGTTAGTTGGTGTATTGGTCATCTCCTTGAGCAAGCCACTCCAGAGGTTTATGATCCTCGATATAAGAAATGGGTGATTAATGATTTACCCATAGTGCCTGAAAAATGGATATTAATGCCTAAAGGTAATACAGAAAAACAATTTAATATTTTGGTAGATTTGATTAAGTCAGCAGAGCAAATAGTACATGCTGGTGACCCAGATAGGGAAGGGCAGTTACTAGTTGATGAAATTTTAAATTATTGCCAATTATCGCCAGATAAGCGCAAAGCAATTCAACGCTGTTTAATTAGTGATTTGAATGCCAGCGCTGTTGAAAAATCATTGCAACAATTACGCAACAATCAAGATTTTATTCCTTTATCAACTTCGGCATTAGCAAGGGCTAGAGCCGATTGGCTATATGGAATTAATATGAGTCGTCTTTGTACCATTGTTGGTCAAAAAAACGGTTATCGGGGGGTTTTATCAATTGGGCGAGTACAAACTCCTATTTTAGGGTTAGTGGTTAGGCGAGATTTAGAGATAGAGCAATTTGTACCTAAACCATTTTATGAAGTTTTTGCAGTGCTACAAACCAAAGATAATGAAATATTTAAAGCTAAATGGCAACCCAGCGAAGCTTGTTCGCCTTATCAGGACGAAGAAGGACGTGTTTTAGTTAAAAAATTGGCCGAAAATGTTTGTCAGCGTATTAATAAGCAATCAGGCACAATTGATAAAGTTAGTAATAAAAAGAAAGAACTTGCGCCACCAATGCCATTTAATTTATCGGCACTGCAAATTGAGATGGCTAGAAAAAATGGGCTAAGTGCCCAAGATGTGCTTGATATTTGCCAATCGTTATATGAAAAACACAAATTAATTACTTATCCAAGATCAGACTGTCGCTTTTTGCCAGAAGAACACTTAAAACAAATTACAGGTGTAAAGTCTGCCATTGAAAATAATTGTCCAGAACTACAAACCGCAATTAATAATGCTGATTATACTTTACGCACTAAAGCTTGGAATGACAAAAAAGTGGAAGCACATCACGCTATTATTCCAACGTTGCGTAAAGCTAAAATGGAAAACTTAACTGACAACGAAAAGGCGGTTTATCAAGTTGTGGCAACGCAATATTTAGCTCAATTTTATCCAGCATATAAATATGCTGAATTGCAAATTGATGTAGATATTCAAGGCGGAAAATTTATTTCTAAAGCTAACCAAATGCTTGATGAAGGTTGGAAAGTTTTATTTAGAACTAAAAACCATCAATCCCCAACCGATATGAATGACAATGAAAGTAATGGTTTATTAACTAAATTAGTTAAAAAGGGTGAAACCGTGCAATGCATTGATACTGAACTGGTTAGCAAAGAAACTCAGCCACCAAGACAATTTACCGATGCAACACTGTTGTCTGCGATGACGGGGATTGCCAGATTTGTTAAAGATCCAGAAATCAAAAAAATACTACGCGAAACAGATGGTTTAGGTACAGAAGCAACAAGGGCAGGTATTATTGAATTGTTATTTAAACGTCAATTTTTAATTCGTCAAGGCAAAGCAATTCGCTCAACCGAGGTGGGTAAAAATCTGATTTTATCACTACCAGATATAATGTCGATGCCAGACATGACCGCCCATTGGGAATTGCAATTAAACGAAATTAGCAAAAAAGAGTTTTCGTACCAACAATTTATGTATCAACTTAATTTATCACTGTTAGATCTTGTTAATCAGTTAAAGAATGCAAGGTTGAATATTCAAGGTTAATATCTATATAAAAAACAGGATGAAATTTAATAATACTGTTCATTCTGTTTATTAATATAGCCATACTAATTAAATAATAATTTTAAGTGCTTTTTCTTTTTGTTATTTTTATAACTCGATCAAATATCAGCATATATTAATAATATTATCCAAGTTAGCCGTTTTGAGTACATTTTTCTTAAATAAATGTGATAAAAGAAATCACAAAATAATTACCAAATTGGACTGATTATTATGGAGTAATTCAGATAGTTCCCTTTAAAATATTTACGTTAGTTAATAGGGTAGCGATTGTATATTCTATTAGATAATAGGGTTATCAATTTTATATAAAGTGAAGATGAAAACGGCGATAAGTGCCGTTTTTCAACAACTGTATTTATTTTTTCGTGATATAGGTTGACTTCTAATCCTTAAAGGAGTATAAAGAGCCCGCCTTTTGAGCTTTTCTTCCTTTTTTAGCTATTATGGAAGTTAAAAACGAGGGTGAAGGGAAGTTGAAATATAAAGTGAAGAGTTCAATTTACAGGAGAAATATGGACACTCAATCGGGTCACCCCAAGACTAGGGGAGACAAATTTAAACACATCATTATCGGTTAATGAACCTGTCTAAATAACCATTTTTTCAGTTCACAAACCGAAATTGATAAAACGGTAACGGTGAACGATATGTATTTTTTTACACGCTATCACACAAATTCAAAACACCAATGCGCGCAAAGTTTAATGGTGCGTGTTTTACATCTTTCAGAAAAACATTTAGAACCACCGAGTTGTATCTAAATTCTTAATTAATTCTGTTTGCTAATCAAATTTAATGCTCAGCCCAAGCTATAAGAAATAGCTTTATAGGCTACTTTTGTTATGCACTAAATTTTAGTTAATCACAAAATTTAATTATTTATTGTTATTTAGTAACAATAAGTTGGCCTACTTTTGCCAAAATTATGAATATAGGTACTTATGATGACAAAAAATACATCAAAAACTAAAGCACAAAATAGTGTAGATATTAAAGCTATCAACGAAGCTCAAAGCAGTCTTGATAGTATTTTAGCTAAATTTCAATCCAGCCTTTCAGGATTAACACAAGAAAGTGCAAAGTCGAGAATTGAAACATATGGAAAAAATGAAGTTGCACGCGAAAAGGTACCATCAGTTTTAGTACAACTATTAATGGCGTTTAATAATCCATTTATATTTGTATTATTAGCGTTAGCTATTGTCAGTTTTGTGACTGATTTTTGGTTACCTTTGCAAAATGGTGAAGAGACAGATTTAACCAGTATTATCATTATTCTAACTATGGTATCACTGAGTGGATTATTGCGTTTTTGGCAGGAATTTAGATCGAACAAAGCGGCTGAGGCGTTAAAATCGATGATTCGTACAACAGCAACGGTGCTAAGACGTGCGCATAAAGATATGAGCCCAGAACGTATTGAAATTCCATTAAGTGAAATTGTTCCTGGGGATATTGTTTACTTGTCGGCTGGAGACATGATCCCGGCAGATATTCGATTGATTGAATCTCGGGATTTATTTGTTAGCCAAGCCGTATTAACAGGCGAATCGATTCCTGTTGAAAAGTACGACACATTAGGTGCTGTAACACAAAAAACATCCGATAATATCGAAACATCAAACATCAACAAAGATAATTTGCTTGATGTTAATAACATTTGTTATATGGGAACCAACGTTGTTAGTGGAACCGCCACAGCCATTGTTGTTGCAACAGGAGGGGATACTCATTTTGGCTCATTGGCAAAATCAATTGTAGGATCTCGTGCTGAAACTTCGTTTGATCGCGGTGTTAATAGCGTTAGCTGGTTGCTTATTCGCTTTATGCTAATTATGGTGCCAATTGTATTTTTTATTAATGGTTTTTCAAAAAATGATTGGGGCGATGCTGCACTTTTTGCATTAGCCGTGGCCGTTGGCTTGACGCCTGAAATGTTACCAATGATAGTGAGCGCTAATCTAGCAAAAGGCGCTGTTGGTATGGCAAAACGTAAAGTGGTTGTTAAAAGACTTAACGCAATCCAAAATTTTGGGGCGATGGATATTTTATGTACTGACAAAACGGGGACATTAACACAAGATAAAATTATTTTAGAGCATCACCTTGATATAAAAGGTCAAGTCGATTCATCTGTTTTGGAACTTGCATGGCTTAATAGTTATTATCAAAGCGGCATGAAAAACTTGATGGATAAAGCGATTATTCGTTTTGCCGAAGAAAAGACCAGCATGAAAAAGGTTGGTGTTAGCTTATACAAAAAAATTGATGAATTACCATTTGATTTTGTACGCCGACGTTTATCGGTGGTGGTACAAAATGGTGATGATAACCATTTGATGATTTGTAAAGGCGCAGTTGAAGAAATGCTGTCTATTGCCAGTTACGTTTATGAAAATGACGAATATTTACCATTAAACGATGAACGTAAACAAGCTTTGATCGCATTAGCACATGAATATAATAAAGAAGGTTTTAGAGTATTAGCCGTTGGAGTAAAAAACATTCCGGCAAGTGAAACAAAACCACAATACACCGTGCAGGACGAAACTGCGCTCGCCATTCGTGGCTTTTTAACTTTTTTAGATCCACCAAAAGAAAGCGCATTCGAAGCTATTTCAGCATTGAATGAGCATGGTGTGGGAGTTAAAGTTTTAACTGGTGATAACGAAATCATCACCATTAAAGTTTGCCGAGAAGTTGGTTTAGAACCAGGCACGCCATTACTTGGCACTGAAATTGAAAAAATGGATGATGTCGAGCTAAAAAAACAGATCGAACAGCACACTATTTTTGCAAAATTAACGCCGCTGCAAAAATCGCGAATTATTCGGTTGTTGCAAGATAATGGACATACAGTTGGTTTTTTAGGCGATGGTATTAACGATGCACCAGCACTTCGCGATGCAGATGTAGGGATTTCGGTCGATACTGCAACCGACATCGCTAAAGAATCTGCTGATATTATTTTACTTGAAAAAAGCTTAATGGTTTTAGAAGAAGGTGTAATATGTGGCCGCGAGACCTTTGGCAATATCATGAAATATCTAAACATGACAGCAAGTTCTAATTTTGGCAATATTTTTTCAGTATTGGTTGCTAGTGCGTTTCTACCATTTTTACCTATGCTAGCGATACATTTACTTATTCAAAACTTATTGTATGATATTTCACAACTCTCATTGCCATGGGACAAAATGGACAATGAATTTTTACAAAAACCACGTAAATGGAATGCGTTAAATATTAGACGTTTTATGATTTGGATTGGGCCTACATCGTCTATTTTTGATATCACAACTTATGCATTAATGTGGTTTGTATTTAGTGCTAATAGTGTTGAAGCTCAATCACTATTTCATTCAGGATGGTTTATTGAAGGGTTATTATCGCAAACTTTGGTTGTGCACATGCTAAGAACACAAAAAATTCCATTTGTGCAAAGCACGGCGGCATTTCCTGTTATTGTGATGACTTTGTTAGTTATGGCGATTGGTATTTATATTCCATTTTCTCCACTAAGTGGGTTAATTGGACTACAACCATTACCGTGGTCATACTTTCCATGGCTATTAGCAACTCTATTTAGCTATTGCTGCGTTGCACAATTAATGAAACGTATCTATATCAAACGTTTTGGACAATGGTTTTAATTAACTAATAACAGCTAAGTGATACTAATATCGCTTAGCTAATTTAAGAAGTATTTATTTAAAAAATACTAAAAATCAAAATGTTAAATATAAAATAATAACAAAGGAAATAATCTATGAAAACACCACATAAAAATTTAATTATGCTAATTAAAAGCCGAAAACAAAAAAAGCTCAAGCAAAATTAAGCCATTAAATATAAAATAGTTAGCGCAAGGATTTTAAGTTAACACACAATAAAAAACCCCAATTATTGGGGTTTTTGTTTAATTGTTTATTAGTTTGAAATAAAACGATTAATTAAAATAATTACAAGTTGTAGGTAATTAAAAGTTTAGATAATTTCAGACGCTTTTTTTTAGAATTTCATGAATTTCATCTTTAATTTTAAGTTTCTGTTTTTTTAATGCCTCTATCGTTTCAGCGGTATTGACAATAATTCCAGATTCAATATTTTTAATTTTTTGGTCGAGCTCATTATGTTGGTCGAATAATTTTTGAAAATGTAAATCGGTATTTTTTAATTTGGAAATTAATTCTCGATATTCTGGAAACATAGTGCCTCCTTATATGGGCTAGTTAGAATAATAACAATAGCAGCTATTGCTAATTCAGAATACAATATTATGTGTAGTTTTAATAGAAAAATTGTTTTAATAACCAAATATATTTTTATAACAAAACTGTTTTAATTGCAGAGTAAAAAACAACAAGGGAGTTATTCCATGAGTGAGTCGATTGTAGTTGCCAAAAGTCATGGTAAAGATTTATCAATTATTGCTGCATTAGCTAATCGTCATGGTTTAATTACTGGCGCAACTGGTACAGGTAAAACAGTGACATTACAAAAAATGGCAGAAGGTTTTTCAAAAATAGGTGTACCTGTCTTTCTTGCTGATGTTAAAGGCGACCTAACTGGGATTGGTGAAAAGGGCAAATTAACTGAAAAACTACAAGCTCGTTTAGCGAGTATTGAAGTTAATAATTGGCAACCAGACTCGTCACCTATTGAATTATGGGATGTATTTGCTGAAAAAGGAATCCCCGTTCGTAGCACTGTGTCAGATATAGGACCTATTTTGCTTGGTCAGTTACTCGATTTAAATAACGTTCAAGCAGGGGTTTTACAGTTAGTATTTAAAATTGCTGATGATAACAATTTATTATTAATTGATTTTAAAGATCTTCGAGCATTAATTCAATTTGTTGGCGATAACGCTAAAAAATTTACTACACAATATGGAAACATTTCGTTATCGTCAATTGGCGCAATTCAACGTGGATTGTTAACTCTTGAACAACAAGGTGCCGAATTTTTCCTTGGTGAACCAATGCTTAACATTCAAGATTTAATGCAAGTTAATCCTAAAGGTTACGGTATAATTAACATCTTATCGGCCGAAAAGTTATATAACTCGCCAAAATTATATTCAGTCTTTTTATTGTGGTTATTGTCAGAACTTTTTGAGCATTTGCCAGAAGTAGGTGATCTTGATAAGCCGAAACTTGTCTTCTTTTTTGACGAAGCTCACTTACTTTTTAATAACATTTCGCCTGCATTATTAGAAAAAATAGAACAAGTGGTGCGTCTAATTCGCTCTAAAGGGGTCGGGGTTTATTTTTCTTCTCAGAATCCGAGTGATATTCCTGATACAGTTTTAGGGCAATTAGGCAATCGTGTGCAACATGCCTTACGCGCATTTACCCCAAAAGATCAAAAAGCTGTAAAAGTGGCTGCCCAAACTATGCGTGCCAATCCAAGTTTTGATACTGAAAAAGCAATAATGGAATTAGGCGTTGGCGAAGCTCTTATCTCGTTTCTAGATGAAAAAGGCAGTCCAAACATGGTTGAACGTGGTTATATTATTGCACCGAGTTCAAAAATGGGACCTATGTTGCCAGAAGATCAATTAACTATTATTCGCCAATCATGTTTTTACAATAAATACGCACAAACCATAGATCGACAATCCGCTTATGAAATACTGAAAAATGGATTTTCGTTAAATAACCAATCCGATCAAAACAGCAATGGTAGCGATATAAAAAGAGACGATGATAAAAATAATAAACAAAATAATGGTGGATTGCTAAATTTTTTAAGCACACTACTTTTTGGTACTAAGGGGCCAAGAGGTGGACAACATGATGGTATCACCCAAAAAATAGCTAAAAGCGCAACAAGGCAAGTTGTTAATCAAATCGGTAAACAGATCACCCGTGGTATATTAGGTGGTTTAAAAAAATAACCAAAACAAAGTTATTACTTAAAAAGTCAGCAAAATAGGAGTATTTTAATGTTAAAAATGTTCATAGAATGGTATAAAAAACGCTTTAGCGATCCGCATGTTGTTTCGCTAATGGCTGTTATTGTTGGCTTATTTGTTATTATCTATTTTTTCAATAAAATTCTTCTACCGGTTTTAATTGCGATTGTATTATCTTATTTACTTGATAGACCGGTTAACTATCTACATAAAAAAAACATACCAAGAACACTGGCAGTTGTAATGGTGTTACTGCTTTTTTTAATGATTGTATTAGTCGGATTTATGATTTTATTACCATTAATTTGGCAACAAAGCATTAGCTTAATCACTAATATTCCAAACATGCTAAATTTTGCAAACAACTTTTTAACCACCTTGCCTGAACACTACCCTGAACTAATTGATGTTGGCTTATTCGACTCGGTCATCCAAGGTATTACCAACAAAGTTGTGCAAACTGGTAATTCGTTATTGCAATTTTCCATTGTGT
The DNA here is from genome assembly GCF_046635625.1 of Gilliamella sp. BG1. Classification (NCBI taxonomy): domain Bacteria; kingdom Pseudomonadati; phylum Pseudomonadota; class Gammaproteobacteria; order Orbales; family Orbaceae; genus Gilliamella; species Gilliamella sp. BG1. Next base: position 151,315 of record NZ_JBIDFG010000004.1, on the reverse strand, counting down.
CTTTATTAGGGCTAGTATCTGTTGCAATTAATGGGGTATTAGTGCCCATAATGATGTTTTTTTTATTAAAGGACAAAACAAAAATATGGGGATACTGTTCAAAAATCTTGCCTAAGAACCGTACAATTTTGAACAAAGTTGCTGCTGAAATGGATATGCAAATATCCAATTATATAGTAGGCAATGTACTACATATAATTATTTTATCCATTTGTGTCTATATTCCTTTTTGGTATTTTGGTTTAGATTATGGACTTTTATTAGCAGTGCTTGTTGGATTATCTGTATTAGTGCCTTACGTTGGTATTATTATTTCAAGTATTCCGGTTGTATTAATTGCTCTATTTCAATGGGGATTAAGCGCACAATTTGGTTATTTATTGTTTTTCTATGTATTAATACAAGCATTAGATGGTAATTTATTGGTACCTTGCTTATTTTCTGAAAAACTTAATTTACATCCATTAGTTATTATTTTAGCGGTAATTGTGTTTGGTGGTTTATGGGGATTTTGGGGAATATTTTTTGCAATACCTTTGGCTACATTGGTTAAAGCAATTATAAATGCATGGCCAAAATCAGACGAATTAAATACTATCAATAGCGAAGTAAAAGCAGATTAATGGTTAATCTGCTTTTAATCAGAACTATTTGCTGTGTTTTTTAAGATAGTCTAAAACTACTTCGTGATGGTTAGCGGTTTTGAAATCATCAAACACTTTTTCGATTTTACCGTCTTTGCCAATTAAAAAGCTTATACGGTGAATCCCATCGTAGGTTTTTCCCATAAACTCTTTTTCGCCCCAAGTACCAAATGCTTGAGCAACTTCATGATTTTCGTCAGAAAGCAGCGTGAAATTTAACAGCTCTTTTTCGATAAATCGAGATAATTTCTCAGGTTTATCGGTACTTATACCAAGGATCACCACATTATATTTTTTGAACTCATCAGAACAATCTCGCAAATTACATGCTTGCACAGTGCAACCAGGTGTCATCGCTTTTGGGTAAAAATAAATTAAAACACGTTTGCCTTTAAAGTCATTTAAGCCTACAAGCTCTCCATCTTGGTCTGGCAACGAAAACTGAGGTGCTTTTTCACCTTCTTTAAGTGGATTAACCATATGATTATTACCTATTTTAATAGTTTAATTTTTAATTGGAAATATAAAAAGTGCCATACATCTAAACTAAGTTATTAAAAAAACGACTTGCTGCATCAATGGTATGATTGATCTCTTTATCTGTGTGCTTAAGTGACATGAAACCAGCTTCGAAAGCTGACGGTGCAAAATAAACACCTTCATTTAGCATATGATGATAGAATTTCTTAAATAATTCAACATTACACTGCATCACATCTTGATAAGTGGTTACTTCAGAAGCAGTTGTAAAGAATAATCCAAACATCCCTCCTACATAATTCAACACTAACGGCACATTATGCTTTTTAGCTACCGATAATAAACCATCAGCAAGCGATGCGGTTTTATCTTTTAACTCTTGATAGATTCCAACTTCCATTAACTTGGTTAACGTTGTGTAACCCGCTGCCATTGCAACGGGGTTACCTGAAAGCGTTCCAGCTTGGTATATTGGACCAGTTGGTGCTAATTGCATCATAATATCTGCACGACCACCAAACGCTCCAACAGGCATACCTCCACCAATAATTTTGCCTAAACAAGTTAAATCGGGCACAACATCATAATAATCTTGAGCTCCGCCCAGTGCGACTCGAAAGCCTGTCATCACTTCGTCAATGATTAATAACGTACCATACTTATCGCAAAGTGCTCGTAAACCGTGCAGAAACTCTTTTTGAGCTGGCACGCAATTCATATTGCCCGCAACTGGCTCAATAATGATGGCGGCAATTTGGTCGGGATATTGCTCAAATTGTTTTTTGACCGATTCTAAATTGTTATAATCACAAACTAAGGTATGTTTAACAAAATCATCAGGTACACCTGGTGAAGTTGGGTGACCAAAAGTAAGGGCACCAGACCCCGCTTTAACTAACAAATAATCAGCATGACCGTGATAACAGCCTTCAAATTTAATAATCTTATCACGTCCAGTAAAACCACGTGCAACACGGATGGCACTCATGGTTGCTTCAGTTCCCGAATTTACCATACGCACCATTTCAATTGAAGGCATTAATTGAGTGACCAAATTAGCAACTTTGGTTTCAATTTCGGTTGGTGCACCATAACTCAAACCGTTATGAACAGCGTTAATTACCGCATTGGCTACATCGGGGTCATTGTGTCCAAGGATCATCGGCCCCCAAGAACCAACATAATCAATATAGGCTCTTTCGTCCACATCATAAATATACGCACCGTTTGCACGCTCAATAAATAAAGGTGAGCCACCAACGCCATTAAAGGCGCGAACAGGCGAATTAACGCCACCAGGCATAACTGATTGAGCCTGATGATAAAGTTTTTCTGATTTGAAATTGTTTTGCATAACTGAGATGATCTCTCTATAAAAATTTGTTGTATTTATTCATAAAATCAAAATAAATTCAAGCCAACTATGAGAAATTTATTTAATAGAAGTTTTCTATTTTGTATTTTCATTTAGCAAAGGTATATAATGCAAAGATCAATATATTAGGAGAAGAATATGAGCGATGCTTTACCGATTAACTTTACTGATGCTGCAGCCAACAAAGTTAAATCATTAGTCACTGAAGAAGAGAACCCAAACCTAAAATTAAGGGTGTATATAACAGGCGGTGGTTGTAGTGGATTTCAGTATGGTTTTACTTTCGATGAAAAGGTAAACGAAGATGACTTAGCTATTGAAAAAAATGGTGTATCTTTAGTTATTGATCCCATGAGTTTACAATATCTAGTTGGCGGCACTATCGATTATGTAGAGGGTTTACAAGGCTCTCGTTTTGTGGTTGATAATCCCAATGCAACAACAACATGCGGTTGCGGTTCATCTTTCAGTGTTTAAGCCATATTTAAGTTTTAAAAATACCAATAACGTTATGGGAAGATAATAAACCATAACTTTAACTTTAATTTTTATAGAAAGATTAATAAAAGCCATAAAAAGTGACAAACATTGAGCAGTTAAACAATAATTTTTAATTTTTAGTTGACGGCAAAATTAAGATGGGTAAAATGCACAGCATTCGAAACGCAATTACCTTTTGGTAATAAGTTTTGAGCCCGGGTGGTGAAATCGGTAGACACAAGGGATTTAAAATCCCTCGGCCTTTTTGGCCGTGCGAGTTCAAGTCTCGCCCCGGGCACCACTAACAAACAACTCTCATGCGGGAATAGCTCAGTTGGTAGAGCACGACCTTGCCAAGGTCGGGGTCGCGAGTTCGAACCTCGTTTCCCGCTCCAATAAAACATCTATTTAGTATAAAAGTAAATTTATATCCCATAGTGTGTTAACTAACGAAAGTTATTAGTTGTGTGCAAGGCACAAAAAACACAGCAAAAACATTGTAATAAAAACAGAAATTAGCTAATAATTACTTAAATTAAGTAAAACAAAAAACTTAAATAAAATCAATAGTCTGCCTGAGCTATTTTAGAGAAAACACACAACACGGCAAGGTTAATTTACCTATCTTTTAACTGTGTCGGAGTGCTTTGCTGATAGACTGAGGGCAGCACGCCAAATAGGACTGTTTGGCGAGTTTGTGCTTTGTTATGGATGCCAATTTATCAGTAACAATTTGGCACTTCTGAGCAAAGCAAATAGGCTTAAAAAAGGCGAATATCATAATGATTTGAGTAAATCATGCCGATGGTTAAGAGCGAGCGTGGGCGTTGGGTACCGTAGTTTATATTTTGTAGCCATGTGATTTGTAAGATGTTACGCTCAAAATTCTTAAATTAAACGTTACCACCAATATCAGTTATTCCGACAAAATTCAAAAGCTATAAAGCTAACACCATATTTTAATTATAAAATTAACCTATCTATAAAGTCGAATTGTTTTATCTTTACATTTCTTTACAAAAAAGTCCGCCAAAAAACTAGCCAACTATTTTATAAATGGTTATACTTTTATCGCTGTAGGAAAACAAGCTTATTAAATAAGCAAATAATTATAAAAATATAAATAAAACAAATCATTACTTGACAGGTTAACCATAATGCATTATCATTTTAGACACCAGACACCAGACACCAGAACTGGCAAACCTATGTCTTAAGTTTATCAAATAATCTTATTCGACGAGTTTTTTCACGAAACTTATTTATACCTTCCAAATTATTTCTCAACGAATTATCGAAATTATCGCTCAAATCACCTAAAACAGCTTTGTTAGTATCAGCACTGTTATTATTGTCATCGTCATGGAATGTACAGGCAAATGGTAAAAAGGTTAGAGCGGGTAATCGTAGTGATGCAATAATAATACCGTCGCCAGTTATCAATTATGTAAGGCCAAATCTAAATTTTGGTGACGACGAATATGCAGGCCAAGCTAGCTTATGGAATCCTGATAAGGGCTTTTTAGTACAATCAATTGATTTTGAATCAATTCATCCTGAATTATACAACCTCAATTTCCCGACCACAGGTATGCATAATTTATATTTTGATTTACTTATAACTGGAGTAAATATAAATAAATTGACATGGGAACCCGTTACTTTGGGGGGAATCACTGCGACAGTGACAAATGTTGTAGCTAATGATAGGTGGATCCCTGATGAAGATAAGGGACAAGTTGTCGCCCGTGTTAAGCTAACAGGTCCAGAGGCAAGAAATCAATGGTACAATCCTCATCCTAACCCAATTGCTAAGCCAAGGTTACCGCAGACGTTTGAGTTAGTGGGTAGGGATATTAGTACCGCTGATGAGGTAGTAAAATATGGATTTGTGTTAAAGCAGTGGTTCGTCAATCGGGGTGATCAATTGAAAACTTATAGTGACCAGTTAGCATGGTGTAATAGTTTGGGGTATCGAATGCCGAGGATAAGGGATTTAACTGGAATGGCAACACATTTTCAAACAAAAAAATTAAGGGGTAAGTGTTTTTTAAATTCAACGGGAGGCAAGTAGCCTAACGAAGAATGTAATCGTTTATGATTATACCAATAGGCATAAGCCGAAAAAGCGCGTTGTAACTCAGCCGTTGAGTTGAACCGTTGGCCTTTTACAAATTCCGTTTTAATTGTTTTAAATGTCGCTTCCGCTACCGCATTGTCATATGGACATCCTTTCTTGCTTAATGAATGCGTGATATTAAATGTCTTAAAACAATCCGCTAATAACCGATTATCAAACTCTTTACCGCGGTCTGAATGAAATAAATCTAATTTTGATAATGGTTGTTTAATTTGGCTTAATGCCGACATAACAAGCTCTGCTGTTTTATGTTGACCAACATGATAACCGACAATTTGCCTATCGGATAAGTTCACTAAAACACATAAATAGTTCCAACGTTGCTTAACTTGAATATAGGTTAAATCCGCAACAACAATTTGTTTTTTATCACCTACATCAAATTGTCGTTGCAGGTGATTTTCTGTGGCGGTTTCATTCACTTCCGTATTGTGAGATTGATAACGTTTAACGGTGTATTTTGATACCAGCAATGAGGCTTTCATCACCCGAGCAATGTAACGACGTGACACCCAAATATTCTCTTTCTGTAAATCAAAACGAATTCGTCTTGTACCATAAGACTGATAGCTCTGATTAAATAGCGTCACGATTTTATTGGCATAAAGCCCTACTGATTTTTGTCTATTCAATTTACACTGATAATAAGCATAATGTCTTGATAATCCTAAATATTGACATAGCTTTGTTATGCTATAACGATGTCGATTTGCTTTTAGGATAACGATTTTCGTCCTATTATCAGTGCTGCTTGCTTTAAAATATCGTTTTCCATACGGAGTTGTTTAAGCTCTTTACGCAACGCGATTAACTCTTGTTCTTGTGGACTGCGATTATCTTTTGTTTTAAATGAGCCGCTTTGGCTTGCTTGCGTTATCCAACGGTCCAATGCTGATGGTGTCAAATCATATTCGGCAATGATTTCACTACGTGATTTACCATGTTGATAAAGACTGACCATTTGGTGTTTAAAATCATCTGTGAATGTTCGTCTTTTGCGTTTAATCTTATTCATATTTGTTCCTTTTTTAGTTGTGATAAGTTTACCTTACCCCTTAAAAAAGTTGTATGAATTAGTGTAGCCGATCCAAACCAATTCGAAGTGTGGTGTAGATAATAATTATTTCCCATGTATAAATAACATAGATGGGGCTACGCCGTCATCAGGTACTCTATTTTACCAGCGTCACATAAGAGCAGGATTTTTTACGGAGTGGGGCCGCATGGACGACTACGCTGGTGCGGGCTTCGTTTTTTACGGCTACTGGACAGGCGACGCGGCAGGTAGCACCCGGTTCGCTGTCGACTCGGACGACGCCCGCGTCCGCCCAGCTAGCCACACCAATTATGCTGTTTGCATTGCGCCTTAGCTTTTAGCATTTAGTTCTTAATCTGTATGAAAACGCCGAGTTGTTTACACTTCATAATTAAAATAATCCTCTAAAGACTCATAAGGCGTTTTGCCTGAAATCGCTTTATGGGGTTTAATGGTATTATAAAAATTAATAAAGCGTTTAAGTTTTTGTTTTCTATCTTTTGAGTCGCTAAATATTTGCCGATTATGCCACATCGCAATTCAAAGTTTGTATCACTCTTTCGGCTTTCACATCGGTTTGACAGGTGGGATTGGTACATTTTTGCTTGATACAGCGATTATCACGCAGTTTATCTAAACAAATATTTATCTAACAAACAAAGACTGTCCAATTTTTGTCAAAAAGTTTCAGGAAAACACCGTGTTTAAGTAAAAAAACAAAAAAAATCATGTTAATACTAGAAAATAATTTTTCTAGTTTGCTGTTTCGTTTGATTTATAAGTAAAGATAAACCTTTGGTATCAATCTGTAGCATTTTGCTTGGATAGGTTTTGTAATAGCGTTTAGCCAAATCAATGGCCGTCGTTTTTTCTTTATGATATAAACGCCATATCGCTTGCTGGTGATAAAGCGCTAATTTTGTTTTTTACGACTAATTATTACAGTAGTTTCTCAAATTACCGTAAACAATATTAGTAATATCTTACACATAAGACATCAAATAATATGATGCCTATTGAATTAAAAACACGAAAACAGGCAGCTTAATTTTCTACGTGAGAGTGTACTAAGTTTGGGGTATTTACATCGTGAGTATTTATTTTACCTATTTAGAAACACAACACAGCGAAGGTTTGAGTTTGTATTTTTTATTGTTTAATTATATTTACTATTTTTTTACTGTTTATTTATTTTTGTTGAGAATAATTCGCATTTTTACACTAAAAATAACTTCATTTCTTTCTAAAATATGTATTTTTAATTTTATATGATTATTTATATCAGCACTGTTGTCATTTTTAGGAAGCGTAATGTCATTTTTTACTCTTAACCAGTTACCTTTAGGCCACGAGGCGGTTATTACTAGGTTGTTACCCGAATCGTTACCTTTTCGTCGAAAGTTACTTGCAATGGGGATTACACCAGGGTGTAAGGTTCTGGTTGTGCGAGTTGCACCATTTGGTGATCCGATTGAAATTAAAATGCGTGGATTTTGGCTTTGTTTGCGTCGTAAAGAAGCACAAGCTATTGAAGTTATGGAGGTAAGTAAATGAAGATAGCATTAATTGGTAACCCTAACTGTGGTAAGACGACATTATTTAATTTATTAACTGGCTCAAAGCAACGTGTAGGAAATTGGCCTGGAGTGACTGTTGAACGTAAGACAGGTGTTTTTACTTATCATAATGCACAATATGAAGTCGTTGATTTGCCTGGTACATATTCGATCGAACCAGACCCACTTAGTGTTTCACAAGATGAGCTTATCGCACGTCAGTTTGTGTTGTCTGATAGTGATAGTGTTATTATTAATATTATGGATGCAACTAATTTGCAACGTAGTCTGTATTTAACTTGTCAGTTAATTGACTTGCAAGTGCCAATGATTGTTGTATTAAATATGATGGATGCAGTTAAAGCCATGGGCGAACAGATTAATGTTGATATGTTGTCAACACTGTTAGGTTGCCCTGTTGTGGCATTATCATCAACCCAAAAAATGGGGCTATCGTGCTTTTATCAACAAATCGAAAACATGGTAATCACGCTACAAGTAGCTCAACCGTCGATTGATTTGCTTGGCGATGATCAGCAAGCGGTGATTAATCGTTGTATTTGTGAGTTACCAGATGATAGTGTTGTGCATCAATTCAATCGTTGGCAATTGATGGATGCGTTATTAGATGATTCGCGTTATAACTTACTCGAATGCGAAAAAGAGATGTTTGCAAACTGCCGTTCATTGCTTGCAAAATGGTGTGATAATGAAATTGATGTGGCGCTTGCTAGTGCACGTTATGATACGATTGATACAATTTGTAAGAAAGTGATTGATAAACCACGTGAACTTAGTCGTCGATTTTCAGACATATTGGATAATATCACCTTAGGGCGTATTACTGGTATTCCGTTCTTTTTACTCGCAATGTATGCCATGTTTATGCTAGCGATTAATTTTGGGACTGTGTTTATTGATTTTTTTGATGTGCTGTGTGGTACTATTTTTGTCGATGGTTCAACGCAGTTACTTCATGCTATCAATGCACCGAATTGGCTTACGGCTATTTTGGGTAATGGGATTGGTCGTGGTATTCAAACGGTTTCAACTTTTATTCCTGTCATTGGGGCGATGTTTTTTTGTTTGTCTTTTTTGGAAGATTCTGGTTATTTGGCGCGAGCAGCAATGGTAATCGATCGGCTGATGCGTTGCATTGGTTTGCCGGGAAAAGCATTTGTGCCAATGTTAGTGGGTTTCGGTTGTGGTGTGCCAGCCATTATGGGCACGCGAACGTTAGAAAGTCCTCGTGATCGTATTATGTCAATTTGTATGATTCCTTTCATGTCATGTGGAGCTAGATTGCCGGTGTATGCTTTATTCGCCGTGATATTTTTTCCTAAAAATGCCTCTATAGTGGTGTTTGCCTTATATTTGCTTGGTGTAGTTGTGGCAATGATAACTGGATTTATACTTAAATTTACGCTATTAAAAGGTTCATTAACACCGTTTATTATGGAAATGCCAGTGTATCGTATTCCGACTTTAAGTAGTCTAATTAGTTTAACTTGGCAGCGTTTAAAGTCGTTTGTTTTTAAAGCAGGTAAAGCCATTGTGTTGATGGTAACAATATTAAGTATGCTTAATTCATGGGGGAGTGATGGTTCGTTTAGACACGAAAGTTCGCAGGACTCTATGCTTTCTGTTGTTAGCCAAACAATCACTCCAGCATTTTCACCAATGGGGATTAAACACGATAATTGGCCCGCAACGGTGGGAATTTTTACGGGTATTTTTGCTAAGGAGTCGGTGATTGCAACGCTTAATTCGCTTTATTCGATGGGCGATGACAATGAGCAAGCAACCAAGTCATTTGATTTATCACAAGGGATTGTAGATGCGTTGGCAACGATTCCTAAGAATTTAGTTGATCTATCAGATGCAGTATTAGATCCACTAGGGTTTAATACAGTTTCACAAAATATTGATTCACTTCAGTCTGATTTGGATGTAAATTCGGTAACAATTTCTCAAATCAAGGGCGCTTTTGGTTCGTCTTCGAATGCGATGAGTTATTTGATCTTCATTTTACTTTATACACCTTGTGCTGCTGCATTAGGAGCTGTGTACCGAGAGGCTGGTTTTAGATGGATGATATTTGTGGCAATTTGGACTTTTACTATCGCATGGCTAACAGCAACGATTTATTATCAATTTACTTTGCTTGGGCATTCTACTATGGCAGGTTGGTGGCTTTTGGGATGTAGTGTATTTATTGTTGTAGCACTATTGTTTATGCGTATTTTAGGGCGATATTCATCATTTAACCAACAAACGGAACCGAATCTACAACAGTGTAAAGAATCATCATGCTGTCAGTAAGTAGCTGGCTAGCTAATTTGTAAAAATATAGATAGAGAAAAGATTTGTGATTTTTCTGTAACTTTAATTATCGGATTATTGCTATGTTAATAACGTCGATTCGTGATTATGTACAATTAAAAGGCCGTGTACCATTGCAAGATGTTGCACGCCATTTTCGTTTACCTGAAAGTGCAGCTGAGCAGATGTTAGGGTTTTGGATTAAAAAAGGGATGATAAAGCTCATAGTACAAGATCAGCTATTGTTTTGCCAAACTAATAAGTGTCACTCTTGTTCAAACTGTCACTTAGCTGGTAATGTTGAATATGTTTGGGTTTAATTGAATCATGAATCAGTAACTTTTTACATTTATAATGTGTTGTCAATTATTTTGTTGCATCATAGATAAATGATGCTAATTAACGCTGATTTGATTTTGTGATTAAATTCACAGAATTAATTTTATTTGTATGGATAAGCTAGCAAACATGGATAAGTGATTCTATATTATCAGAGTCTGAGGCTACATTTTATGTTTTTAGCCTATCTGATTTTTGACAACAAGATAGATTAATGACCACCTCATGACAAAGTCGTTTTATTGTTGAATAAATGTTATTATACTTTCATTATAGTAAAACGTTGTATGAGGATAAAATGTATGAGTCAATTAGATGAATTTAAAAAATTAACTGTAGTGGTAGCCGATACTGGTGATATCGATTCTATTAAGCAGTTTTCCCCCGAAGATGCAACAACCAATCCTTCCCTCGTTTTGAAAGCAGCGCAACTTCCTCAATATCGTTATTTAATTGATTCTGCAGTTGAAACTGCGAAAAAAATTGGTGGCAGTAAAGAACAACAATTAGTTAATGCGTGTGATCAGGTTGCAGTTAATATTGGCGCCGAAATTTTAAAAACAGTTCCTGGTCGTATTTCGACCGAAGTGGATGCCCGTTTGTCTTTTGATAAACAAGGATGTATTGAAAAGGCACGTGAAATTATTGCACTTTATGAAGAAAAGGGTATTGATAAGTCACGTATCTTAATTAAAATTGCTTCAACTTGGGAAGGTATTAAAGCGGCTGAAGTGCTAGAAAAAGAAGGGATAAACTGTAATTTAACTTTGCTATTTTCGTTCGCACAAGCACGTGCTTGTGCTGAAGTAAATGCATTTTTAATTTCGCCTTTTGTGGGCCGAATCTATGATTGGTATCAAGCTAAAAAATCAATCGAACCTTATGTTGCGGATGAAGATCCGGGCGTAATTTCTGTGCGTAATATCTTTAATTATTATAAACAACACGGTTATAAAACTATTGTTATGGGGGCTAGCTTTCGTAAGGTCGATCAGATTTTAGCATTAGCAGGTTGTGATAGATTAACTATTTCACCTAATCTATTAGCCGAAATGCAACAATCAAATGCGCCTGTTGTACAGAAGCTCAATCCAAATCAAACCATAGTTGCTCGTCCTGCGCCAATGACTGAGGCCGAATTTAGATGGCAACATAATAGCGATGCTATGGCAGTTGAAAAATTAGCCGAAGGGATTCGTGCTTTTGCCGTAGATCAAGGCAAATTAGAAGATATGATTGGCGCATTGTTATAATCATATAAAACAATTGGGGAGTATGCTCCCCATTTTTATGCTATTTCTTTCGTTAATTTAAATAACGATTTTGCAAGTGATGTTAACCTTGCAGGTATTAACAAATTTAAACTCAAAATTTTTTGGAGATGATGACATGAATGCAACCACACTATCTCACCGCGAACTGGCGAATGCGATAAGGGCATTAAGCATGGATGGCGTGCAAAAAGCAAAATCAGGCCATCCTGGTGCACCTATGGGTATGGCGGATATGGCCGAAGTACTTTGGCGTGGCTTTTTAAAACACAATCCAACCAATCCTAAATGGGCTGATCGTGACCGTTTTGTTTTATCAAATGGTCATGCATCTATGTTGATTTATAGCCTATTGCATTTAACTGGTTATGATGTGACGATTGATGATCTTAAAAATTTCCGTCAGTTGCATTCAAAAACTGCAGGACACCCTGAATATGGTTATGTGCCAGGTGTCGAAACAACCACAGGTCCACTTGGGCAAGGTATTGCCAATGCTGTAGGTATGGCAATTGCAGAAAGAACATTAGCGGCACAATTTAATAAAGCAGGTCATACTATTGTTGATCACCATACTTATGTGTTTATGGGCGATGGTTGTATGATGGAAGGAATATCGCACGAAGTGTGTTCATTAGCAGGCACGTTAAAGCTAGGTAAACTAATTGCATTTTATGACGATAATGGAATTTCAATCGACGGTGAGGTAGAAGGTTGGTTTACTGATGATACCGCAAAACGTTTTGAATCTTATGGTTGGCATGTTATTCGTGGTATTGATGGGCATGACGCTAAAGCCTTAAAACAAGCGATTGAACAAGCGCAAGCAGTAAGTGATAAACCATCACTACTAATGTGTAAAACGGTAATTGGTTTTGGTTCGCCAAATAAAGCAGGTAGCCATGAAAGTCATGGTGCACCTTTAGGTGATGCTGAAATTGAAGCAACCCGTAAATCATTAGGTTGGAATTATCCTGCTTTTGAAATTCCTAAAGATTATTATGATGCTTGGGATGCGAAAGCAAAAGGTAAACAGCACGAAGATGAATGGAATGCTCGTTTTGATGCTTATGCTAAGGCCTATCCTGAATTAGCTAAAGAATTCAAGCGTCGCGTTAATGGTGATCTGCCTGCAGACTGGTCACAAATTGCTAACGATGTGGTTAATAAACTACAAGCAAACCCTGCAACAATAGCTACTCGTAAAGCATCACAAAATGCTATCGAAGCATTTGCGCCAGCTTTACCTGAATTTTTAGGTGGTTCAGCAGATTTAGCACCAAGTAACTTAACCATGTGGTCAGGCTCTAAAGAAATTTTAGCTAATGCTGATGGTAACTATATCCATTATGGTGTGCGTGAGTTTGGTATGTCAGCAATCATGAACGGTATTGCCTTACATGGCGGATTTATTCCTTATGGTGCAACATTCTTAATGTTTATGGAGTACGCACGCAATGCTATTCGTATGGCTGCGTTAATGAAAATCCGTTCATTATTTGTTTATACACATGATTCAATTGGCTTGGGTGAAGATGGCCCAACGCATCAACCCGTCGAGCAAATGGCAAGCTTACGAGTTACGCCAAATGTGAGTACTTGGCGCCCATGTGACCAAGTAGAATCAGCTATTGCTTGGCAGTATGGTATTGAGCGCAAAGATGGTCCAATTGCATTAATCTTCTCAAGACAGAATTTAAAACAACAAGAACGTACAGCTGAACAATTAGCCAATGTCTATCGAGGCGGTTATATCTTAAATGATTGTACTGGTACTCCAGAGTTGATAATTATTGCTACTGGTTCAGAAGTAGAACTTGCAGTTGAAGCTTATCATCAACTTACACAAGCAGGTAAAAAAGTGCGAGTTGTGTCAATGCCATCAACTGATGCGTTTGATAAACAAGATAGCACTTATAGAGAGTCAGTATTGCCATCATCAGTGACAGCTCGCCTAGCTATTGAAGCTGGTATCAGCGATTACTGGTATAAATATGTTGGTCTTAACGGCAAAGTCGTTGGCATGACAAGCTTTGGTGAGTCAGGTCCAGCTGATCAACTATTTAAAGCATTCGGCTTTACTGTTGAAAATGTACTTGCGCAAGCAAATAGTTTATTGAAATAGTTAATTTATTATACTAAAAAACACCATCAGTGAAAGTATTGATGGCGTTTTTTTATTTAAATAATGAGTATTAATCAAAAGGATTAACCCATTTTTTGTTTAATTATTGAAAATTCAATAATTGGTTATTATAAAAATGTAGTTAATCCTTTCTATATTATTAAATTTTTATATAGATGATTTTACTTTGATGCCCATTCTAAAATAACTTCAACGGGTTGTTTTTGAATATAGATCATCCTAGCTATTAATAGTAATGCCGCAACAGCAAGTCCTGATATAATACCTATCCAAAAACCAGCTGCGCCAATTGGTTGAATGATTAGGTCGGTTAATCCTAAAACATAACCAACTGGCAATCCGACTACCCAATAAGAAAGTAGAGTAATAAAAAAAATGCTTTTAGTGTCTTTATAACCTCGAAGCACATTACTAGCTACTACTTGTAAATAGTCAGACGCTTGATAAATAGCGAGTAAAATAATAAGTTGCATACAAATAGCAATTACAGCATTTTCTTGTGTAAATATGGTGATGATTTGTGAACTAAAAATAACTAAAATTAATGCAACTATAATGGCGATTGCTAAGGATATGGCTAAACTAATGTAAGAAGTTTGTTTGGCTAAAACTGGTTTTCTTTTGCCCAGTAAATAACCGACACGAATACTAGTAGCAACCCCAAGAGATAATGGAATAGCGAAGGTTAAACTGCTGATGGTGAATATAATTTGATGTGCAGCAACGGTTATTTGACCTAATGGGGCAATTAATAATGCAATCACAGCAAATAAGCTCATTTCAAAAAAGTAAGCGAGAGCAAGAGGAGTACCAAGCACAACAATTTTTTTGATTATAGCAAAATCAACTAGTTTGGTGATTGGTGTTAGGCGAATGTCGCGTTGGCTTGCGCTAGTGAGTGTATATAAGCGTATTAATATAAACATGAGCCAAAAGATGATTGTCGCTGTAATGCCACAGCCGACCCCACCAAAAGCAGGTAAGCCTAATTTTCCATAGATTAAAACGTAATTAATTGGAATGTTGGCAAGAAGGGCAATGAATATAATCACCATGGCTGGCTTTGTGTTTGATAGCCCTTCACATTGATTGCGGTAGACCAAGAAAAGCAAGAATGCTGGCACACCCCACATTATGGCACGTAAAAATTTGGTTGCCACGTCCATCATTTCTGGATCAATAGGGTGATCGTCCGAGCTTCTTAAGTTTATTATTAGGTCGGAATGATAGAGAACTAACATCATAAGCACTGATAATACCAATGCGATGACAACGCCTTGCCGAGTATGATCGGCAACTTGGTTTCGTTTAGCTGCACCATTTAGGTTTGAAATAATTGGCGTTAAAACAGTGAGTAAACCTTGCCCAAATAAGATGGTAGGTAGCCAT
The DNA here is from genome assembly GCF_046635625.1 of Gilliamella sp. BG1. Lineage (NCBI taxonomy): Bacteria > Pseudomonadati > Pseudomonadota > Gammaproteobacteria > Orbales > Orbaceae > Gilliamella > Gilliamella sp. BG1. The sequence continues at coordinate 136,137 of NZ_JBIDFG010000004.1, read as the reverse complement.
ATCGAGACAGCAATGGCTACCCCAGAAAGTGCCGTTTTACTATAATTGCCTGCCATGATAGTATCAACAAAGGTGATCGCAGTTTGCGATACTTGCGCAATTAGCACCGGAACTGCCAATTTAACCAGATTTTTTACTTCGTGTTTATAATGTTGTTTCATGGTGTTAATTAACGTTTAACCGTTCCCCATAGATCGTACTCATCGGAATGCTCAATGTTAACCTGAACAATATCACCGACTTTGACTTGGTTTTCTTCGTTTAAATAAACAACGCCGTCGATTTCAGGGGCATCAGCCATACTACGACCTATTGCACCTTCATCATCAACTTCATCAATAATGACAGCTAGCGTTTTGCCAATTTTGGCTTGTAATTTTTGCGTTGAGATTTTTTGTTGTAGTTGCATAAAGCGATCAAAACGTTCTTGTTTTATTGCTTCAGGAATTTGATCGGCAAGTTTATTGGCTTCAGCACCTTCTATAGGACTGTATGGAAAGCAGCCAACGCGATCTAATTGCGCTTGTGATAAAAAGTCGAGCAGTAATTCAAAATCTTGTTCTGTTTCACCAGGGTAACCAACAATAAAAGTTGAACGTAACGTGATATCAGAACAGATTTCTCGCCATTTATGGATACGTTCTAAGGTTCTTTCAATGGTTCCAGGTCGTTTCATTGATTTTAAAATTGTTGGACTTGCGTGTTGTAATGGCACATCTAAATAAGGCAAAATTTTACCATCTGCCATTAATGGAATTAGATTATCGACACTTGGATAAGGATACATATAATGCAATCTGACCCAAATTCCCAAACTTGATAATTGTTCGCAAAGCGTTTGAATATCAGTTTTTAATGGCATTCCATTCCAGAAACTGGTCCTGTTTTTGATATCAACGCCGTAAGCTGAAGTGTCTTGTGCAATAACTAATAATTCTTTAACACCACTGTCGGCTAGTCGTTTTGCTTCATCAAGTACGTTACCAATAGGGCGACTAATCATTTCACCTCGTAATGATGGAATAATGCAAAATGTACAACTATGATTACAACCTTCAGAAATTTTTAGGTAAGCATAATGTTTTGGTGTTAGTTTTATACCTTGTTGGGGGACTAGACTGGTAAATGGATTATAAGCAGGTTTTGGTGCATATTTATTAACATGATTTAGTACCGCTTCATAGCTGTGTGGACCTGATATTTCAAGTACTTTTGGGTGTACAGTCCTAATTTGATCTTCTTTGGCACCAAGGCATCCAGTTACAATGACTTTGCCGTTTTCATTAAGAGCTTCGCCGATTGCTTCTAGAGATTCTTGTACTGCACTGTCAATAAATCCACAAGTGTTTACAATGACCAGATCGGCATTGTCATAGCTAGGTACGACTTGATAACCTTGTGTACGCAGTTCGGTTAAAATTCGTTCAGAGTCAACTAAATTTTTAGGACAGCCAAGGCTCACAAATCCAATTGTAGGGGGTAACATATTCATAGTATTTATAATAGTGTGTTATATTAAAGAGGTATTGTTTGAGAATTCAATAAACAATATTTGTTAATTATCGTTTACAAATCAAAATAAAGTCGGCATTTTATCACATTTCATCATAGTTAATATACCGATTTTCTAATTTCAAATTTACATTAGCAATGCTTTGGCTTATCTATTAAGTATTAGTAATAACTCGGAAAGTAGTTCGTTTGAATAAAAAGAATTATTTATTAAGTATTTCTCTGATATTTATCAGTATAAAATAAAGCCTTTATTGACAATAAAGGCTATTTAAAAAATAGAAAGTTAACAATCAAGTTATATTATCTTAATGCATTAATGATTTCGTCAATTTGACGATCTATGCTTTCAGCACCACCACCCGACAAATACCAAAGATCAGGAGTTAAATAAACAACCTGTGTTTTGCTTTTGTTTAATACTTTTTGTGAAAAAAAGTGCTCAGCCATACCTTGATTGCCGATTGCTTTGCTACGATCAACAACAAAAATAATATCAGGTTTGACTGATTTAATGTAATTATCATCAATAAAAATTGGTTTTGGTTTGCCTATTAAGTTATTTGCGGGCATAACGGTGAGTGGTACCGCTCGTTTAACATCTAGTACATCGTGAATCAATGCCGCGCTGGAACTTGAATTGATAAGAATCATCTTCCCATCGTTATGAATAGCAACAATAGCTTTTTTGGAACTAGCTTCGGCTACTGCTCGGGCATGTTGAATTTTTTCATCTAATGACTGAATAATATTATCAGCTTTACTCTCTGTGCCTGTAATATTTGCCAGTAGGTGGATATGATTTTTGGTTGATTCAACATAATTTTGGGCGTTAACACTTAAATTAATGACTGGTGCAATTTTAGATAGATCTTCAGTTTTACTAGCTTGACGGCCATCAATAATAATTAAATCTGGCTTAACTTGTCTGATTGCATCAATATTGGGTTCTTTCATATTGCCTGTATCGGTAATTGATGTTTTGTTAAATTGTTGCAAATAAGAAGGGATAACTGATAGTGGAGTTGCAACAACTATCGAACCTTTACCTAACGCATCTAAAGTATCTAATGCCCCATAGTTCATGACAACAACTTTTTCGGGCGACTTAGGAACTTGTACCGTTTGGTTGTTGGCAGTTACACTCATTGTTGTCGTTGATTGGCAACCAGTTAAACTTAATATAATCGATGCAATACTACTTAAAAATATCTTTTTCTTTTTATTCATCTCAAATTTTCCTGTGTTTATATAAATGATAATTATTATCATTTAACAAAAAGGATTTGTCTAGCTATAAATAATTTTTTAAAGATATTGATAATCATTCTCATATAGTGTAGTCTTCATATATCTTATAAATCTATAAATGTCATTATAAATAATAGGGTTATAACAATGAAAGCAAAAAAGAAGATTAAATTGGCTACAAATGTCATTAATACTAGTATTTTGTTGTCATTATCGACAGCTGCTATAGCAGCTAGCAATTCAGATACTGACACCATGGTTGTTACTGCATCGGGGTTTTCTCAACAAGTCAAAGAAGCACCGGCTACCATTTCGGTAATTACACCAGAAGAAATTGAAAAAAAACCTTATCGTGATGTCACAGATGCGTTGAAGGATATTCCTGGAGTAAATATTACTGGTGGTGGTGATTCTACTGATATTAGTATTCGAGGCATGGATGCCAAATATACCCTAATATTAGTAGATGGCAAAAAGGTTAGTACCCGCGAAACAAGACCAAATAGTGATAATTCAGGATTTGAACAAGGATGGTTACCACCATTAACGGCAATTGAACGTATTGAGGTTGTGCGAGGCCCTATGTCGTCATTATATGGTTCTGATGCGATGGGAGGGGTTGTTAATATTATTACCAAAAAAGTGTCAAATAAATGGCAAAGTGGTATACGTTTAGAATCGGTTATTCCTTATCGTTCAAAAGAAAAAGATACATATACTGGCAGTTTTTCGACCATGGGACCGATTATTGATGACGTTTTAGGTATACAACTTTATGGGCAGTATTCAAATCGTCATGAAGATAAATTTCTTGCTGGTCATGCAGGACAAAAATTACGTAGTTTAAATGGTAAATTGTCTTTAAATGCTACAGACACACAAAAATTTGATCTCGATTTTGGACGAGCTTTACAAAATAGTAATGCAACTGCAGGAAAAACAAGAGATAAATCTAGAAGTGATTTTAATAGAGATAATAGACGAAATACGTTTGCTTTAACACATAATGGTTTGTTTGGTGATGTCTCTACAACTTCATTTGTCTCTTATGAAGGAAATAATAACCCAAAAAGGAACATGAAAATTCGTAATACGGATGTAGATACACGTGTTACTATTCCTTTTAGTATTAACATGCTGACTTTAGGCGGAAAATATAATTATCAAGAGTTGCATGACGAAGGAAATCAACTAAAAACGACATTATCTAAAATTGATCGTTGGAATTATGCGTTATTTGGAGAAGATGAGTTACGTATTTTAGAAAATTGGAGTTTAACATTAGGATTACGTTATAACAAAGATGAAAATTATGGTAGCAACTGGAATCCAAGAGTTTACAGTGTGTGGAATATTGATGATAACTTTACGTTAAAAGGCGGTTATTCTACTGGTTATGCTACACCACAATTACGTTATGTGGTGACGGATTGGGGGCAAGTTACTGGTGGTGGATATTCTGATGGTGTAATCATTGGAAATCCAGATTTAAAACCAGAAAAAACAAATAATTTCGAAATTGGTATAGGTTATACCAATGATTATGGTATTGATGCCTCTGCAACTGCATTTTACACAAAATATAAAGACAAAATTCAATCATATTATATTTGTAATCGTAAAAAAGGAAGCAAGTGTTTGTTGAATGGTTATAGTAAAAAATTTGACTTTATACAAGGCCGTGAAAATGTTGGCAAAGCTGATCTTAAAGGCTTTGAATTTTCATTTAAAACGCCTTTATTTACTGATTTCCTATTAACATCTAACTATTCTTGGACAAAAACAGAACAAAAAAGTGGGCAATTTAAAGGACGATCTTTAAATCGAACCCCTAAACAAAAATTCAATACTCAATTAGATTGGTATGTCACCCAACAATGGGATTTATGGACAAAAATGGCCTATTATGGCATGGAATCGTCTAATAACCGTGATGGCACAAAAGTTGAATATCCTGGTTATACTTTCTGGGACATCGGTGCATCTTATCAAATACATAAACAAGCTAAGGTTTATGCCGGTGTTTATAATCTATTTGATAAAAATGTAACTAACGATGATTTTGGTAAAACCTTAGAAGGTAGACGATACTTTGTTGGGACTGAGGTTAATTTTTAATCATTAAGTAAATTTAATTTTGTCTATAATTTTAAGGCAGCTTTTTAATATAGCTGCCTTTTTAATGATATTATTCAATTAAATATTATTTAATCTGATCTTGCAATTAAATTTGTGTATTCATTTATTTATGAATTGCTTAATACGGTAATTTATTAAAAAATGGACATATTTATCCAAAACAAGAAAAGTGAAACGAGTCGGTTTATTTTAGAAAAGTTAATTGCTTCCTTCAAATGATAGATAGTAAAAATTTAGGATGGAACATTGCACTTATTTGTAGTGCTATTAATTGCGATTTATAATCAAATGAATTAAGTTTAATTATTAATTGTTCAGTAGCTTTTCATTGTACTAGGGAATTATTGACTGGACTATCAGGCTTTAACTTGATAGAAGAAAATAAAATCAAGTGTTTAACTGATGGTTTTGTTGGTTTAATTTGATTGGATTTGAAGCCGTTTAAGATATTATCGCAAAACTATAATAGCTCTTCATGCTCAAAATCCAATCACAATAAAATTAATAATCCTTTAATAATCTCACAATCTCTTTAATATCATTCGGTGTTGTTTGGCAGCAACCGCCAATTAATTTTGCACCTAATTTTGTCCAGATTGGTAGTTGATTTTTGAAGGTGCAATCATGTTGATGGTTCTTGTGCCACTGTTTTGTTATTGGATCATATTGTTCACCTGAATTTGGATAAACAATTAATGGTTTGGTTGTAAGCTTATTTAGCACTTCTAATGCTGGAGTAACACTTTCTAACGCAATGCAGTTAATACCAAGGCTTACAATTTGCTCGAAGTTGTTTAAATAATCTATTACTTGTGATAATGGTGTGCCATCGCTAAGATGCAGGGCATCTTTTAATGTAAACGAAAACCATGCATTGATAGTTGGAAACTGCTGTATCAATTTAACTAACGCTTTAATTTCAGCAAAAGAAGGTAGAGTTTCACAAGCAAGGATATCAACTTGGGCATTAATCAAGGCTTGAATGCGATCACGGTGAAAATCAATAAATTCAGCTTCAGTTAGTTGATAGTCGCCAGTATATTCTGACCCATTAGCAAGATATGCTCCATAGGGACCAACTGACCCAGCAATCAATAATGTTTTATTTTGCTTTGTTTCATTCAAATACTGCTGTTTAGCTTGCTGTGCAAGTTCAACGCTTTTTTTTATTAATTTGATAGATTCATCAAACGTAATTCCTTTTTTTTCAAACCCTACTGGTGTGGCTTGATAGCTGGCGGTGATAGCGCAATCGGCGCCAGCTTTAAAATAGTCATAATGAACTTGATAGATCAGTTCGGGCTTTTCAATTAATACTTTTGCCGACCATAGACTATCATTAAGATCGCATCCACGGCGTTGTAGTTCACTGGCTAGTGCACCATCAATAATAATGTGATTTTTTTGTTTGAATAGTGCACTAATTGGATTATAACTTGTCATTTTTTACTGCTCGTTTTTGATAAGATTGGGTAAAGTGATGCGCAATAAAACAGACAATTACAAAAGGAATACCGCAATAAAGCGCAATGCGTTGTTCTGGATCGAATGCTAAACCAATGCAAGCAATCAAACACAGAATAAACCCTAAAATTGGCACAAAAGGGTAAAATGGTGCTTTATATTTTAAGGCATTTTTTTGATTTTCGGATAGTTTCTTTCTAAAAAAGTAATGTGAAATGCAAATACTTAACCAAACTGCTACCACGGCGAAGCCAGAAATAGCGGTTAATGCTACAAATACAGTATCAGGAGCTATCACGCTTGAAAATAACGCTAACAATCCACCAAGCATACTTACTGCAATAGCGATCATTGGAATACCTTTATTGGTTAATTTAGCAAAGCACTTTGGTAGTGTACCTTGATTAGACAACGACCACATCATACGCCCAGAGGCATAAAGTCCTGAATTAGCGGCTGATAAAATAGCGGTTACAATAACAAAATTAAATATATCAGCAGCATATGGAATACCGATATTTTCAAATACCATTACAAATGGACTAGTAATAACGCCAGCTTGATCCATAGGTAGTAGAGAGGCTAACACAATAATGGTTCCAATAAAAAAGAGAATCAATCTTAAAATTGTTGTTTTAATGGCAAGTGGAATCGATTTTTCGGGATTATGAGTTTCGCCCGCAGCAATACCAATTAACTCGGTACCAGAAAAGGCAAAATTAACTGAAACCATCGTCATGATAATTGGTGTTATACCATTAGGAAACCAGCCATTATCGGTAATATTGTGTAAAAAAGGTGCTGGCATGTCATTTTTCATAGGAACAAAACCAAAGATAGCAGCAGCTCCAGCAACAATAAAAATAATAATAGTGATGACTTTAATGATTGAAAACCAAAATTCACTTTCGGCAAAGAATTGAGCGGTTATAATGTTTAATGCAAAGATTACGATACAAAAAATTAAACACCAAATCCAGACCGAAACAGTAGGGAACCAATACTTCATACATAATCCAGCTGCGGTTAGACTTGAACCAAGTGCCACTGTCCAAGTTAACCAATACAGCCAAGCAACGGTATAACCAGTGCCAGGACTAATAAAGCGAGAAGCATAAGTGTGAAATGCACCTGTTTCAGGCATAGCGACAGCCAGTTCGCCTAGGCACAACATCACTAAATAAACAACTAATGCACCAATTAAATAAGCAATAATAGCGCCAATAGCCCCAGCAGTAGCAATAATATAACCAGTATTAAAAAATAAACCTGTGCCAATAACGCCACCCAGTGACAACATAATTAAATGACGGGTTTTCATGGTTCGTTTAAATTGGTTTTCTGTTGTGGATGATGAATTTGTATTCATAAATTTTTTTGCTTAAGTTAAAAATAATAAGATTCCGCCAAAATTAGTGGCGGAACTAAATAGGTTAATTTGAATAATAAATTAGCTAATTATAATTGTTCAAAGAATTCTTCTTTTGTTACTTTTTTACCATTTACGTTAACTTCATCACTATCTTTGGTTAGGCTTATATCAGAATAGATACCTTTGGTTTTACCATTGCTTGAAGTAAAATATTGAGAGCTACTAATGAAAAATGCGGACATCATTTGTAGGTTTTGATTTGCTTTAGCAATTTGTTCTGGTGTTACCGTGTTAGAGTTAGGGTTTTCGATCTGTGCGGACGTATACGCTAATACATCAAATGGTGCTTCAAGTTTTAATTTTAGTGAGTCAATTTTATCGTAATCAGCTTCATCAATAGCTGTACTATCTACATCAGACATACTGAAAATTAGGTTAAGATTAATATCGCCTGCAGGATTGTGCCAATTCAATTTATTTAACGAAAAATTAATATAATGCTTTTGTTCTGTATCATCTGAGTCAGGATAACCTATTCCCAATTGATTAGTGAATAGATGTTTATCAAGTCCTTTAAAATCAATATCTATCGAGCCATAACCTAGATTTTGTTGTCCATAAATAATTGAATCTACACTACTTGAAAATGATCCATCGACAGTATTGGTGACGTCATTTAGGACATTTTTTTCGTCCATAACGAATTTATTAATAACAACCGAAACTGGTTTTGAATTAAATGATGCAGGGTAGGTTAATAAAATTTTATCAATTTCAATTTTAGTTGATATGTCAGAGCCAGTAGTATAACTACCAAAGGTGTACTTGCCTTCACCAAGTTCTAATGCACTATCAATTCTTGGAAAGAATGGAACTTCATTTTGGGTAACTTTTATTGCTTTGCTTGCTAGTTTAACAGTGATATATTCGCCATAACTTATACCTGCATGTCCTGTAATAAAAGGCTGATTGCCCGCTAGCTTCCAAAGTGTCGGATTAGTTTGTTCGCTCATTTCATATTCTAACCAAGCCATTTTAGGCGCAAAACTTCCTTTGGCGAGTGCAGCGATAGGAAATGGACCATGATGAATAGTAACATCATCAGAAAATAAGGTTTTAGGTTGAGCATCGTCGCCTGTAGCATTTTGGAGTGATGCTGTAATAGTTAAATGCAATTTAGTTGAAAAGATATTCTTTTCATAATTACTTTTTATAATATTAAACGTAAAATCGTTTTGAGTTTGATTAATTTTGTTTGTAATTTGTACCAATTCATTATCGATGTTATTTTCGATCATGTTGCCTGTATGCCATGCAGTGCCTACGTAAGCAACCCCTAATACAGCAAATATTCCTATAGCAAGTGTGGTTTTTTTCATTATAGTTCTCTTAGTTATTTATTATATTTTAAATTATCATTCCTGATGATTTATAAAATCAACCAGCAAACTTTTAATATATTCAAAGTGATAAATTAATTGTAATCCTAGTTGTTATAATTTTAATCGATTTGAGCTTTCTAGGCGATAGTTTTTTGATTTTTTGTAAAATGCACCTATACAAGTTTAAATAAGTACCCTAGCATATTATGGTGCATATATTGTTAACTACTACGCTTGAATCTAAAATAATCGCTAAATTAACCAATATCATTGAAACATTTTATAATTTTTTTAGTGTCGCTAAAATAAATTAGAAATTTCCAAAAAAATCTTTTTTATCTAGTAATTGTCCATTTACCTTTACGCTTTGATTGCCTTTTGTATACTCCACATTAGAATAGATACCTTCTGTTTGATCTTTATTAAAGATAAAAAATGGTGATCTACTAAAAAACATTTTGGCATTGGTTTTTATTACAGCGCTTTCTTTTGCAATTTGTTCTGATGTAACTTGCTTAGTGTTAGGGTTTTGGATTTGTGCGGACAAACTAGCTAAAACATCAAACGGAGCTTCGAGATTGAATTTAAGTGTATTTATTTTGTCATAGTTTTCTACATCAGTATTTGAGCTATTTATTTCTGATATATTAAACAATAAGTTAACATTAATGTCGCCACTAGCATTGTGCCAATTCAATTTATTTAACGAAAATTCAATATTGTGTTTGTCGCTCTCACTTATGTCAGGATCAGTTGTTTCAAAGTGAGGATCGAAAAATTGTCTACCAACCCCTTTGAAGTCAATATCAAATGATCCACTACCTAGATTTTGTTGACCGTAAATAATCGAACCAATACGACTTACAAGCGAACCTTCAATTGTATTATTGCTATCATTTAAGATATTTTTTTGACTCATCACGATTTTGTCAATAATCACTGATTCGTTTTTCGGTGTGGATGATTTGAAATTTAATGTAATTTTATCAATACTGCTTTGCTCATCAATATTTCGATTTTTGTAGTTAGCACGACCTTTTGATTTTAAGTTGTCAATATTAAAATTCCCTTTTGAAAGATAGCTATCAAAACTGTAGTTAATATTGCCAATATTAAATTCATAATCGATGTCTTCTGTGGTAGTCAGTGGCTTTAATGACAGTTTAAAGTCATCAAAGTTAAAATGATGGGTATCGTCAGAAAGAAAAACTAATTTATCCAGTTTGATTTCAGCCTTGATGTCAGAACCATCGGTATAGCTACTAAAGGTATAACTGCCGTTACTGATATCTAAGATACTATCATGAATGGTTGGGATTTCGTTTTGCGAGGCTTTAATCGCTTTGCTTGCTAGTTTAACGGTAATATATTCGTCATAACTCACGCTTGTATGTCCACTAATAAACGGTCGATTGCCCGCTAGTTTCCAAAGTGTTGGATTTGCTTGTTGACTCATTTCATATTGTAACCAAGCCAATTGTGGGGAAAAAGTCCCTTTTGCAAGCGCAGCAATAGGAAAAGGACCATGATGGATAGTGACATCGTCATCAAATAAGTTTTTTGGATAACTACCTTGAATAGTCGATTCACGTGGTGATACGGTCACTGTTAGATGTACTTTTGTTGAAAAAATACCTTTGTCATAATGGTTTTTAGTAACGGAAAATGTGAAAAGATCTTGGGACAGGTTAACTTTGTTTGTGATTAGTGCTAATTGGTCATCAATATGCTCTTCAATCATATTACCGCTGTACCATGATGTACCTGCATAAGCCATACCTAATACAGCAATTATTCCTATAGTAAGTGTGCTTTTTTTCATTGTGGCTCTCTTAGTCGTTTATTGTAATTTTAGTTATCATTCTTGATGACTTGCAAAATCAGACAACAAATTTTTAATATATTCAATGCGATCGATTCGTTGCAATTCTGATTTTTGTAATTTTAATCGATTTGAACTTTCTAAGCGATAATTTTTTGGTTCTTTTTGAATTATTTCAATTAAGTAATCGACTGACACCTTATTATTATTACCGAATTCAATATAACCGCCTTTTTCACCAAATTCAATCTTAGTAATGCCTAATTGAGTTGCGTGATAACGGATTTTGGTAGTTTCTAGTAAAAAAAGCACTACATCGGGCAATTTACCAAAACGATCACGCATTTCAACTTGAATATCGGTGAGTTCGATAAGATCGGTGATACTCGCAATACGTTTATATAGTGATAAACGTGTATTAACATCGGGAATAAAATCATCAGGAATAAGTGTTGGTAAGCGTAACTCAATTTCTGTTTGTTGATTATTGATTAATGATTCAAGTGTTGGCTCTTTGCCTTCTTTTAGTGATTTGACGGCCTCATCAAGTAGCTCAATATAAAGGTTAAAGCCAATGGTCTCAATTTGGCCGCTTTGATCGCTGCCTAATAACTCCCCAGCACCTCGAATTTCAAGATCGTGTGTGGCTAGAGCAAAACCTGCACCTAAATCTTCAAGTGAGGCAATTGCTTCTAGGCGTTTTTTGGCATCTTTAGTGAGTAATTTAGGATGTGGGGTTAATAGATAAGCGTAAGCCTGATGATAAGAACGTCCAACTCGTCCTCTGAGCTGATGTAACTGGGCTAAACCAAATTTATCGGCACGATCAATGATAATGGTATTGGCATTAGGAATGTCGATACCAGTTTCAACAATGGTTGTACAAACAAGTATGTTAAAACGTTGATGATGAAAGTCATTCATTACGCGCTCTAAGTCGCGTTCATGCATTTGCCCATGACCAATGGTAATTCGTGCTTCGGGCACCAGCTCTGCAAGTTTTTCGCTTACTTTTTCGATATCAGAAATATCATTGTGTAAGTAATAAATCTGACCACCACGTAAAATTTCACGTAAAATGGCTTCTCTAATCACGAGATCATCATATTCTCTAACAAAGGTTTTCACTGCTAATCGGCGAGCTGGAGGGGTCGCAATAATAGAAAGATCCCGCATACCACTCATTGCCATGTTGAGGGTTCTTGGAATTGGCGTTGCGGTTAGTGTTAGAATATCAATGTTTGCTCGCATTGCTTTAATTCGTTCTTTTTGGCGGACGCCAAAACGATGTTCTTCATCAACAATCAACAGGCCTAAATCTTTCCATTTGATATCTTCTTGTAACAATTTATGTGTGCCAATTACAATATCAATTTTGCCTTCACCAAGAGCTTCTATAATACTTTTTTGTTGTTTGGCGGTTTTGAATCGAGACAGGCTTTCTATGCGAATTGGCCAGTTTGCAAAGCGATCACAAAAGCTTTCGTAATGTTGTTCTGCAAGTAAAGTTGTAGGAACTAAAACTGCTGTTTGTTTATGATTAATAACGGCTAAAAAAGCAGCTCGGATCGCTACTTCTGTTTTACCAAATCCAACATCACCACAGACTAATCTATCCATGGCATAAGGAGAGCACATATCGCCAATTACTGCCCCAATGGCATTTTGTTGATCATCAGTTTCTTGATAAGGAAACCCTTGGCAAAATAGTTCATACTGCTCTCGGTCTTGTTTAAATTCAAATCCGGGTTTACTTTCACGTTCAGCGTAAATATCTAGTAATTCAGCTGCAACATCTCGTACTTTTTCGGCCGCTTTTTGCCGTGCTTTACTCCAAGCATCAGTACCTAATTTATTCAATGGTGCGTTTTCTTCATCGCCACCAGAATAACGGCTAATTAGATTTAATGATGAAACAGGAACATAAAGCTTGGTGTCATTGGCATATAATAGAATAAGATATTCAGCCGTAATCCCACCTGTTTCTAATGTGGTAAGTCCTGCATATCGACCAACGCCATGTTCTAAATGGACAACGGGTTTGCCGGGTGTTAGCTCAGCTAAACTACGAATAAGTGAATCAGTATTGATAGCTTGTTTATTTTCTTTTTTACGACGAACTACTCGTCGTCCTAATAGCTCATTTTCAGTAATAAAGGCAAAATTATCTTGCTGATTGATAAAGCCCTGTTCACTAGCTCCAACGATTAAATAAAATCGGCTATCACTGTTTTTTCGTTCATCAAGTAAATTGATGGTAGTGGGGTGAATACGAATTCGTCCAAGAATTTCTTGTAAAGCCTCTTTGCGTCCTTCTGATTCAACCGAAAAGATGATTGTTCCTGCAAAATTTTCAACAAATTTTTGAAATTGCAAATAAGGATCTTTTTGTTGGATCTCAATAGCAATATTAGGTAATGCTACATAAGGCAAATTAACGTTTTTATTTGATTCAATCGTTATTGCATGCGATAAAACCATTCTTGGGTAGTTTTTGAAATTGGCAAAAATCTCGTCAGTTTTAGACCAAATAACATTTGGTGCAAGTAATGGTCGCATAGGATCGACTTTGCGACTTTCATAACGTTGGGTAATATCTTGCCAATATTTGTTAGCATATTGCTCAATATTAACTGTATTGATAATTAAGCTATTTGTTAAAAAATAAGAAAATAGAGGTGTTAATGGTTCGTTAAAAAACAGTGCTTGCCAATATTCAATACCAGTTGGCAAAATATTTTTACTAACTTGTTGATAGATGCTTTCTGAGTCTAATCTAACTTCAAATTGTTCTCGCCATTGACTACGAAACAACTCAATAGCTGTTTTATCGAAAGGAAACTCATGGGCTGGTAGCAATTGTATTTCAGCAATTTCATCAAAGGTACGTTGAGTTTCGACATCAAAAGTACGGATACTGTCGATTTCATCATCAAAAAAATCGATGCGATAAGGCTTATCACTGCCCATGGGGTAGATATCAAAAAGCGCTCCACGAGTAGCATATTCGCCATGCTCCATAACTTGGCTGACTGAACGATAGCCAGCATTTTCAAGTTGAAGGCGTAAATGTTCTCGGCTAATTTGTAAGCCTTTTTTCATCATAAAAACATGTCCACCCAAATAACTTTGTGGACAGACTTTTTGCATTAAGGTATTAATGGGTAAAATTAACGCCCCTTTGGTTAAATGTCCAAGATGATAAAGGCAAGATAAGCGTTCTGATACGATATCTTGATGAGGAGAAAAGCTGTCATAAGGCAATGTTTCCCAATCTGGAAAGATAATAGAAGGGAAGGATGTAAACTGCTTTAGTTCTTCATGAATGCGCGAGGTTTGTTGCATATCATCAGTGACAATCACAACTATACCTTCATGTGCATCTATAGCTTGAGCGCAAAATTGTGATAAGGAAGAGCCAACTAGCTGCCCAATTTGCTTTACTTCACCTGATTTTTGAGGAATTAAGTTTGAAATATTAACTGTTTTAGACATGATGAGTTCGTTGATGTCGCTGAAAATTTATTGTCAGATTATAACGTAAGTATGAGGTTGTTTTCTATAACTGTTTAATCCTGTATGATAAGCACCTTGCATTTAACTAGCAAAACTTTGTAAAAAAGTTTCAGGTAATATATACGTTTATGTCAAAAATATTTCGTCCATTAGTATTCTTTATTGGTTTGCGCTATGTATACGGGCAAAAAACGGATGGGTTTGGTCGCTTTGTATCATGGTTGTCGATGATTGGGATTATGTTAGGTTCAATTGGTCTAATTGTGGTCTTATCTGTCATGAACGGGCTTGAAGATCAGATGCAAAGTAGTATTTTAAAGTTTTTACCTCAAGCCCAGATCACAACACCACAAGGTAGGATAGATCCTAAGGTCATTACTCGTGAGCAATTTAATCAGATTCAAGGTGTTAATCGTATTAGTTCTTTGGTGTCGAGTGATGTGGTTTTGCAAAGTGAGCAAAGTATCACTGTAAGCACACTAATGGGCATTAACCCAGAAGATGATGATCCTATTAATGATTATATCTATAGTGGATCGTTCTTAGATCTTCAAGCAGGGCAATACAATGTTATCATAGGGCAAACGTTAGCTAATCAATTAGGTGTAACTGTTGGCGATAAAATACGTTTAATGGTAACAGATGCAAGTCAAATTACCCCAGTTGGGCGTATACCTTCCCAGCGTTTATTTAATATTGTAGGACTGTTTACGGTTAACCACGATATCAATCAAACGCTTATTTATGTCAATCAATCTGACGCCAAAAACTTATTACGTTATCCTCCTAATATGATTAGCAGTTGGCGTCTATTTTTAGATAAACCACTGGATATTGCCTCGATAACCAATACCCCATTACCTGAAGGATTAGTCTTTAAAGATTGGCGAGCTAAACGCGGTGAATTATTTCAAGCCATTAAAATGGAAAAAAATGTCATGGGATTACTTATTAGCCTGATTGTGATTGTTGCGGCTTTTAACATTATTACTTCATTAAGCTTGCTGGTGATGGAAAAGCAAGGCGAAGTCGCTATTTTAAAAACACAAGGTCTGTCTCGCTTTAAAATTATGTTAATTTTTATTATTCAAGGTGCAAGTTCAGGAATAATTGGCACGTTATTAGGTAGCGCCTTAGGACTGCTACTTGCTATTAACTTAAACGAAATCATGCAATTGTTAGGTTTATCTTTAGCTGGTATCTTGCTACCTTCATTGGTTGAACCATCGCAAATTATTTTAATTATTATTGGATTGCTTATGTTATCGCTAATTTCAACACTTTATCCTGCATATCGTGCAGCCAATATTCAACCTGCCGAGGCTTTACGTTATGAATAATTCACAAATATTACTAAGTGCCAAAAATCTTTATAAAACTTATAACGAAGGCAAAATGGTAACCGAGGTTTTAAAAAATGTCTCGTTTGACATTTATTCACAATCATTACTCGCCATTATAGGTAGTTCAGGATCAGGTAAAAGCACTTTATTGCATTTGCTTGGTGGCTTAGATAATCCCACATCTGGCGAAATTATTTTTAAATCACATCAGTTAAATCAATTATCTGAACAAGAAAAGGCACGTCTACGCAATCAAGAAATTGGCTTTGTTTACCAATTTCACCACCTATTGCCTGACTTTACCGCGCTTGAAAATGTAGCCATGCCACTATTAATTGGCGGCGTTTTACCCAACGAAGCTAAAAAACGGGCTATGGCAATGCTAGAGTCGGTTAATTTAGTCAAACGAGCAAATCATCGTCCTTCCGAGTTGTCTGGTGGAGAACGCCAACGAGTGGCAATAGGGCGTGCATTAATTAATAACCCCGCTTTAGTAATGGCTGATGAGCCAACAGGTAACCTTGATAAATCAACAGCCGATTCTATTTTTGAGTTACTGATTAAATTAAATCGTGAACATGGAACTGCGTTTTTGGTTGTTACACATGATCTTGAGCTTGCTAATAAACTTGATAAACAAATGGTGATGAGAGATGGTCAACTTTCTGATAGCGCATCATCAGATAACAATTAATGGATAATTAATATGAATTTATCTTTAATTACCGCCATAAAATTTCGAAAAGGGCGTCGTAAAAGTGGTATGGTGTCATTAATTTCGATTATCTCAACACTCAGCATTGCTATTGGTATT
The DNA here is from genome assembly GCF_046635625.1 of Gilliamella sp. BG1. NCBI lineage: Bacteria > Pseudomonadati > Pseudomonadota > Gammaproteobacteria > Orbales > Orbaceae > Gilliamella > Gilliamella sp. BG1. Next base: position 119,522 of record NZ_JBIDFG010000004.1, on the reverse strand, counting down.
GCGGCATTAATTATTGGCTTAAGTGCCATGAATGGCTTTGAGCGTGAATTACACAATCGAGTGTTATCGGTAGTGCCACATGGACAATTCTATCCAAAATACGGCAATTTAGATAATTGGCAACACGTTCAACAAGAACTTAAAAACAATAATAATATTGTATCAGCCTTGCCATTTGTTAATTTTACTGGATTGATTGAAAACGGTAGTAAGCTTGGTGCTGTGCAAGTACAAGGTCTTGACCCTGAACAAGAAATGCAATTCAGTTCACTACCGAATTATGTACTGAATAATAAATGGCAAGATTTTAAGCCCGATAGCCAACAAATTATTATTGGAGCAGGGCTTGCTAAAAATTTATCAGTGAGTGAAGGGGGATGGGTTTCTTTATTAATTCCTGTTTCGAGTAGTCCAAATCAACTCAAACCACCTAAAAGAGTCCGTTTGCAAGTAGTAGGGATTTTAGAATTAAGTGGCAGCTTGAGTAATAATATGGCAATAATTCCATTAACAGATGCACAGAAATTACTAAATATGGGCGATAGCGTTACAGGTATTATGGTAAATGTAAAAGACGTTTATCAATCCAATAACCTTATTGGTCAAGCAGCATTAAGGCTTGACGAAGATCTGTTATTTAATAGTTGGGAACAGACGTTTGGCTTTATGTATCGTGATATTCAAATGATTAGGCAAATCATGTATCTGGCCATGATTGTGGTCATTGGCGTGGCTTGTTTTAATATTGTATCGACTTTAGTCATTGCCGTAAAAGATAAACAGCGTGATATTGCCATATTAAAGACCCTAGGCGCAACTAATCGTTTAATCAAACATATTTTTATATGGTATGGGGTGATTTCAGGGTTAATTGGCAGTCTAATTGGAGTTATTTTAGGCGTAATACTGTCATGGCAACTTTCTAACATCATGGGCTTTATTGAGTCATTAATGGGGCATAAAATCTTAAATAGCAATATCTATTTTATCGATTTTTTACCATCCGAAATTCATCTGTTTGATGTGGTAATAGTGTTTATAACCGCCATGTTACTCAGCTTAATTGCTAGCTATTATCCAGCTAAACGTGCTTGTAAGATTGAGCCTGCACGGATTTTAAATAGCTTTTAAATAGGTTTTGCATAAACAAGGCGCTGTTTAATGATAATCAGCGCCTTTTTATTATTAATAATAGACATAATAACCACTAGGCAAAGCATAGTGCATATATTGCACATAAATCCCCAATGCAGTCACAATAAATACAAGACCAATAATAAGCAGAGTTAACTTACTTGGGTATTTGAATATTTTAATACATAACGAAACAGCCCCACCAAGTACAAAACCAGCACAAGCACCACCAATATGCGCCATATTATCGATAGATGGCAATAACCCTAACCCAGCAGTTAATACTAAACTCACCAGCATTGCTTTGACTGGCATTTCTTGTATATTGGTTTTAAATACCAAACAATAAGCCAACAATGCGGTAATAATACCCAAAATAGCACCCGAGGCACCACAGCTAATCACATTTTGATTGATGGTGGCAATATCGCTTGATAAGCTTCCTACTAGCCCTGAAAAAAAGTAAATGCCAACAAAAGCAAGGCAAGGAATGCGCTGTTCTAAAATAGGACCAATGCTCCATAATGCCAGCATATTCATAGCTAAATGAGTAAAACTGACATGCATAAATAAATTAGTAAACATGCGCCAATATTGGCCAGAAAAAGTTAACTCCGCAACATCGGCTCCCCAATCAATCAAAAAATGATTTTCATATAATGGCGAAAACCCACGGCTATCAACTAGCCGAAATGCAAAAAAACACAGAATATTGATTACTACTAGCGTTGTGGTGATTTTAGATTGACTGGCGTAATATTTAATATCATTAAAGGTGCTCATTAAAAATCCTTTTGAATAGGTAAATTTTATCGAAAGAGGTCAGTTAATCTAACCGTTTACCTAATATCACTAAATCACGCTGAACATTATCTAATTCAGCAATTTTTGGAAGAAGTCCCCATTGTTGATACTGCATTTTTTTAAATAAATTAACACTAGGTAAGTTATGTCGAAACACATAGCTAAAAATTGCCTCAATTCCAGCCTGTTTAGCAAATTGTTCAATTTTATCCACCATAAATTGACCAATTTTTTTGCCACGAAAATCTTGATGAAGATATAAGCTAATCTCAACGGTTTTATAAAAAGCGGGGCGACCATAAAACGAAGATAAACTAATCCAACCACAAGGTTTATCTTGATATTTAATTAACCAAAGTGGACGATTGTTAGGGTTATGTTGGTAAAACCATTCCAATCGACTTTCAACAGAAACAGGCACTGTATCGGCAGTAACTTGGCGACCAGCAATTGTTGAATTATAAACATCAACAATAAATGATAAATCTTCTAATGTAGCATCGTGGTAAGTAATCATGTTTTTTTGCTTTAAGTGGTTTAAAGTGAAATTATTGTAATTTTATTATTGTTTATTGGCAATAAAGCATATTTTTATAGTGAGAAAAATAATGTATAGTAATATTTCACATTTAAAATAAAATCAATTCACTAGATGGATTTTTTGAAAATACAATTTAAAAATTGCCTCAAAATATAAAATTTAGCTAACCCTTTTTTTTTAACAATAAATTAAAATCAATAAAAACAAAAGGTTAATAATATCTTGTAAAAAAGGGTTTTTGACAGAAAAAATCCTGTTTGTCTTTTGCTAAATGGAATTATAGTATATTGGCTTCTAGTTTACCGCCGTGTAGGCGGTTTAGAAACTGGCTAAAAAATGTACTAAAATTTACGTAGTTTACCGCCGTGTAGGCGGTTTAGAAAATGATAATCATTAACTTCATAATTACTATAAAGTTTACCGCCGTGTAGGCGGTTTAGAAAACTAGCAACAAATCGATTAACAGCAAGAGGGCGTTTACCGCCGTGTAGGCGGTTTAGAAATGCAAATATCGCAATGGATGCAAAAGATTTCAGTTTACCGCCGTGTAGGCGGTTTAGAAAAAGTAATACCTCATTTTGCAACCCTCCTTTTTGTTTACCGCCGTGTAGGCGGTTTAGAAATAGCTTTTTATTTAAATCTTCAACGACAACAGGTTTACCGCCGTGTAGGCGGTTTAGAAAATTGCGAACATTATCAGAATCAATTTTTACAGGTTTACCGCCGTGTAGGCGGTTTAGAAACGTTTGGGAGCCAGGAATACGCACGAGAAGAATGTTTACCGCCGTGTAGGCGGTTTAGAAATTCACATCTCCGTCATTGATTGCATAACCAATGTTTACCGCCGTGTAGGCGGTTTAGAAAATTTGACGGAGGTAGTGTTTTTTACACTTACAGTTTACCGCCGTGTAGGCGGTTTAGAAAGTCAATCTCAATCGGGTTATAATTGGTTTTTAGTTTACCGCCGTGTAGGCGGTTTAGAAAAGTTTACCTTCAGGATGATATGTCATTTGAACGTTTACCGCCGTATAGGCGGCCTTTTGTATAAAAATAGAAATTTCTGTATAACTGGTTGATTTTAATGAAAATAAAAAATTAAATAAAATCAACACTCTACCTGGGCGATTTTATGGGCGTAATACATCTTATAACATGGTAAGGATTATATGTTCATTGGTTGTTAGGTAATTCACTAATTCCTTGGTTTAGAAATTATCACCAATATTCATGATATTCACAAAAGTTAAGACTTACAAAACCTAACACCGTATTCTAATTAAAAAATTGCATAAAAAACTAGCCAAGTTTTTTTAAAATGGCTATACTTTAATCTCCTTAAAGGAATGGATTATTAAACAATCAAATAAATATAAAAATTAAAATAAATCATTAATTTACTTGACAGGTGAACCGTAATGCATTATCATTTTAGACACCAGACACCAGACACCAGCACTGGCAAACCTATGTCTTAAATTTATCAAATAAACATACTAGTTGGATTTTTAGCCCCGCCACGTTTATATTTTCAAAGTTATCTTCCAAATTATTATCAAAATTATTCCGAAAATTTCTGTTAGTATTGGTATTGTTATTATTATCTTCTTTATGGAGTTTACAGGCATTACCCGTGAAAAATGGTCGAAGGATTAATCGTAGTGATGCCGTAATACTGCCATCGTCACAATGGGGTGAGCTTAAATTTATAAAGCCCAATCTTGAGCTGGGTGGACTCCATTTTGCTGGCCCTGCTGATATATGGCACCCAGATTATGGGTTCTTAGTTCAATCAACCGATCAGGGATCATATAACCTAAATTTTCCGACAACGGGCGCAAATGGGTTATATTTTGATTTAATCATAAGGGGAGATGCCGATGAATTAACATGGGGAACGCCAATTACGCATGATGGAATTACCGCTACAGTAACAAGAAAAACAAAATGTAATGCCCAATGCGATGTTGAATTTCGCGTTACACTAACAGGTCCAGAGGCAAGAAATCAATGGTTCAATCCTTATTCTAGTCGAATTGCTAGGCCAAGGTTACCGCTGACCTTTGAGTTAGTGGGGAGAGATAGAGAGGGGAACGAGGTAATTAAATATGGATTTGTCCTGCAAAAATGGTTCGTAGTTAGGGGGGCTGAATTATATCACTACCCTGATATGGTAACTTGGTGTAGTGGTTTGGGTTATCGTGTGCCACAGGTTAAGGATCTGACTAACGCTGTTTGTTCTGGTATTGGCTCAGGTCCGAATTGCCAAGGCTCTATCGGCGCTACACCTCCATCAAAAAATAATAATTACCTGCGTACAATAGGTGCTGGATTATTTTCGGAGTGGGGCTTTATGTATCATTACGCTGGTGCGGACTTCGTTGACCAAAACTATTGGACAAGTGACACGACTAGAATAGGGCAGTTTAGTGGTCAGTTTGATGTGGGAGCTAGTAACGGTGATATTTTTTGGTTCAAGACTTCTATTATTAATTATGGTCTTTGCACCACCCCTTAGTTTTTATGACTTAGTTATTAATCTTTATGGTGCTGATGATATTCTGATATTAATAAAGAATAATCAATAAAAGAATAAAATTCCAGTGCGAGGAGGAGAGCCAAAATAGCAAAGCCTGAGAGCTTTGCATTTTAATGACTGAAAGTCCAAAAGCACTTTTATTAAAAATTAAACTTGATACAACAAAAGATAGTCAATAAAAAAATTAATCTTTTATAAAATAAAATCAATATTCTACCTGAGTGATTCTTATAGTTCAATAATAACTCGTCCACGAGTGATGTCGCTAATATTTTTTTGTAGGAGTTGCGATTTGTCTTTTGTGATAGCGACGTTTACTTTTACACCTTCAGCATCAAACTCTTGATTTTCAACAATGGAATCAAGTTCCTTTAGACGATTTTCGATAATTGGCCATTCGTTATAATAACAGTGAAATTGTAGCGTTATGCGGGCAATGAGTTCAATTAGCTCAGCTTGTTGTAAGCAGTGGCTAGCTGAACCGCCATAGGCACGAATTAATCCTCCAGTACCTAATTTTATGCCGCCAAAGTAACGAGTTACTACTACAACCACTTGGTCACAATCTTGTCCTTCAATGGCTGAAAGAATAGGACGACCTGCTGTACTAGTGGGCTCGCCATCGTCATTAAATCGGTATTGTTGTCCAATCTTCCATGCCCAGCAGTTGTGGGTGGCGTTGAGATCGCTTATTTGATTAATAAAGTCGGTGGCTTGTTCAGCTGATGTGACTGGCGCTGCATTGACAATAAAACGACTTTTTTTGATTTCTTCTGTTAACTCGGTAGGATTTGCTAATGTATATGGCATGCTAATTCTGATAAAATCAATCTATTGGAATAATGATACTGAACAGAATAAAAATGTCTATCAATTTAGAACAATTAATGCAAACACAGCAGGCGTTAGCCAAGCAGGTTAAATGCGATGATGACTTTAATCCGTCAATAAATTACGTTGGTGGTACTGATGTCGGTTTTGAAGATAATGGCAAGATTACTCGAGCAGCAATCGTTATTTTGCGCTATCCAACTTTCGAGGTTGTTGAGTATCATATTGCTCGGGTTGATACAGGGTTTCCTTATATTCCTGGTTATTTGTCTTTTCGAGAATACCCTGCGCTACTTGCCGCTTGGCAGCAGGTAAAACAAAAGCCTGATTTATTGTTAGTTGATGGGCAAGGTATTGCACATCCTAGGCGTTTAGGTATTGCAAGCCATTTAGGTTTGTTGTTAGATATGCCAACAATTGGTGTTGCTAAAAAAAGGCTTTGCGGTCAATACGAAATATTACCTAAGCAAGTAGGTAATGTAACACCTTTACAAGACAGGCAAGAACAGATTGGTTGGGTTTTATGTAGTAAGAATAATTGCAATCCTTTATTTATTTCAACAGGTCACCGAGTAAGTCAAGGTAGTGCCTTAAAATGGGTTAATTTATGCTTGCGGGGCTATCGTTTGCCAGAACCGACTCGCTGGGCTGATGCGATAGCATCTAACAAGCCTTTGTTTAAGAAGTTTATTTATGCAGAATAATTCATTACCGTTAAAAAAAGGTGGCTTTACTTTTAAGCGTTTTTTTGTGGCGCACGATAAAAGTCCAATGAAGGTAACAACCGATAGTTGTTTATTAGGGGCTTGGGTTCCGATTGATTCGGCTCCGCAAAAGGTACTCGATATTGGCTGTGGTTGTGGTGTAATTGCGTTAATGTTAGCTCAGCGGTTAGAACATGATAACAGCCAAATTGATGCCATCGATATTGATATGCAGGCGGTAGCACAATGTCAGCAAAATAGCCAACAAGCTGGGTTTACTTTGATTAATGCGATTAATGCTGATATTAATCAATTTCAGCTAAGTTATGCGGTGGGCTATGATTTGATTGTGACTAATCCCCCTTATTTTGAATCTGCCGTTGATTGTCGCAATTCCCAAAGACAGTTGGCACGTTATACCGAATGTTTGAACTTTCAACAGCTTATTGACACAGTTAAGCGCTTACTAAAACCGAAAGGGCAATTTTGTTTAGTTTTACCTTATCATTTATCCAATCAGTTTAGGTTATTATGTGAATCTAATCAGTTATATTTATTCCAACTGATGAATGTTAGATATAGTGCAGATAAAGACTTTTCGTTATCATTATTGGCTTTTTCATTTATCCAGGCTAATAAAATTGATGAGCAGCAATTGTGTATGCGAGATGGTGATGGGCGTTATTCTCAAGACTTCAGAAAGCTATTAGCTGACTTTTATTTATTTCGAAAATAACGCCTAACTAATTAATTTGGTGTTATGTAGAAGTGTAAAATAGCGATGATAGCTAATAGGATGATTGCAATAGCGTACACTTTGTCATGCAAGTAACTAAATGCTGGCAAAGATCGTTCCTTTCTGGCATAAAGGTAAAAACAGAGTCCCATACTATAGAGTATCATCGACAGTAATAAATAAACTGTGCCACCAGCATAAATCAACCATATGCCATAAAGCGATCCTAAAGCGCCAATCATAATTAAGTAGGCTTTACCTTGTTGAACGGCTAATTTAAAAACAAAGAGAGCCGCCAGTAAATAGGGAATAAGCACCATTGAGGTTGATAATTGGATTAAGGTGTTGTAGCCAGATTGATAGTAGTGGGCAAGGATAATTAATACGGTTATTAAACATGTTGTTAACCATAATGCGTTGGATGGCGTGCCTGCTTTGTTGAGTTTTCCAAAACAACTTGGTACTGTGTGTTGTGTGCCTTGGCCAGCTAAAAATAGCATTTCGGCCGCTAGCATTAACCATGATAGTAATCCACCACTGACTGACACAATTAAACCAATATTAATTAATGTTGCTCCCCAGCTGCCTACTACATGTTCAATAACAAGTGCCATGGAAGGGTTTTTCATTTGAGCAAGTTCTAGTTGTGGCACAATACCAAGCGATAACACAGATACGCAAACAAGTAATAAGCTGGTAATAGCAAAGCCAAAAAAGGTGGCTCGGCTAATGCTGATGATGTTTTTGGCTCTAGCAGCATACACAGTTGCGCTTTCAATCCCTAAGTAGACCCAAACGGTATAGAGCATGGTGTTTTTTACTTGCTCGATAATTGAGCCTAATTGCGGTGTTCCCCAAAAATCTATCTTAAATGTCGATATTTTAAAGGCAAGGCTAACACAAACAATAAATAAACCAATAGGCACGATTTTCGCTAATGTTACTAGGCAATTTAATAAAAAAGCACGATATATTCCTTTTAATACAAAATAGTGCACTATCCATAAAAATATGATAGCTGTAATAACGGCAGGTAATGTAGTACCATGACCAAAGAAGCTCAAGCAATCGAAAGATCCTAATGCACTAAATAAAATCACTAGGTAGCTGGTGCACGACATCCATGCTGATATCCAGTAGCCCCACGCTGCATTAAAGCCGATATAATCGCCAAAACCTTCACGCACATAGCCATATAATCCATCATTGATTTTGTAAAATCGAATCGATAAATACTGAAATATCCGTGTTAGCATTAACATGCCAAATAGGGTTATTATCCATGCAATTAAAATAGCGCCAGAGCCCGAACTTTCGGCCATGTTTTGTGGTAGGCTGAAAATACCGCTGCCTACAATACTGCCAACCACTAACAGTGTGAGTGGCAGGATGCCTAGCTTTTTTCTTACCGATGTATTCATGTTGTTGTCTTATTATGTGGTTTAGTACGGTTAATATTTAATATAGATCGATTAAAATCTTAGTGACATGCAACTTACGCCACCATCAATCTTTTGATATTCCGATGTATCAACTTCAATAACTTGATAACCAAGTTTTTCTATTTTTGCTTTTGTTGTTGGATAGCCCATCGGCATTATTACGTGACCATTAACCCAAATACAGTTGGCAGCATAACTTTCTTGTTCGGGAATTTCGATAATATTAAAGCGTTGAAACTCTGGTTTAGTTATAAATTCGCCTGCTGCTAATAGGTTATTGTTTTCTAAATAAGCTAAACCTGTTTTTAGATGTAATACTTTTTCAAGCTTAACTACCGAACCAGTTAATCCGTACTTCTCTAAAATAGCTATCATTTGGTTAGCACCAGCTTGGTTGGTTCGAGCAGATAAGCCAATATAGTAGTGGTTTTCAACCATCATTATATCGCCCGCTTCAACGGTGCCTGGTGCGGTGATTCGCTCAACTTTATTGGGATAAAATCGTTCAATGGTGTTTGATATAATTTCGGTTTCTGCTCGGCGACTTTCTGCTCCAGGCCTTGTAATAATTGCACAATATGGGGTACAAAGCACAGCGTCTTCAACAAAGACTGAATCAGGAAAACGTTCGTCGGGTGGTAAAATAGTGATATCAACATCGCACTGTTGTAATGCTCGAATGTAATTATTGTGCTGATCTAAGGCTTTTTGATAATTTGGTTTGCCTAAGTTGGATGATGTTAAACCATTAATTAGTGATTTAGCTGGTGTTCTTGCAATAATATGGTTAAATTTTTTCATTCTATCTATTTCCTTTTGTTTTAAATAATTATGCTTTATTTGTGAATAATAATTCACATTTATGGCTTTATCAAGATGTAAAGTGTATTTTCATTCGTTTTTGGAGGTTTTGTTGGTTTTTTATCTTGATTTATTTAGCTGAATTTAGATAGAGTGGTGGTACATATCTATTTTTTATGCAATGAAAATGACTAACTTATTTTATTTTAGAAAGGAAAAGAGATAAAAGTATTCAAAATAAAAAAAGGCACTAATTGTGCCCTTAATAGTAATTATTCGCCGTCAAAATTAACTAAAGTAAAGCAATCAATTCCCATATCCGTTAACTTTGTTTTGCCACCTAAATCTGGTAAGTTGATTACAAATGCGGCGTTTTCGGCAATGCCACCAGCTTTACGAATTAAATTCGCTGTTGCAGCAATTGTTCCACCTGTAGCAAGTAAATCATCAATAATTAATACTCGTTCACCTGGTTTAATGGCATCAGTGTGAATTTCTAACGTATCTGTCCCGTACTCAAGCTGATATTCTTCTTTAAATACGTGGCGCGGTAACTTATTGGGTTTTCTTACTGGTACAAAACCAATATTTAATGCTAATGCAATTGGAGCTGCAAAGATAAATCCACGCGCTTCGGTGCCAACCACTTTATCTATTTTTTTATCTTTATAGTGATCGATTAATAGCTCAACCGATGTGCGAAATGCAACAGGATCTTCAAGCAGACTAGTAATATCACGAAATAAAATCCCTTTTTTAGGGTAATTTGGTATGGTGATAATACTATTTTTAATAAGTGCAAGTTTTTCTTGTAATTGAGTCATATTAAATGTTCTCTATATCATTTCTATGAGAATGGACAATTTTTTATTATATACTCTCGCCATTTGGAATGGCAATAAACAAAAGTCAATATCGGCATAAATTAAAGTTCTTAACTTGTTTTTTTACATTTTTTTACAAATAAATACAATATTCAGACAGTTTATTTTATAAAAAGCAGATAATTGAATAAACTTCATATAAAAAAGGAAATAACATGAAATTTATTAAATCACTTATTTTTATTGGAATTTCTGCCTTGAGCTTTTTGGGGAATGCTAAAACAAATAATCAAATACAGGTTCGTTCAGAATTGGCATCGCCTATTATCTTAGAAAACTCAGAAGAAAAGAATTATTTAAAAGTGTCGTTAACTGGAATTGAGTTTGACTCATCTAAGCGTGTACCGATTAATTTAGCTTTGGTCATTGATCGTTCTGGTTCTATGTCTGGTGACCGTATTGAAAAAGCAAGAGAAGCGGCTATTCTTGCGGTTAATATGCTTAATAATGAAGATATGTTATCAATTGTTGCTTATGATTCTGATGCTAAAGTTATTTTGCCATCTTCTAAAGTTACTAATAAACAAAAAATTATAAGATTGATTAATAAACACATTGTTGCTGGTGGCGGTACAGCATTATTTGCTGGTTTAAGTAAAGGTATTAATCAAGTTGAAAAGCAACTAACTAAAGATAAAGTTAATCGAATTATTTTGTTATCTGATGGACAAGCTAACATTGGACCTTCTTCGGTTGGCGAACTTTCAGAGTTAGCCATTATTGCAGCTAAAAAGAATATTGCTATTACTACGTTAGGTATTGGTAGTGATTATAATGAGCAGTTAATGTCTTCGATTGCAAGTTATAGTGATGGTAATCATGTATTTATTGATGATACAGCAAAGCTTGAAAATGTATTTGTGCGTGAATTTAAAGATGTTATGTCTGCTGTTGCGCAAGATGTAATTATTACTATTCATTTGAAAGAAGGTGTTAAGCCTGTGCGTTTACTTGGTCGTGATGGTGTGATTAAAGATAATCAAGTCACAGTTAAAATGAATCAGTTGTATTCAAATCAAGAAAAGTATCTATTATTAGAAGTTATCCCAGAAAAAGGTAAAGTAGGGCAAAATAAAACACTCGCCAAAATTGATTTGCAATATAATAATTTATTAGAAAATAAAACCGAAAATGAAACCCAAGTCGTTAAAATTGCTTATACTGATAATCAAGATGTAGTTAATAAAGCCATTGTTCATGAAGTCGTTGCCGAATCAGAAATACAAAAAGTTGCACTTGAAAATGAAAAAGCTTTAAAACTTTATAATGAAGGTAAATTAGAAGAAGCAAGACAGTTATTGCAAGAAAATAGTAAAAAGCTTAGAGATCGAGCAGAAATGTTAAGCGAACGCGAGCCAGAAGTAAGTAGTAGATTAAAAGAACAAATGGATAAAAATAATATAATGGCTGATGCAATTCTTACCGATGATGAGAACACTTATCGTAAAAAAGTGACTGAAAAACAGTATGAATCTAAGCAAAATATGAAAAGTGTGATAAAAAAATAACTTATGAAAAAATTAACAGCGATTTTGTCTTTTTTTATATTAATAGTTGCTTTTAGCTATTTAGGTTGGCGAACTATTGAGCATGAGATCTTAATGCGCCAAACTAATCAGAAGCTATTAGCACAAAGTCAAATGAAGAATATAAAATCATCAATTGAATCGCTGTTAAATCAACGAGCTGTTTATTTTAATAGTTTGGCTCAGTTTTTACATAGCGATCAAACTGATATTGATGTTTTTTTAGCATCACAAACCGATATTAAAAATATCTTTAAGATCAAACATAATAAAATTGTTTATTTTAGCAATAAAACCGATCTGCAATGGAGCAATATTGTTGAATCAATTGAATACGATAGTTCAATTTTAGTTAATCATCATTCTCAATCTGAGCAATTTCAACCTAAATTTGGTTGGTATCAATTCTATGATCATCTTATTTATTGGGTAATTGAATCAGACACGATAATTGGTTTTGAGCTTTCAACCATTAATTTTTCGTTAAATGTGATTTGTTTATTTGACGATCAAATGTTAGCTGATAATTTTGTGTTATTAGATCACGATAAACAGATTTATGTTAATGGTGAACAATTGGCCGATAGTATCACTATTACGCTAGATTATCCATTACAGAATTGGAAATTAATTTATTATTATCAATCGCCTAAATTATTAGTATTGTATTTACTTGGTGGTGGGGTTATTGGTTTATTTATCATTGCTATTAGTTTTATTGTTTTGTATTGCTATCGTGAATATACTCGAACATTACGATTAGCAAAACAACAAGTTAGCTTTGTTGGTCAGGTTTCACACGAGTTTAAAACACCTTTAACCAATATCACACTTTATGCTGAACTATTACAAGAAAAACTGATAGATGAGCCCGTGCCAATTTCAGATTATTTAGAGGTAATAACAAGTGAAAGCAAGCGATTGACAAGATTAGTACAAAATGTGCTTAATTTTAATAAGCCAGCCAAGCTGAATATTAAACCAGTCAATTTAACACACCTAGTTGAACGAGTTTATACTACTTTTAAACCTGTGTTAGCAAAGAAATCTTTGCAACTTAATTTAATTATTAATTGTGATAAAAATTGCATGATTAATACCGATGAAGATAGTGTGTTACAAATTGTTAATAATTTTTTAAGTAATGCCGAAAAATATGCTGCAAGAGGTAAAAAAGTTGATTTGTTACTCAATAAAAATGACAAACAAACAATCATTACAGTTCGAGATTATGGTATCGGCATACCGAATCATTTAATCAGGCAGATCTTTAAACCATTTTATCGTATCAATTCATCAATAACAGAAGGGGTTGCTGGTACAGGTATTGGACTTACCATTGCTAACCAATTAGCACAGCAATTGAATGGCACCATTCAGGTTGTAAATGAAAACCCTGGCGTAGCCTTTTCGTTAATTATTATGGAGTAAAAATGAAGATTTTAATTGCTGAAGATGATTTATATATCCGTAAAGGTATGACCGATCTTTTAGAACAAGAAGGCTATTCAATTATTCAAGCTCCTAATGGTAAAGTTGCTCTAGAATTATTTGAACAAAATCAACCTGATTTTATTATTTTAGATATTATGATGCCTGAACTTGATGGTTACAGCGTTTGTCGTGAAATACGTAAAATAAATGATGATGTGCCAATTTTATTTTTATCAGCAAAAGATGAAGAAATTGATCGCGTAATAGGGCTTGAACTAGGTGCTGATGATTATATGAGTAAACCATTTGGTGTACATGAGCTAAGAGCAAGAATTAAAGCTATAGCTAAACGTTATTTAAAATCACAACAATCCAATCCAAAAGTTGATGATTCTTTTGTTTTTGGTGATTTGCTGGTTTATCCAATTGAGTTATGCGCTAAACGTAGGGAACAAACTATTGAGCTTTCGTTACGAGAAATAAAGATACTGGAATGTTTTTATAAAAATAAAAATAACGTGGTTACCCGTGATATGCTGTTTGATTACGCTTGGGGCTATGATTATATGCCAAACAGCCGAACACTAGATCAACATATTTCGAAATTACGCAAACAAATCGAAATTGATCCCTTAAATCCAGTTTTGATCAAAACAGTTCATGGTGTAGGGTATAGGCATTAATCGTACTTTTGATAATAAAAAACTTTATTTTGCATTAGTCTAATTTGTGTTGAGAGAATACTTTTAGTTTTTATCTGAATATTTTTTTTCGTGTTCAATTAGCCAACGTTTTCGTTCTAATCCTCCACCATATCCCATTAATTCGCCATTTGAGCCAATGACTCGGTGGCAAGGTATGATAATTGCAATTCGATTAAATCCATTTGCGCTTGCAACTGCGCGAATAGCATGTGGATTATTGATGTTTTCTGCTTGCTTTTTATAGGTAGTTAGTTTTCCATAAGGGATTTGTTTTAAACTGTCCCAAACAGTTCGCCGAAAATCTGTTCCAGGAGTATGTAATTTAACTGCAAAATATTTTCTTATTCCTTGAAAATATTCATCAATTTCATTTTTAGTTTGAACAATATGGCTATTTTCTCCAAAAATAATTTTTGTATTAAGTTGTGTTTGTAATTGTTTAAATTCTGTTTCTAACATTCGACGATCCACGAATTCTAATAGGCAAATACCTTGATTAGTGGCGCAAATAAACATTGGTCCCAATGGTGTAGTTAGGCGATTAACCAAAATAATTTCGTTATTAGTATTTTGAGATGGGGCATTTTTCATTATTTTTTTGTAAGTGTATCCAAAACCACTTAATGACTCATATCCTGTATCATAAGCGGTATTAATGACATTTTTACCAATTTTAAGCTCTTGAAAGGCATTATTTATTCGATACATCCTTTGATAGGCTTGGAAGGTAATACCATAATTTTTTTTGAACCAGCGTCTGATCGTTTCGGGGCTCATTTGATGCTCTTTTAGTATCATATCGGATATTTTTGTTTTAGGATTTTGGGTAATTAATGCGATAGCTTTAATAACTTCTGATGGTGCTGCATTAGAATTTTCAGTTGGTTTGCAAATTTTACAAGGACGATATCCCGCATCAAGAGCTTCTTTGAAAGTGCTAAAAAATTCTACATTTTCATATTTTGGTTTCTTTGCCCGACAAGTTGCAATACAAAATACCGAAGTTGTTTTAACTCCAGCATAGAATATCCCAATATAGCCTTGGTCTTTTGCAAGTAAAGCCTGATAATATTGTTTTCTTTTGTCTAAATTGGTAATAAGCATAATTTTTAAAATCTTAATTTTAGTTAATTGATAACTGGGTTTTGTAATCTGGTTAGCATATTAAATAAACAGTAAGCATCGCAACCGAAAAATCGACAACTATTTTTATTTTACTGTTTTTATGGTTTATAAATATAATTGGTGATTACCACATTCTATCTTTGTCAAAATGTGGTTATATTTAATATATAAATATTGACGTAATAAAACCTTAACCATTTAATGATTGTTGATTAAGGTTTTTGTTTAATTTGTGAATAAAGGAGAGGTGTTTAACGATTTTGCGACAAAACTATTAACTGATAGTGCTGCATTAAGTTTGCCTTGAATGGCTAATGCTTGTTGCTTTGATTCACATTGGGTAAAAACACATGCACCAGTTCCTGTTAATCGAGTTGTACCATACTGGGAAAGGTAAGTAATTATATTATCTATTGTTGGATAACGTTTCCTAACTACTTCCTCACAATCATTTTTTAATTCGTTAAACTTCAATGAAAGTAAATCAGTAATGCTTTGAGTTGGCGTATTGCGAGTTAGCTCAGGATCATTAAATATTTCGACTGTTGATATTTCAATATTAGGGCAAGTGACTAAATACCAATATTCAGGAATATCTACAGGGTGAAATTGATCGCCAATTCCTTCGGCAAAAGCCGCATGACCATAAATAAAAATAGGGACATCGGCACCAATTTTTCGTCCTATATCCATTAATATTTCGGTTGATAAATTAAGTTGCCATAGCTGATTAAGTGCTACTAATACTGTTGCAGCATTAGATGAGGCTCCTCCTAATCCACCACCCATAGGAATTTTTTTATCAATTGTAATATCTACACCTAAATCATTACGGTTGGTATAGGATTTCAATTGTTCAGCAGCAACAACAATTAAGTTTTTATTAACGGGTACATTTGTAAAATCGGTTAACAAGTTAATTTTATTATCTTGACGAACATTAAAGATTAGGATGTCGCAATAATCAATAAATTGAAATAACGTTTGCAAATTATGATAATTGTCAGAACGGCGTCCAGTGATATAAAGGAATAAATTTAATTTAGCAGGTGATAACCACTGTTTCATACTATTATCCTTTATCGTAAAATCCAGTCACTAATTTTTAAGCGAACAACTTCGTCCTCATGCGTAAGCTCTATAGTTGCAGGTAAATCTATCTTTTTGTTTTGATAAGTATAAGTAGAGTAACTTGGAATTTTTAATGTCCATTTATTGTTATTTTGTATAAAGACAGTTGAAAGTAATCTTCCTGAACTATCTAACTTGTCAGTATTGATGTTGTCTGAAAATCCTTTTAACCAATTATGCAAAGAATTAAGTGGAATATTTACATTGGATATCTTTTTCATAAGATTTTCAACATTGGTATCTTGGTAATTTCTACCGTCTTTATCAACCAGTTGGGCATAATTAGGTTCGGCGTTTAATGTTAAAATATTGCTACCAATGGGGGAGGTTAATTTAACTTGGTAGTTATCAGTTGATTGTTGAGCTATTAAAAATCGTCCATAATTACGAGATTTATCACTTATGTAAGCTATACTACCTTTAACTTGGAATGTGTTTATTTGTTTTAGATTTTGTTGGCGGATTTGCCACTGCTGTTCAATCGAAGTGTTGTTTTGAGATTTTGTTATTTGGCAAGCGGTGATAAGTAAAGGTAATATGAAAACAAATATATATTTGATTTTAGACATAAAATAACTCTTAGTTGTTAGTGTTTGTGTCAATAAGTGCAGTATTATAACTGATAATTTACTGAATAAGAAAAAGAACCTTTACTGTTTTTTATGTATAATATGGAAGTTTAAGAACTGTTAATAAAATAATATATCTAATAACCTTCAAAAAAGAAGTGATGCAATGTCTATTACAATTTTTGGTGTTAATCATAAAACAGCGCCAGTTGCTTTAAGGGAAAGGCTTGCTTTTCCTAATGAGATTGTCGATAAAGCACTATACAGCTTATACCAACATCCTTTAGTTGATGGGTGTGTTATTTTGTCTACCTGCAATAGAACAGAAATTTATCTTAGTTATGAGCATCAAACTGACTATCTAAGATTAAAACAATCTGTAGAAAGTTGGTTAGGACAATTTCATCATCTTGATGTTGATCTATACCAAGATTCATTTTATTGGTATGACGGTCAACAAGCTGTTGAACATTTGATGTCGGTAGCAAGTGGTTTAGATTCTATGATCATTGGTGAGCCACAAATTCTAGGGCAAGTTAAGCAAGCATATAGTTTTGCTCAAGAACAAAATTGCTTATCTGTTCAATTAAAAAAACTATTTCAAAAAGTATTTCATGTGGCGAAAATTGTCCGTAGTGAAACCAATATTGGCACTAATACAGCATCTGTCGCTTATGCTGCTTGTTTAGTTGCTCGCCATCTTTTTAGTGATACCTCTAATTTAAATATTATGCTTGTTGGCGCAGGTGAAACAATAGAGCTTATTTCACGTTACTTAAAGCCGCATGGATTTAATCAAGTTATTATTGCCAATCGAACCCGTGAAAAGGCATTAAAACTTGCGGTTGATATTGATGCAGAAATCATTTCATTACCTGATATCGCTAATCGACTTAAAGATGTTGATATTGTGATCAGCTCAACAGCGAGTCCTTTACCTATTATAGGTAAAGGCATGGTTGAGCGCACTTTACGAGCTAGAAATCATCGTAAAATGCTGTTTATTGATTTAGCTGTTCCTCGCGATGTCGAGGAAGAGGTTAGTCAACTCAATAATGTGCATCTTTATACTATTGATGACTTACAAAAAACGGTTGAAAGTAATTTAGAACAAAGAGCTATTGCCGCTAAAGAAGCGCAATATCTTATTCAAGAACAAGCTGAACTTTTCATTGATTGGCTTAAGACTAGACATGCAGTTGCTTATGTTAAGCAGTATCGTAGTAATGCAGAAAGTATCAAACGTGAGTTACAAATAAAAGCCTTAAATGCCATCAGGCAGGGCGCTAACATTGACGATGTTTTTGCTGAGTTTTCACATCGCTTAACCAATAAATTAATCCACGCACCGACTCAAACATTACTTCATGCAGCTACACATGATTGTGATGACTGTTTTAAAGTATTAAGCAAAGGGTTAGGATTAAAAGAACATTAGTCAATATGTCGTTTTGCTTAGGAAACGAGGAATAAATTGGATCAGATTGAATTTTTTGATATTCCAAGTCCGTGTAAACGAGTTTGTGTAACTGATAAACAAGGCTATTGTATTGCTTGTTATCGCTCAAGAGAAGAAAGATTTAGTTGGTTAACCTTGAGTGATAGCCAAAAGCAAAAAGTTTTGCGTTTATGTAAACAACGGGCATTAAAACGCCGTTATCTATTATCAAAACAGCAACGACAACAACAAGACTTAAATCCAGTAACACCTCAATTCGATCTTAATTTCTAAATCTATTTATCTATTTTTAATATATATTGTAATCTTGTTTAACTCAGAGTAGGATTTTTATACATATAAAGATGGCAATTATTTAGTCACCTTTTTTAATATTATTGGAATTTAAAATATGAAAATGTGTATTGCATGTGGCATGCCAATGACTGCTATTGCTGATTATCCATTGCTCGATATGTCTAAAAACTATTGTAAACATTGTGCTCATAAAGATGGCACAATGAAAACATTTGATGAAAAATGGCATGAAGTTACATTACAATATGCTCAAAATCACAATGTTGATAATGCAGTAGCTAAACAAACTGCTTATATAATCCTTAAAAAATCAACTACCACCTGCTTGGAAACGCAGGTGGTAGTTGATTTTTTAGGCAACCAAAACGCTTTACGATAATACCTGTTGCAGATATTGTAAAGCTTAGTATAATGCTAACGTTTACTTATTTACACGTTTAATGCCAGTGTGGCGAAATTGGTAGACGCAGCGGATTCAAAATCCGCCGCCCTTAAAAGCGTGTCGGTTCGAGTCCGACCACTGGCACCAAGTCACAAAGAACACCAGCTTAAAGCTGGTTTTTTTATGTCTAAAGTCTTATCAAAACTGAGTTCAGCTATATTTAATAAACTAGCTAACTAATCTCTACTGAAATTACATCAAAATAAGCACAAAAAAGATAGAATTGAGTAATATTGATCGAAATAAACGATCAATGATCATTAATTGATCGAAAATTCCGATATGACAATTTTCTCTTATTCATCAATAATTAAATAAAAAAATAATTCTTTTTATTTCTTTTTCCGTAGATAGGAAAAACAATCTGATAATTTAATGCGTAATCAGAATATAACATTATTAATGTAAATGTTATCGGATTTTTATTCAGATCAAGCATAAAGTTTAATTTATAAATTCAGTTAATACTTTAAGTTAAGAAAAGCTATATTATTCTGTAAAAATTTTTGATTAAAAATAAAGCAATATTTCTAATTAGGGAAAAGGTTACAATAGGTAAATAGATGATGGGTAGGAAGAAAGATTCAAATGTTAGTGCAGGACAAAAACTGTTGAAAATGTATCACATTTTGCTATCAGATAATAAACCGCATTATCAATCAGATTTAGCTGAAATACTAAACTGTTCTGCTCAAACAGTAATACGACTAGCTGAACAGATCGAGTTATCTTTCCCTGAATGTTTCTGCTCTGGCAAGGAAAAAAATCGTCGTTGGTATAGTTTGCAGATCAATCATAAAAATACACTAGGTTTAAATTATCAGGAATTACGATATCTAAGTTTGTGCCGCGAATTGTCCAAACCCTTTATTCCACCAGAGATTGGTGAACGTATTGATCAAACATTATTGCATCTTTCTATGTTGTTATTAGAGTTAGATACAAGAGAACACTTTTCACTAAGTAAACCTATTGCCTTTTTTAGTAAAGGGAAGATTGATTATTCAGAGAAAGTTAGCATTATTGAGGACTTATTAAAGTGTATTGAAAACAAGACTTTTTGCCACATTCATTATATTGCTAGTGGTAATCAACAAGGAAAAAACCACTATTTTATTCCGCAAAAAGTAATTGCAATGAATCATGCCTTATACGTTTATGGCGTAATTTCAAATAACGTTGCGACAGAATTAAAACACAGTACTTGTTTGGCAATCCACCGAATAAAAAAATTAGATTTTATTAACCAAAAAGTTGCTATATCAGTACCAGATCACATTCAAAATAAAACTACGTTTGGTTTACCAGAACATGAACCTCGTACTTTTTCAATTCAATTTACCAAATCAGCGGCTGGTTATGTCAAAGAAAGAATTTGGTGCGATGAACAAAAAATCGAAGAAATCGAAAATGGCGAAATTATTCTTACTATCACCACATCTAGTGAACGTGAGTTAAACGCTTGGGTTAGGGGGTTTGGAGAGCAAGCAAAGATGATCACATCCTAGTTTTATTGCGATACAAACATAATATATTTTAATTAACATAAATTTAACGAGGAAATAACAATGGCATTACCTATTATTCTTGCAGGTGCAGCTGCAGTCGCTGCAGCAGTTGGTGGCAAAAAAGCATACGATGGTTATCAACTAAAATCAGAAGCTGATGAAATCTTGGAAAGAACCAAAAGCCGATATAACAAACGAAAAGATGAACTGGATGTATTAAACAAAGTTTCAGAACAGAAATTAGAGCGATTAGGTACATTAGAACTTAATATTGGTAAATCATTTGGTGAATTTAAAAAAATTTCCGACGAATTATTAAAACAATTGAAACAAAATGACAATAAAGATCTTAAGTTATCTGTTCCTAAAGTTAAGATGGATAAAATTGAAGAATATTCTTTTTCTACAGTGGGGTTTTTAGGTACGGTTGCAGCATCTGGTGCAGCGGGAGCAGCTGCAAGTTTTGCGGTATATAGCGGAGTAATGGCTTTTGCAGCTGCTTCAACAGGAACACCTATTGCCGCTTTATCTGGCGTAGCTGCATATAATGCCACTATGGCCGCTATTGGAGGTGGATCACTTGCTGCTGGAGGTTGGGGAATGGCTGGTGGAGCAATGGTTTTAGGTGCTGCAGCCATTGCGCCAATGATTGCTATTGCTGGTTTTGCGTATGCAAACCACGCTGAAAAAGCATTAGAAAATGCAAAAAAATCAAGTTCTGAAGCTGACACAGCAATAACAAAAATGGATTTAATTGATAAACATTTATCTAATACAAATAACTATGTGGATAAAATTTATACATCGTTGGAAAAAATCAATCAGACCTTTAATTATTACTTTTCTGCTTTAAAAGAGTTGCATCAAAAGATAGTGGTTCTTGGTTGGGGAGAAGATATTAGCGATAATTCGGAAAAGAGCTTAAGAGTTATTAATAACGGTTATTTATTGGCAGCTATTATGACCGATATTATTACAACCCCACTTTTTAAAATTAAAACAGTATCCGAAGATAGTATTGTTGAAGTCGAAAAAGATAGTGATGGATTCAATATTCTTAATCAAGAAGAATTAGATAATGTATTAATTAACAAAGAAAAAGAATATAAAGATTTTACTCAGGAAATGTAATGATAAAAGCCAAGAATACTTGGCTTTTGTTTTATTGATTATATTAACGAGGACTAAAAATAATGATGAAACAGGAAATGGATTGGGGCGAAGAGTTACATAATACCGTTGTCAAATCTTTGGTAACTTCATTTGGATTAGATTTTTTATTATTTAAAGATAATGTAGGTGGAGATGTTGATACTGTTCATAATGCACGACAAAACATTTACGCAACCGATAGAGAAAGAATAATAAATGAACAAAACTCAAAATATGATTCACATGAGTATCATTCTCATGCCAATTATATTGAGACAAATCGACAAGGAAAAATCGCTCATCAAGCAAATACCTTAAAAGATGCTTACACAGGGGAAATATTTGCTCAACATGATAAAAAAAATTTAGATCATGTTATTGCTGCAAATGAAATACATCACGATCAAGGTAGAATATTAGCTGAATTATCAGGAACTGACCTTGCTAATGACAGTAGCAATTTATATTTCACTAATGAAACATTAAATAAGTCTAAGAAAGCAAGTTCAATGTCTGACTTTGTAAGCAAACTTCAAAATGAACTTACTCAAACCCGTCAAGAAATAGCTATACTAAAACAGAAAAAATCGTTAACAGATCAAGAAAAAAAATCATTAGAAAAGTTAGAAAATAAAGAAAAAGCAAACTTTAATAAAATGCTTGAAATAGACAAAAAAGCACGGGCTAAATACGAGAGAACTGTCAATATAGCCTATTATACTAGCAGTAAGTTTGCTAAAGATGTCGCTTATCAATCAGCTCTTTCTGGTTTTAAAATGGGAACAAGACAGATGCTAGGGCTTATTCTTGCTGAGGCATGGTTTGAACTACGCGATCAATTTCCTTCTATTTATGCAAATAATAAATATAATTTTTCTATAAAAAATTTTTTAAATGATATTAGCGATGTATTTAATGCTATATGGGAACGAATAAAATTAAAATTTAAAGATTTTTTTAATTCTTTCAAAGATGGCGCTGCTAGTGGTGCGTTATCGAGTGTAACCACTACTGTTACCAATATATTTTTCACTACGCAAAAAATGCTTGGAAAAATGATCCGTGAAATGTGGGGGCATATTACGGCAGCTATAAAATTAATCTTTTGCAACCCTGATTCATTGCCTTTAGGTCAATTAGTCAAAGAAGTAAGTAAAATTATTAGTGCTGGAATTTCCGTTGTTTGTGGTACTGCTATTTATAGCATATGTTCACAATTATTTGCTTTTCCATTTGGCACTGAGTTATCTGCATTTTGTAGTGCACTAGCGACTGGTATTTTAACATTAGCATTTAATCACTATCTAGATAAAGGGACTCTTCCTCAAAAAATTTGGGCTTTTTTAGATAAATTTAAAGATAAATACGAAAGAACTCTCGATTTTTTTAAAGCTGTAAATACTGAGTTAGATAATTACTTAAAAGAGTTAGCAAGGCTAGAGTTCAATATGGATACACAACAATTAGCGTCGTTTACATTGCATCTTACTATGACCAATAATGAACTAGAACGCAGCTTTCTGTTAAAAGAAGAAGTAACTCGCCGAGGAATTAAATTACCATTTGAAGCTGGCAATTTAGAATCAGTGCATTCATGGGTAAAATCATTATGAGTAATTCCCCCCCGTTTCCTTGTTATCAATGTGGAGCTTGCTGTTGCAGTGTTAATCGTTCACAAGAAACGCAATTTCTTGATAGTGGTAATGGGGTATGTCGTTATTATGACCATCAAACAAAATTATGTACCATTTATGAAACAAGGCCAGATATTTGCCGTGTAGATAAACAATACCAGCTCAATTATAAAAATAAATATAGTTGGGTTGAGTTTATCGAGATAAACACTATTGCATGCAAAATTTTGAATTCAAAATAACAAATGAACCAGTAATAAAAAATTAGAACGAAAACACCTTAAATTCCTTATGAAGGAAATTCTGATTGCTATAGTGTTGTAATCATAATTAATAATTAATAAGGGGAGTATAAATGGCTATTTATAGAGATGATTCAGACCTAGTTTTTTTAAAACAATGTACTAATGAAGATTTAGAATTATTGGTTTCTATATTGACTGTTGATCCTAAGGATAATACCCTTCGGTTTACCGAAACATTAACAAGCGATGCAAGTTATAAACGACATTATCCTAACCATCAATTATATTGGAAATCTATAGCTGCAGAGCTTCAAACATTTGGTGCAAATTCAGGAATGAATTTATTAAGGCAAGGTAAAGGGGTATGCTATCGTGAAATATTAATAGATGTATGTAATCGAACTAATACAATATTAAGTGAGCCAGCACCTTTTTTTATTGAAAAAATTGAAGATGCTTTATTAAATTCACTTCTCAAGCAATCATTAGAAAATATAAGTCAAAAAGACCTTAAAAAAATAGCAGCAGAATTGGGTAATGTTAATTCTAAAGTTACACCATCCATGGTAATGATGGGGATTCAAAATTTTATGACTTCGTCTTCTTTAATTTCAAATTATTTAATATTTAGCATTTTAAACAATTTTGGTTTTAAATCAGGAAATATAATGACAGTAATGTTACCAAGACCTTATCCGAGGCGATATCAGGAATTAGTATTATCTATTTGTTTGGCAATAAACCATTTATGGCTACTATTTAATATTACAGGACCAGCTTATCGTGTAACAATTCCAGCTTGTTTATATATAGCAACCTTAAGAAAAAAATACAATGATGCAAAAATAACGAATCATATATTAAAAAATAATATAGATCTTAAAAAAATAATGGGAAAAAATCTTTAACAAAAGTTTTTTATTTTTCTAATTAAAGTTGTGCTTATCTATTTAGCTATAAAACAATAAGGAGTTATACATGTCAATTTTTAAATTAATTAGTGTGGGTTCTGGGCTTCTTTTAACAACAGCAGCAGTATATACTGCGCAAGATAAAATAGCAAAAGCGTGTGAAGAAGATGAAGATCTTAAATCAATAAAAACAGAAGGGCGAGTATTAGCTAGTTTTGTAACCTCGGTTATTGTTGGTGGAGTTGTTAATAAGCTTATTAATCGCGTTTTTAATTAGTTGTAGGAAAAGACTGGATAGGGCACCAGACCTATCCTAAATTTTGTATATTTAATAGTTAAAGGTGACAGTTAATTCTGTCACCAAATTTTATAATAAACCAACTGATCTATCTTGTGCACAAGACCGATATTTGTTATCTAGATCAATAATATCGGCTTCAGTAGCTAGCAATGTGATAGCAATGTGAGGATTTTCCGCATTGTTTACAGTAATTTGATACAGTACTGTATTGAATATACATAAAAAACTAACGCCTTATTACAGACAAGAGATATGGCGCTTATATCATAAAGAAAAAATAACGGTCACTGATTTGGCAAAACGCTTTATGGTCAGTCGGCCTACCATTTATAATGTACTAAAGAAAGCCCGATTGAAGCTTTTTGTGCCTTTAACCAGTAAGAATGAACGTTATAAAACCATTCGTTATGGAATTAAACGTCTGGTTAAAGTCGAAAAATCGATTGAAGATAAATTAAGACGGCAAGCTAAACGCTATAACAAAACCTATCCGGGAGAAATGCTACACGTTGATACCAAACGTTTACCTTTACTTAAAAATGAAACGAAACAGCAAACTAGAGAATATTTATTTGTCGGTATTGATGATTTTTCACGTGAGCTTTATGCCAGTATTTACCCTGATAAATCCCAATTTAGCTCGGCACAGTTTTTACAAAATGATATATTAGCCCAATGTTCTTATACCATTGAATGTATTTATTCCGATAATGGACGTGAATATCAAGGCACCAGCGAACACCTATTTGTTAAAACGTGTAACAACCATCGTATCCATCAAGAATTCACGAAACTAGTCTGTCCACAAACGAATGGGAAAGCTCAAAAGAGTGATACGAACTTTGAATTGCGATGTGGCATAATCAGCATATATTTAGTAATTCAAAAGATAGAAAACAAAAGCTTAAACGATTTATTAATTTTTATAATACCGTTAAACCACATAAAGCGATTTCAGGGAAAACGCCTTATGAGTTTTTAGAGGATTATTTTAACCATGAAGTGTAAAAAACTCTGCGTTTTCCTACACTTTATTTAAATGACGAATTTAAATCTAAAAGTACATCAAATTTTACATTTATCTGATTACTGAATAAGTTTATATTAAGGTTCTCTTAAGGTTTATACGTTAAATTATTAATAATTTGGGTGAATCTAGAGAGATAGCTTATGTGGCATGATTTTAATACGCAAATTTTTTTATTAATAAACGCTTCAGATCATGCATCTAAATCATTTGTCTTTTTTGCTATTTTTGTGCTAACTATTTGGTTTACCTACCTGTTATTATTATGGTAATCGGTTGGTGTATTCGGCCTATTTATAGGCAATTAATTTTAAAAATAGTATTTAGTTTAGGGTTAGCATTATTAGTTACTTTTGTTATTCGTTATTGTTTTTATTCTCCACGCCCTTTTGTGGTTGAAGTTGGTACTAATTATCTTTTTCATGACAAAACAAGTTCTTTACCGAGCCAACATGCGGTATTTGTGTGGACGATGTTTTTTGCTGTTTTTTTGATAATGCATATCGCTTTAGAACAGATCTATATTTATTGGCTTTAATTGCTGTACTTGTATGTTGGAGTCGTATATATCTAGGGATTCATTGGCCATTAGATATTATTGTCGGATTTATTTTAAGTATATTATCGGCGTATTTAATTAATAAAAATTGGATAAGTATTAACAAGTTTCTTAATAAGTATGTTCTTATTGAGCGCAATTAATAGCTTTAGATATGTAACGTGAAGTATATAATTACTGATAATTATACGATTGAGAATTCTTAGTGATTCCAACATTTATATTAAGGTAAATCATCAATGAAAATATTAATTGTTGAAGATGATAGCTTGCTACAGAAAGGTTTATACGATGGTATAACGTCAAATGGTTATGTTTGTGAAGTTGCTACAAATGGTAAACAAGCTGAAGATTATATTCAATTTGGGCAGTTTAGTTTAATTATACTCGATTTAGGATTACCTGATTGTGATGGACTTGACTTACTGATTCGCTGGCGAAAAAATCATATTTCAACGCCAGTTTTGATTTTAACTGCACGCGATACCATAGAAGATAGAGTCGATGGTTTAGATAATGGTGCCGATGATTATTTGATTAAACCTTTTGCTTTAACTGAATTATTAGCTAGAGTAAGAGCGTTAATTCGTCGAGATCAAGGTACCGCAGATAATTTTATCAGTTATGGTCCTATTAATATTGATATAAAACAACAAAAAGTGACTGTTAATAACCAAGAAGTAGTGTTAACACCAAAAGAGTTTATTGTATTATCTCGATTAATGCTAAAAGCTGGCGAAAAGGTCCACCGTGATTTATTGCAAAATGATCTTTATGATTGGCAGAGTGACCCTAGCTCAAATGTTTTGGAAGTGTATATTCACGGATTACGTAATAAATTGGGTAAAAATTTTATTCGTACAGTACGAGGTTATGGTTATCAACTTAATGATGGATGTTGATAACTCGATTAATTTAAATTAGATAATTAAATTATGATTTCAG
Source organism: Gilliamella sp. BG1 (assembly GCF_046635625.1). Taxonomy (NCBI): domain Bacteria; kingdom Pseudomonadati; phylum Pseudomonadota; class Gammaproteobacteria; order Orbales; family Orbaceae; genus Gilliamella; species Gilliamella sp. BG1. Next base: position 92,140 of record NZ_JBIDFG010000004.1, on the reverse strand, counting down.
AATCACTTAGTAATATACGCCACAGTATTCGTTGGAACCTATTTTTTACTTTGGGTTCTATCATGTTGGTTTGTCAGATTATTACTGTCCTTTGGTTATGGCATGAAAGTAAAGAACAAATAGATGTATTGGTTAATTTGACTCTAAGTCAAAATAAAATTGATGAGGTTGTTGAAGAAGAAGAATTAGAAGCGATTTTTGTTTTGTTTTGTTCAGCCTTTTCTATGATGGCAGTAACACTATTTTTAGCGTATAAAGCGATCAGGTGGATCACAAAACCGTTGGAAATTTTAGAGAAAGATCTTAATCAACGTACTGAAGAGAATCTAAAACCCATTGCGCCAATTAGCAATATGCGTGAAATTAAATCGATTACATCTGTATTGAATAATCTTTTTATTAGGCTGAGTACAACATTATCTCAAGAACGTCTTTTTACCTCCGACGTAGCGCATGAAATGAGGACACCTTTAGCAGGCATTCGTTTACATCTAGAATTGTTAGAAAATAACAATAACATTGATTGCACAGAGTTAATTGATCGTATAGATCGATTAGTCAGTACTGTAGAACAGCTATTAATGCTTGCTCGAGCTAGTCAAAAGTTTACTGTAGGACAGTATCAACATATTAATTTTTATAATGATATTATGATTCCGCTGTCTGATGAACTAACAGAATTGACTTCACAAAAACAGCAACAGCTCGAATGGTATTTGACTGATAAAGATCTTATTTTTAATGGTGATGCAACCTTAATAAGACTATTAGTACGTAATTTAGTTGAAAATAGTTATCGCTACAGTCCTGAGAACACTAAAATTGTGGTAAGCTGTTACAAAATTAAAAAAGATATCATTATTACTGTAGAAGATGAAGGTAATGGCATTGATGAGTCTAAAAGCGAAAAACTGACTCAAGCCTTTTTTCGTATGGATCGCAAGCATAATGGTATTGGGCTTGGTTTAAGTATAGTCAACCGTATTGCTAAATTACATCAAGGTCTATTTACCTTAAAAAATAGACCTAATAATGTAAAAGGTGCTATTGCACAATTGAGGATTACTGATTCACTTCGTCAACTAAACGAGTGATTAATTTGTTGTTGCTATTTTCTTTAATAATGGATGTTAAAAAACGTTGCCAAGTTCGTTCAATTTTGGCTTTAGCAAAAAAAGGAATGTAATTGGCAATAGGAATAAGAGTTGAATTACCGATATTATCGATAATAATTAAGCGACTGTTATCTGCACTTAAGTGCTGAAACAAAATATTTTTGCTTTTTATTGTCATTGTAATAATACGATCTTTTAATAGGGTTGATTTCAAATTTCTTAATGAAGTAACTAAATCATCGTAATATTGCTTAGTTAATTTTGTATCAGCGAGGTATTTTTCAAGTGGTATAGCTATTTCACCGGTATAATCTCGGATGAGTTGGAAAACATGGCCTTTGCCATAATTGGTTGAAACTGGACCGTAATATTTTGCTATTGCATCGAATGAAACATTACGTCTAATTAGATGTTTATAATAAGAAATTTCTCGATTAGTCTCATCTTCAGCACCAACATTATAATTCACTTTGATACACTTATTGGGATCATTTGGATGACGATAACATTTTCGGTGCAAACCTTTGCTAATATAATCTTCTATTGAAAGTTGAATTGTATTGTTCATTTATTTAAATATTTTGTTATTTAATGTTGATTTTAGTTTATCAGTAAGCATTCCTTCTCGCTATGATTTTTTATTTTTACTCTAGCGCTTTTATAAAATTTCTGTATAATATTGCCACCCACGTTACGACAACGTTCTTCCCAACGTTGTTTTCGGTTGTCAATATTAGTATAACCGCTCGAAGGGGTGAGTTAATTAATGGTAACAATCAAAAAGTGTAAATAAATCAAATGATTTATTAACGTGAGATTAATTAAAAATTGGATAATTACGAATGAGTACTTTTTCAGCTAAACCAGAAACAGTTAAACGCGACTGGTATGTTGTTGATGCAGCTGGTAAAACGTTAGGTCGTTTAGCTACTGAAATCGCAAGCCGTTTGCGTGGTAAACACAAAGCAGAATACACACCACATGTTGATACAGGTGATTATATTATCGTTATCAATGCAGAAAAAGTTGCTGTAACAGGCAAAAAACGCACTGATAAGATCTATTATCGTCATACTGGCTACATCGGTGGACTTAAAGAAGCGACTTTTAAAGAGATGATTGAACGTCATCCTGAACAAGTCATCGAAATTGCTGTAAAAGGCATGTTACCGAAAGGTCCTCTTGGTCGTGCAATGTACCGTAAACTAAAAGTTTATGCTGGTAGTGAGCACAATCATGCGGCACAACAACCGCAAGTACTAGATATTTAAGGGGATAAAAGATGGCTGATAATCAATATTACGGTACAGGTCGCCGCAAAAGTTCTGCTGCTCGTGTATTTATCAAACCAGGTAGTGGTAACATCGTTATTAACAAGCGCTCTTTAGAGCAATACTTTGGTCGTGATACAGCTCGTATGGTTGTTATGCAACCGTTGGAGTTAGTTGAAATGACTGATAAACTTGATCTTTATATCACTGTTAAAGGTGGTGGTATTTCAGGTCAGGCTGGTGCGATTCGTCACGGTATTACTCGTGCGTTAATGGAATATGATGAAACTTTACGTCCTGCGTTACGTCAAGCAGGTTTTGTTACTCGTGATGCACGTCAAGTTGAACGTAAAAAAGTGGGTCTACGCAAAGCTCGTCGTCGTCCTCAATTCAGCAAACGTTAGGTGCGACAAGCAGTACTAAGCGCTTGATTTTTATGAAGTTTTTCGTAAAAATCAAGTGAATGAAAGGCGAAAATGAAATACTTTTCCCTTTCATTCGTAGATAAGAGCGAAGATGAAATACTCTTTCCTTATTTACATGCTTGTAAACTCCTCGAGGGAGCCTCATACTCCCGAAGGGGAGAAAATACCGAAAGCGTTAAATAGTTAACCTTTCGACCCGTGTGCAAGAGGGGACATATTCATGTAAGCCTTTTGTAAGGATAATCCTTACCAGTCCAGAGTTGAACTATATACAACTACATGATGAGCCGAAGATATAGCTGACATCAAAACTTCGCCATGAAGAAAACTGGAGCCCTTTGAGAGTTTACACTCTCCAGTCATAGTTGAACTACATACAACTACAAGGCGAGCAATTATATACGATTGCCGACGTCTCTTATTAACTAATAATTTACTACTTAATGGGTAAAAGATTTACCGTTAAATTAGTGATTAACAAAGACTAGAATATTTCGATGAATCGACAGAAATGTAGATGAAGTTGAAAGACAAAGGTCGAATTAACTATTATTAGTAAGATATCAGGTGTAAAAACCTATTTCACTCGAGTTGTTAAACAAGCAGTGCTTAAGCTATTATTATCATTGTTGAATTAATTATAACTATAGGAAATGAGCATAATTAATAGTCAACCTGTTATATGGCTAACAGTAGTCTAGGGATAGTGCGAGACTGGCAACGGTCTGGTGCGGAGCTTCCTGACAATGTACCCCCTTGAGGAATAGCAAGGTTAATGATTATCGTGAGGTAACATTAAGTAATGGCAAGTAGTATGCCATGAGGGGCTAGACTGGGTAGAAAGATGAACGTAAAGTGAATAGATGAAAACGTCGTAATGCTGGAAAAGCCAAAACTACTGATAGGCTTTGACCAAAAGGTAATATAGTCGGATATTCTCGTCTAGCGTGGGAATACGCCATCAATAAGACTATCGGCGAACAGTCTACATCTTAACTACTCGTGTGATAATAATGGAACTTGGTAAGCCTGTACGTTTGCCGTCCACAATTCAGCAATCGTATTATATAAAGCGCAAAGATTGGGGTCGGCAGGCAAAGCGTAAGTGATGCTGTTAAGCGTGCAGGTAAGGGAGGTTAGAGAAAGCGAATGATTGGCTGTAATGGCTGATATAGGGTATGAAACATGACCTAACTCGAAAGGGTGCAGACTTCTAACTGGTCTTTCGTCGCAAGATGTTAGGCTAATCCTTTGGTGGGTAATTTCTAATGGAATTATTTTAGGCGAGGGGAGAGCTGGCGAGTGTCTAACAGTTTAAAATGAATTATTGGGAAGAATAATTCATCTGTTAAAACATCCGCCAAGCTCAAAACTCAATCATTAACCGTGTTACAGAGCGGTAGAGTTATTTGATATGCTGAATAACCGCCACATGTAACGTGGTAGTTCTTTTGGCGGTTATTCACATAGTATCAAGTAATTTCTGCTACTTCTTGTATCAAGAGGTAAGTATGAAAGAGCACACTAAGTTTAATGCAAAAATTAAACAGAGTCCAGCTCCAGCGACCTCTGACATGGCGAGGCAATGGCACAATATCGATTGGGTCAAAGCAACAAGGCATGTTAAAGGATTGCAGAGTCGGATTGCGAAAGCGACACTTGAAAATGATTGGCGCAAGGTTAAACGCTTGCAAAGATTATTGACACGCTCAACTTATGCTAAGCAATTAGCGGTAAGGCGAGTGACTGAAAATAGAGGTAAAAGGACGGCAGGTGTTGATAAGGTAACTTGGAGCACCGCTGAGGCAAAATGGAAAGCGACTGCAACGCTCACAAACAAGGGATATAAACCGCAACCATTAAGGCGGGTCTATATTCCTAAGTCTGACGGGAAGAAACGCCCTTTGGGTATTCCGACCATAAAAGACAGGGCAATGCAAGCACTCTATCTATTTGCCCTACAGCCTGTTTCGGAGACAACGGCGGATAAAGGCTCGTATGGGTTTCGCATTAACCGCTCAACGGCAGATGCGATAACCCATATACATCGAATATTCTCACACAAGGGGCGGAAAACTAACCAACCTGCGCAGTGGGTATTAGATGCAGATATCAAGGGCTGTTTTGACCACATTAGCCATGATTGGTTAATAGCGAATATTCCAATTAATAAGCGGATATTAGCGAAGTGGTTAAAATCGGGTGTCGTTGACATGGGGCAGGTGAAGATGACTGAGGCGGGCACACCGCAAGGTGGGATTATCTCGCCAACGCTAGCCAACATGGCGTTAGACGGCTTGGAGAAAGAGCTAGCTAATCACTTTGGTGAGAAAGCGAGCAGGAAAATCAGGCAACATAAAACGTACATGGTTAGGTATGCGGATGACTTTATTATTTCAGGGATTTCAAAAGAATTACTGGAAGAAAAGGTCATTCCTGTAGTGGAGGAATTTCTCAAAGAGAGAGGACTAACACTATCAGAGAAGAAAACAAAAGTAGTGCATATCAGGCAGGGTTTTGACTTTTTAGGTTGGAACGTAAGACAGTTTAACGACAAGCTTATCATCAAGCCGAGTAAAAAGAATGGGGAGGCATTCTATAGCAAGGTGAGAGATAAGATTAAAAAATTAAGCATGGTTAAACAAGAAGACTTAATAAAGGTATTAAATCCAATGATAAGGGGATGGGCTAACTATCACCGAAGTCAGGCAGCCAGTCAAGCTTATGGGCGAATGGATGCATTAATATGGCGCGCGCTTTGGAATTGGAGCAAAAGAAGACATAGTAAAAAGGGTAAACGTTGGGTTAAAGAGAAATACTTTAAAACGACGGCAACTCGGAAATGGAACTTTGGCACGATGATAAAAGACCGCCAGGGTATGGATAAATGGGTTGAATTATTGCAATGTAGCAAGACGGCAATCAAACGACATATTAAGGTAAAATCGGATTACAATCCATTTTTACCAGAATGGGAATTATACGGGGAAACATTACACCAGAAACGGATGTATGAGGAATTCTCACACAGACACAAATGGCAAATGCTGTATAAGGAACAAAAAGGTCGTTGTGGTTTATGTCAACTCCCAATCACAAAAGAGACGGGGTGGCATGACCATCATATTATCTACAAAATGCACGGAGGGGCGGATACGCTCAAAAATAGGGTGTTACTACATCCTATTTGCCACAAAAAAGTCCATGCACTGAAATTGGAGGTAGTGAAACTGGCTTACTAAAGTCAATTGAAAGGCTTGAGCTGTATGCGGAGAAATTTGCTCGTACAGTTCTTAGGGGAGGGCACAACAGTAATGTTGTGTCCTTACCCGACCGGCAGTATTACAAAAACGTTACAATTTTGTTTCAATTTTGTTTCAAAACCCAGCGAATGCTGGGTTTTTTTATGCTGATTTGGTTAATTAAAAAGCTAAACTACGTAGGTTAAATATTTTTAAGAATTAAGATTATTTAGGAAATAAATATTATTTAATATTATTAGGTTAACTAATTTAATAAATCCTATACTTAAGCACATGTTTTATGAAACTGCTTGTCAAAATTAGGGCTTGAGGAAAAGAATTAAAGAAAATTTATTTTTTTTTAACAATTTTGTTATCCAATTTGTTAGAATAGACGGCAACTAGACTTATTTTAATTTTATAAATTTGGAGTGAATATGGTTGTTGCTGTTAATAAACGTTCTGTAATGACATTATTTTGTGATACAACAGATATTTACGGGCATCAGATTCGTTTTGTTCTGGCAGAAAAAGGGGTAACTGCGGAAATAGAGTTTGTAACGGCAGATAATTTACCACAGGAATTATTGGATCTTAATCCATATAGTTCAATTCCAACTTTAATTGATCGTGACCTTACGTTATATGAACCACATATTGCGTTAGAATATTTGGATGAACGCTTTCCACATCCACCATTGATGCCTGTTTATCCTATCGTTCGCGCTAATTCACGATTAACAATGTACCGTATTAAAAAAGAGTGGTATAGTGCATACGAAACAATTATTGCTGATCCTAATAGTGATGCTGCTAAAACAGCACGAAAAAATCTTCTTGATGATCTTGTTTCGATTTCGGTTATGTTTAAAGAAAAAGATTATTTTATGAGTGATGATTTTACATTATGCGATTGTTACTTTGCGCCGTTACTTTGGCGTTTACCATTGCTTAGTATTGAATTACCAAAAGTAGCTGAAAAGAGTTATTTAGCTTATATGGCGAGAGTTTTTGAACGCCCTGCTTTTATTAATTCATTAACTGAAGCAGAAAAAAAGATAAGATCATAAACAATTAAATTTATCTTTATTTACGATAATTTTAGCCAAGGTAGCCTTGATGGAACTTGAACAAATGACGCCACGTCGCCCTTATCTATTTAGGGCTTTTTATGACTGGATTTTGGATAATGATTTAACACCTTACATTGTGGTTAATACTTCTGTATATGGAGTATTAGTGCCGCAGGAATTTATCCAAAACAATCAAATTGTACTAAATATTGCCCCACAATCAGTTGGTCAATATTTGGCTACTAATGAACAAATTGAATTTAATGCTCGCTTTTCTGGTGTGCCACAACATATTGTGGTACCAATGGCTGCGATTGAGGCAATTTATGCTCGTGAAAATGGCGTGGGTATGGGATTTGAAGATGAACCACAATATAGTATACAGAGTGTATCTTTGTCCTCACAACCTAAACAATCTAAATCAAAACCTAATCCATTTCGTGTTGTAAAATAATTTGTCATATTGTTGATTAACGGTGATTCGCTATGATGTATGAAGTAGATTTATCGTTGATTATGTTAAAAATAGCGAAAAAATAGTAGATGAATGAGTAATGAAATCGAATTAAAGTTTGAAATTAATACTAGTGATATTGCTAATTTAAGATATTTTCTAGATCAATGGGCTGATAGCGACGAAGTTGAATTTTTAACGATATCACCAGCAAAAAACAGTTCTACAAAACTCAATTTGACTAGTACCTATTATGACACAAGCGATTATTACCTACGTAATAATCAGTGTGGATTGCGAGTAAGGGAATGCGAAAGTGATCACGAAAAAGAGTTTGAAATCACCTTAAAGCGAGATAGCAAGTCTGTGTCTGGATTACATGAGCGTGCTGAATTTAATGTTGACTTACCTAATTCAGAACCCAATTTAGCTGTATTACCACATATGGCATTACCCTATAATTGCGATATTGAGCGGTTACAACGAGATTTATTACCATTGTTCAGTACTGATTTCAAAAGGCAAACTTGGTTAATTTCTTTTGCGAGTAGCGAAATTGAGGTAGCACTAGACCAAGGGGAAATTAAGTCAAACAAAAAAGTTAAAATCATTCAAGAAGTCGAATTAGAACTCAAACAAGGTAATAAACAAGACCTGTTTAATTTTGCTCTTGAATTAAGCCGTTTCCATTTGCATCTTTTTTCACAAAGTAAAGCTGCTAGGGGCTATTGTTTACTGAAAAATACATCACTTAAAACTTGTCAATTTGATTTTCAAGCCCATCAAGATCTAGCAAGCCTGTTAAGATTTTGGCAACAAAATGAAGAATATGCATTAGAAGTTAATGATTTAGAGTTATATAAACAAACACTAAACCAAATAAATTATATTCTAATAGATAAAAATCTTCCTTTTGAGCCTGAATTTACACAATGGCAAATGGCATTATTGACTATTAACTCTGTAAAAGAATTTGCTTTTAGTGAGATTAATACAAAGTTCAGGCTTATGTTGATCGCAAATATGACTATTAATCAATGAAATAAAAAGTAAAATAATGAAGCTTTCTTTTTTTAAATTACCGTTCTTGTTTTTGCTGTTTTATGGGGTGCTAGATAGCGCTTTTTTAGTTGGACGAGAACTTCTTGTTGAGAATATGGTTTTTAGCTATGCAAAGGTTAACCCATATATTTGGGACGATTCTTTTTTATCATTAATTATTCATATAGTTTTGCCTAATACTTTTAATCAGTTAGCAAATCTGGTTTTAATTTTTATTACTTCAGCCATAATCTTGCATAAGAATTCGGTCTATCGAGTCAATAAAAAGAATCTGCTTTGTGTGTTTTTAATTGTTTTTTTTATAATAATAGGTATCAATGGTTATCAGGTGATATTTGAGCGACAGGTTCTTGGATTTTTATATTATGCTATAGTGCCATATTATTTTACTTATATAGAAAGCCTCTATATAGGCATATTTAGATTAGCTTGTTATATTTGGATAATAATGGCGATTTATTTAGGGATAAAACTACTGCGAACAGCTTTCGTAACAGAGTCAGATATGATTGTATTATCCTCGGACAATAGTCAAAAAACTCATTTATCTTTATTTATTCTATTATTTAATTTCTATTATCTATCTATTGTCTTATTTTGCTTAAATTTCTTTTTTGTTCCTAAAGATCCTCTGGATTCTATAGGTCCCCTTGAATACCATATTAGAACTATTATTTTTTATTCAGTTTTTTTATTGATTGTAAATACGATTGGTTATTTTGTTTTGCGAAAACAATTTAAAACTGTTTATGATAATTTACAGGTGAAGTCATTAATTTCAAGTTCTGTCATTGCTTTTGTGTTAACATCGTTGGCAGCAATAATTGTTTTATTTTTCAATATATATTGTCTGAAATGGTTTGATGAGGTTGCAGATTCATTAACAGACAGCGAAATAATGGTTATTGTTATAACAGATATTATATTATTTCTTCTTATTTTATGTGCAATAGGTTCGGTAGTTGTTAGTAAAACAGCAAAAGCATTTTTTGGAAAAGAAGTTAATTTATCCAGTTTTGTTGAGTCAAAGTCAGAATAAAATTTGTACAAATTAGTTTATTGGTAACATTTTTACATTAATTATAATAGGCATTGTTCTATAATAGACAAGGTTGCCTTATATTAATTGCAAGAATTGTTGCCTGAAATTTTTACTTTTTTCGGTATGATATTTTTTTATCTATACAACAATATAATGACGGTTTTTATTAGGATATATGGTTATATATAGCTCCAGTAAAGGTCTTTTTACTCCAAAAAGACTTTGCACCTATGGTAATATAAAATAAAGGGTTTAAAGAAGTTGTATATTCTTTATGAATCATTCCTAAAAACAATACTCAATTAAAAATCATCTCATCATTTTCGACACTTTTTTATTTTGTATATAAAATACTATATAACTTACAAAAGTTACTTATAATATATTCTTATTTTGCTGATATTATTTTGTGAAGAAATTTCTAAGAGAGCTTGCTTATGTCAGAATTTAACCTTCCAGTTTCTTCTTTGTTTGAACAACAAAAGCAAAAAGTTGCCTCTCAACTTAAACAATGTCAATCAAACGAAATACAAGCTAATTTAGATATTTTAGTGCGAAGTAATTTTTTGGTAGATGCATTTTATCGATTTCCTAACTGGCTAACAGAAATCAGCCAAAATCCCCCACAGGCAGATGAAAGACAGTATTACCAAACTTGGTTAAATGAAAAATTAATAGCAGTTTCAGATGAAACTGAATTCATGAAGATTTTAAGGCAATTTCGTCGTTATATTTTAGTCCGGTTAGCATGGTCTCAACTAGTTCATATCAGTAATGATGAGCAGATTTTATTACAATTAAGTGAACTAGCTGAGGTGATAATTGTTACAGCTCGTAATTGGCTTTATGAGCTTAGTTGCAAAGAGTGGGGGACACCTTACAATGCTCAAGGTCAGACGCAGCCACTGCTGATTTTAGGTATGGGAAAATTAGGTGGTGGAGAACTTAATTTCTCGTCCGATATTGATTTGATTTTTACCTATCCCGAACATGGACAAACACAAGGAGGGCGGAGAGAGTTAGATAATGCTGTATTCTTTACACGTTTGGGACAACGTTTGATCAAAGCGTTAGACCAAATTACAGAAGATGGATTTGTTTATCGCGTTGATATGCGCTTGCGGCCACTTGGTGATGGTGGACCTTTGGTGCTGAGTTTTTCTGCTATGGAAGATTACTATCAAGAACAAGGGCGCGATTGGGAACGTTATGCAATGGTTAAAGCTAAAGTGCTTGGTGATCAACAATCTCCTTATGTCAGTGAGCTTTATCAAATGTTAAAACCATTTGTTTATCGTCGCTATATTGATTTTAGTGTTTTACAATCATTGCGTAATATGAAAAGCATGATTGAACGTGAAGTGCGTCGTCGTGGTTTAAAAAATAACATTAAGCTTGGTGCTGGTGGGATTCGTGAAATAGAGTTTATTGTACAAGTTTTTCAGCTTATTCGTGGTGGAAGAGTAGTGGGGTTGCAAACTCGTTCGCTATTAAATGCGCTTGATGTGATTGAACAAGAATCGCTACTTGCATCGAATGAAGTATCGTTATTACGAGAAAATTACCTATTTTTACGCCGTTGTGAAAATCTTCTACAAGCTATTGCTGACGAACAGACCCAAACCTTGCCAAATAATGCACTGGATCAAGCTCGTTTAGCGATAAGCATGGGCTTTAATCATTGGCATGATTTTGAACAAGCGTTATTAGTGCGGATGCAACATAACCGCCAAATTTTTAATGAACTTATTGGCGAAAACGAATCAGAATCTACCTCAACGACTAAGCCTTATAACGATCAATTTGACGATCTTTGGGTGCCTGATCTTCAAATAAGCGATGTTAGTGCAATATTACCTACCTATTCAGAAACAGAAGTTACGCAGATCTACCAAATGCTAGTGCAATTTCGTGATGATATAGGTAAACGTACCATTGGCGTACGGGGGCGTGAAATCCTCGATCAGTTAATGCCACGTTTGTTAGAAGCTGTCTGTAGCGAAAAGCAAGCAACAATGGTGCTATCAAGGATTTTGCCGTTACTTGTTAATATTGTTAGTCGTACCACTTATTTAGAACTGTTACTTGAATATCCAACTGCTTTGAAGCAATTGATTCGCTTATGTAGTGCTTCACCAATGATTAGCGATCAGCTGGCTCATTACCCTATATTATTAGATGAGCTTATTGATATCAATTCGCTTTATCAGACTGTTGCTCCAAATGAATATAAAAGCCAGCTTTATCAATATTTATTACGTATTGAAGTTGATGACGAAGAACAACAACTTGAAGCTTTACGTCAATTTAAACAGATGCAATTGTTGCATATAGCTGCTTGCGATGTTGAGCATGTATTAACTACCATGAAGGTCAGTGATCACCTAACTTATGTGGCTGAATCATTATTAGATTTTGTCATACAAATGGCTTGGAATCAAATGGTTACTCGCTATGGCAAGCCTGAGCATTTGGCTGATAATCATAAAGGCTTGGTGGTAATCGGCTATGGTAAATTAGGCGGTTGGGAACTGGGTTATGGTTCGGATCTCGATTTGGTTTTTTTACATGATTGTCCAGTTAATAGTATAACTAACGGCAATAAGCAGATAGATAGTCGTCAATTCTATTTGCGTTTAGTTCAGCGAATTATTCATCTATTTAATGTTCGTACTAGTTTTGGGATTTTATATGAAGTTGATGTAAGGCTTCGCCCTCAGGGTGATGCAGGATTGCTTGCTTGTAGTTTAGATTCGTTCGAAGATTACCAAATGAATGAAGCTTGGACTTGGGAGCATCAAGCATTAGTCAGAGCAAGAGCTATATATGGAGAAGGTGAATTAATAAAACGTTTTAACCAAATTCGTCATAATGTACTTTGTAAAAAGCGTGATGAAGTTGTATTAAAAAAAGAAGTGCGTGAAATGCGTGAAAAAATGAGAGTACATCTAGGTAGCACTCAAAACAATTTATTTAACTTAAAAATTGATGAAGGAGGAATAGGAGATATTGAGTTTATATCGCAATATCTTGTGCTTAATTATGCTAATAAATATCCTAAAATGACAAAGTGGAGCGATAATGTTCGGATTTTAGAACTTGCGACAAATTATCAAATAATGGATAGCCAAGAAGCAGAGCAGCTAACACAAGCCTATATCGATATGCGCAACAAAATTCATAGATTAGCATTGCTATTACAATCTAGCACGGTTAATAGTTCGCAATTTGTGCAAGAAAAACAAATAGTCAACCAATGCTGGCTAAAATGGTTAACATAATAAATTGGCTTTTTATTTTAATGTTTGGTTTAACTTTATTGTGGATTTAAAATTTCTAGGAAATGTAAAAATCAATGCCACATTAATGGCATTGATGAAAAAGTTAAAGTATATGTATATTAAGCCACTATTTTGCTTCCTTCCATAAAATCATATCTTGTTTTTCAAGTTCTGAAGCATCAAAACCGATGGTTGTTGCCATATCTTCGCGGTCAAAAGCAATATCGCCACCATTAACAGAAAGATCACCTTTTTTAATTCCTTTAAAATCAAACAAATTGGTATCACACAGATGGGATAGGGTGATGTTTTGTGTTGCTCGGAACATGGTTTCAATGCGTCCGGGGAACTTTTTATCCCATTCATTGAGCATTTCTTTAATTACTTGCCTTTGTAAGTTGGGTTGTGAGCCACAAAGATTACAAGGAATAATCGGAAATTGTTTAATTTCAGCGTATCTGGCGATATCTTTTTCTTTGCAATAAGCTAGTGGTCGGATAATGATATGTTCACCTGAATCATTCATTAGCTTTGGCGGCATTGCTTTGAGTTTGCCACCATAAAACATATTTAAAAATAGCGTTTCTAAAATATCATCTCGATGATGGCCAAGGGCAATTTTTGTTGCACCAAGTTCGGTTGCTGTGCGATATAAAATGCCACGACGTAGCCGTGAACAAAGCGAGCAAGTTGTTTTACCTTCAGGGATTTTATCCTTGACAATACCGTAGGTGTTTTCTTGCACGATTTTATATTCAATGCCTAACGAATTTAAATATTCAGGCAATACATGTTCAGGAAATCCTGGTTGTTTTTGATCTAAGTTAACTGCTATTAGATCAAAATGTACTGGTGCACTGATTTTTAAGTTGATAAGAATATCAAGCAAAGTATAACTATCTTTACCGCCTGATAAGCAAACCATAATACGATCGCCTTCTTCGATCATATTAAAGTCAGCGATTGCTTCGCCAGTTAAGCGACGCAATCGTTTATGTAGTTTATTTTGATTATATATATTCATTACGATTTTATTGGTTATTCGGCACGGCTCATGTAACGGCGTTCAGCAATATGAATTTTAACTCTTTCATGGTTATCAATATATTCTGGAACCTGAATTACAAGCCCAGTCGATAAAGTAGCTGGTTTAGTTCGCGCACTAGCTGAAGCTCCTTTAATACTTGGCGAGGTTTCAACAATATCAAGTTCAACAGTCTGTGGCAATTCCAAGGCAAGAACTTCACCATCAGCCATTAGCACTTGAATACCATTCATACCGCCTTCAGGGATAAACAATAATTCATCTTCAATTTGCTCTTTTTTGAAGATATAAGGGGTATAATCCTCATTATCCATAAATACATATTCATCACCATCAATATACGAAAAACTAACAGGTCGACGGGATAGTTCAATTGTTTCGAGGATATCATCACCTTTAAAACGTTCTTCAACTTTTCCACCATTTTTTACATCGGTAAAACGCATTTTATAAAGTGTACTGGCACCCCGTGCACTTGGACTTTGAACATCAATATCTTTAACAAGTAATAATTTACCATTATAGGTGACTGCATCACCACGTTTTATTTCATTTGCTTTAGCCATAATATTTATTCTTCACGATTAAAAAAAGTTAAAAAATTAGCTCGCTATTTTACCGCTAACTTGCTATTGTCACCATCAAAATTTATTGAATAGGCGTGTAAAATAAAGAAAACACTATGACAGATTCATTCCAATGTCGAAAAAACTGCGGTGCCTGTTGTATTGCTCCTTCAATTTCATCAGCCATCCCATGTATGCCTAAGGGTAAACCAGCTGGTATTGCTTGTCTTCATTTAGATAACAATTATCAATGTAAATTGTTCTTGCACCCATCGAGACCGAAAGTTTGTGGTCGATTAAAACCTTGTATCGAAATGTGTGGTAATAGCCGTTCGCAAGCACTGAATTATTTAACTCAATTAGAACAGCTAACTAAAGGTTAAGTATTGTATATATTTAACAAAACAGTTCGATTATTAGAATTATTTATCTCGCCATCATTTTTTTTTGATACACTTTTACCTATTTTATTTATCAGTAATGATTAATATAAATTTTTAGCTGCCTATTTGGTTGTTAAATAATGTGGAATATAAAAATTTATGCTCCATAAGATGGGCTCTCCTTAACAAAGAAGAATATTGATATGAAAAACAAATTAAAACGAGATTTAAAGGCGCGTCACTTAGCTATGATCGCCATTGGTGGTTCAATTGGCACAGGGCTATTTGTTGCCTCAGGAGCAACTGTTGCTCAGGCAGGTCCCGGTGGTGCTTTGCTTTCGTATGCCATTATAGGTGTAATGGTGTACTTTTTAATGACTAGCTTAGGGGAACTTGCTGCATATTTACCTGTTTCAGGCACCTTTGCAACTTATGGTTCACGTTATGTAGATGAAGCGTTTGGTTTTGCCATTGGTTGGAACTATTGGTATAACTGGGCAATTACAGTTGCGGTTGACCTAGTTGCCGCTCAGCTAGTTATTTCTTATTGGTTTGATGCCGGTCCTTATAGCTGGTTATGGAGTTTATTGTTTTTAAGTATCATCTTTTGTTTAAACTATATTTCAGTTAAAGGCTTTGGTGAAGCTGAATTTTGGTTTTCATTAATTAAAGTTGTCACCGTTATTGTTTTTATTATTGTTGGTTTATTAATGATTATTGGTATTTTCCATGGTGCAGAAGGTGCAGGTTGGCAAAATTGGACCATCAAAGAAGCGCCTTTTGCTGGTGGATTTTCATCAATGATTGGTGTAGCAATGGTAGTTGGATTTTCATTTCAAGGTACAGAATTAATTGGTATTGCAGCTGGTGAATCAAAAGATCCAGAAAAAAATATTCCTAAAGCTATGCGGCAAGTCTTTTGGCGAATACTGTTATTTTATATCTTTGCGATTTTAGTCATCAGTTTAATTATTCCTTATACTGATCCTAATTTACTACGTAACGATGAAACCGATATAAGTGTTAGTCCATTTACCCTAGTATTTGAACATGCAGGATTATTATCAGCTGCAGCATTAATGAATGCTGTTATACTGACTTCAGTTTTATCTGCGGGTAACTCAGGACTTTATGCTTCGACCCGTATGCTTTATGCTCTTGCTAAAGAAGGTAAAGCACCTAAAATCTTTGCAAAATTATCATCATCAGGCGTACCTCGTGCAGCGTTGTTAGCAACGACATTTGTGGCTATGCTTTGCTTCTTAACGTCGATGTATAGAGATCAGGTTGTTTATTTGTGGTTGCTCAATATGTCAGGTATGACTGGTTTTATTGCTTGGTTAGGAATTGCAATTAGTCATTATCGTTTTAGAAAGGGTTACCTTATGCAAGGTCATGATGTTAATCAATTACCATATAAATCAAGCTGCTTCCCATTTGGCCCTGTTTTTGCTTTCGTATTATGTTTAATTATAACACTTGGTCAAAATTACGAAGCCTTCCTACAAGATTCTATTGATTGGAATAGTGTAATTGCAACCTATATCGGTTTACCATTATTTTTAATGATTTACTTTGGCTATAAAATAGTTAAAAAAACAAAATGGGTTAAATACGATCAAATGAACTTTTCTAAAGATGATTAACTCACTAGTTTAGTTTAAATATCTCACTTCTCCGTCGACTTTTGTCGACGGTTTTTTTATTAAAAAAGAGAGAAATAAACAGTTATATAGCGATAAAAGTTTATTCTGATAACGATATTAGCGACTTCGGAAGATGATGCGTGCTTTAGATAGATCGTAAGGTGTCATTTCAACAGTAACTTTATCACCAGTTAAAATACGAATATAGTTCTTACGCATCTTACCAGAAATATGTGCAGTAACGACATGACCATTTTCAAGTTCCACACGAAACATCGTATTTGGAAGAGTATCAAGTATGGTTCCTTGCATTTCAATGTTATCTTCTTTTGCCATTGGGGCCTCTTAATAATAAGTACAAATTAAATATACTCAACTAACTTTCCTCGTCTAAGCACATATAGTGCAAAGGTATCGCGTTGCGCTTTTATGTCACCTATAAAGTATTTTATTCGATGACAAAGTAAAGTTAAGTATAAACACAAAAAGCTAAGTTTAAAATAAATAAACACAGCGGCGAAATAATGCCGAAAAAACTGTCAGATGTAAAGCCCTTTCTACTATTTCTTTGCAGTATAAAGGCCTTGCTGATGAATATAATGCCACACTTTGGGTGGTAACAAATTTTCACAACTGGCTTGGTTGTTAATATTTTGCCTGATCTCAGTAGCTGAAATATCTTCAAGTGGCGTATGTGCAAAAAAGATATAACCATGTGGTGAATTGTGTAGATCTTTAACGTTTGTGGTATTATGCACATCAATCCATTGTTGTAACTCAATGTTATCAGTTTTTTGGGCATAACCTGGTCTACGGCAAATTAGTAAATGGCAATAATCAAGCAGCGTTTTCCATTTACTCCAAGTCGGTAAACTCAATAATGAATCTTGTCCCATAATAAATGCCAATCCTTCACTATTCCCATTTTCTTGTCGCCAGGCTTGAAGCGTTCCGATAGTATAAGAAGGACGTGTTGAAGTTTCAGGTAAGATCTCTCTTACATTCAACGCAAATAATGGTAAACCTTCGATAGCCAATTTTAACATTGCCAAGCGTTGTTCAGTACTCGCTTCGGGTTGTGGTTTATGAGGAGGGATATGATTAGGCAATAAACCAATTTGCTTTAATCCGACTTCATTTGCTAACGAAATAGCAGGGCGAAGGTGTCCATAATGGATCGGATCAAAAGTTCCTCCTAATAATGCAGTTAACATTTATCTAATCCCATAAATTGCATCGATAAATTAAACATTGCGTCCCATATTCGTGCTTGGTTATCATGCTTTAAACTGATTTCGATCTCTGTCAATTTGGCTAATAAATTAAATAGGTCATTAATATCGCAACGGTTTAGATAACTGGTATATATCGTTCTTTTATTTTGCCAAACCTTATATTCATCGAAAACTTGTTTTAATGATTTTTGTTGCAATCCTTTTTTTAAATTGATCATCAATATCAATTCACGTTGAACAATCCGCAATAAAATTAACGGCTCAAATTCATTTATTTTTAGCTGTTGTAAAATATGAATGGCTCGTTTTGTTTTATTGGCAATCATCGCATCAGTCCAATGATATGGTGTAAATATTGCCGAATCATTTATATTATTTTCGACTTCATCATAAGAAATGCTCTGATTAGGATACAACAACTTAAGTTGTGCAATAATTTGTGTTAATGCCAGTAAATTGCCTTCATAATAATAGCAAAACAGTTCAATTGCCTTTGGTTCAATGGTCATTTGTTGTTGTTGCAAATGATTTTTGATCCATTGTGGCAACTGTAAAGTATCGGGTGTAGTGCAATTGATAACCACCAATTTATCCGATAAAGCTTTATACCAATTAGCGTTTTCTTGCGATTTCGTAATTTTGTTAAGTGTAATAACCAGCGCAATACCAGGGGTTAAAACCTCACTTAGTGTATTGAGTTTGGTAGTGATAGCTGCGTTTAATGAACCCTCACCAAAATCAAGAAAAATCAGAGTATTTGCAGAAAATAGATTCATAGCCTGACAGCTATCATAAATAGCTGTCCAATCGGTTTGATTATCAATTACAAAAGTAAGTTGCTCATCAAATCCTTTTTGTAAAAAGGATTTGCGTAACTCAGTTTGCACATAATGCTGTAAATAGGGATCACTACCTAAAATTAAATAATAGGGAGCCCCCACATTATTGTTAATTTGATCGGCACTAATTTTAATCATGTCAACGTTAATTTACTGCATGAATCGATTTTAATTTACGGATGACTTGTTTAGCCGCTTGTTTAAACATTTCGTTTTCAATTAAGTCTTGTTCAACCGTCTTAGCCAAAGCTTCAGCTGGATTATCAAAAAACGTTCTAAACACGCGTACGCTTATTGGATAAGTCTGTTGACCAGCAACAACTTGTGCTTCAACCGTTAACACTAATTGATATTCGGCAGCTTTACCATCTTGATAAATCGAGATGGTATTGCGACTTAGATTTTCACTTACCATTTTTAACAATGGTACCTGACCTGAAGCATTATTATTCGTTATTGTCACATCATTATCGTGTAATAACTCTTTAATATTGCGAGATAATCTTCCATAAGGGTCATAACTTATGTAAGACATCGTTTTAAAACTTTCTGGCACTTCTGTCTCATGTTGTAAGTGAAATCCACATCCTGTTAAGGATATTGTTAATAACATAATTAATGCTAAATATTTTTTCATATCAATAACCGCCTAAATTTAGTTATCAAACAAAATTAACCAACAACAAGATTTAATAATTTACCCGGTACATAAATCATTTTACGGATAGCAACATCACTCAAATATTTTTGGATGTTAGGCTCTTGTTTTGCTTGTGATACAACAAAATCTTGATCGGCATCGGCAGGTACAATAAATTTACCGCGGACTTTGCCATTGATTTGTACAACAATGAGTTTCTCGTCCTCCACCATTGCCGATTGATCAGCAACAGGCCAAGTTGTATTATCAATCAATTCGTTGTGACCTAAAGCTTGCCACATAACAAAACAAGCGTGAGGCATCATTGGGTAAAGTAATCGAACAATAGCATTTAAAGCTTCACTCATTAGAGCGCGATCTTGCTCTGTTTCTTGCGGTGCTTTTTGTAAGCGATTCATAAATTCCATCACAGCAGCAATAGCAGTATTAAATGTTTGGCGGCGGCCAATATCATCACTCACTTTCGCTATGGTTTTATGTAATTCACGACGTAATGATTTTTGTTCACTATCTAGAGCTGTAACGTCTAGTTTTGCTGCTACACCTTTTTGGGTATGTTCATAAACTAAACGCCATACACGTTTAATAAATCGGTTTGCACCTTCAACGCCAGATTCTTGCCATTCTAGTGTCATATCAGCAGGTGATGCAAACATCATAAACAATCGAACGGTATCAGCACCATATTTTTCAACCATTTCTTGCGGATCGATACCATTATTTTTTGATTTTGACATTTTGGTCATACCGGCATGAACTAGCTCATTGCCATGACTATCGACAGCTTTAGCAATGCGCCCCTTATCATCACGTTCAATAGTGACTTCAGTTGGCGAAACCCAAATACGTTCATTTGTTGGACTGGTATAATAAAATGCATCAGCTAATACCATACCTTGGCAAAGTAGACGTTTTGCTGGTTCATCTGACGATACTAAACCAAAATCACGCATTAATTTATGGAAAAATCTAAAATAAAGTAAATGCATAATGGCATGTTCAATACCACCAACATACTGGTCAACAGGTAACCAATAGTTTGCTGCTTTTTCGTCTAACATACCTTTGTCGTAGTTTGGACAAGTGTAACGAGCATAATACCAAGAAGATTCCATAAAGGTATCAAACGTATCGGTTTCACGTAGTGCAGGTTGACCGTTAACGGTTGTCTTAGCCCAGTTAGGATCTGCCTTAATTGGACTGGTAATACCATTCATTTCAACATTTTCAGGTAAAATAACTGGTAATTGGTCTTCTGGTGTTGGTATGGTTGTACCATCTTCCAGCGTCACCATTGGGATTGGTGCACCCCAATAACGTTGACGCGAAACACCCCAATCACGCAAACGGTAATTAACTTTACGTTTACCAATACCTAATGCAATTAACTTATCAGCAACAGCATTAAATGCTTGATCAAAATCAAGACCATCAAATTCGCCTGAATTAAATAACTTGCCATGCTCAGTATATGCTTTTTCAGAAAGATCTGGTGCGTTACCGTCTTGAGTTAAAATAACAGGATTAATTGGTAAGTTATATTTTGAAGCAAATTCATAATCACGTTCATCGTGCCCAGGCACAGCCATCACTGCACCTGTACCATATTCAATTAACACAAAATTAGCAATCCAAACAGGGACTTTTTTTCCTGTTAAAGGATGGATAGCATAAAAGCCAGTTGCAATGCCTTTCTTTTCCATGGTTGCCATATCGGCTTCGGCTGTTTTGGTATTTTTACATTCAGCAACAAATTCAGCAATTTTAGGATCGTTTTGGGCTGCTAATTGTGCAAGAGGGTGCTCTGCGGCAACAGAGACAAAACTAACGCCCATTAATGTATCAGGACGAGTTGTATAGACGCGTAACTTATCAGCATAATTTTCAACAGCAAAATCAAACTCAACACCTTCAGAACGACCAATCCAGTTACGTTGCATGGTTTTAACTTGTTCTGGCCAACTTTCAAGCGTATTCAAATCATTAAGTAGTTCTTCGGCATATTCGGTGATTTTAATAAACCATTGTGGGATTTCTTTGCGCTCAACAGGGGTACTACAACGCCAACAACAACCTTCAACCACTTGCTCATTAGCAAGTACGGTCTGATCATTAGGGCACCAGTTAACTGCCGATGTTTTTTTATAAACTAAGCCTTTTTCATATAACTTAGTAAAAAACCATTGTTCCCATTTATAATATTCAGGATGACAAGTAGTAACTTCACGATCCCAATCATAACCAAATCCTAAAAGTTGTAATTGCTTTTTCATATAAGCAATATTTTCATAGGTCCATTTTGCAGGTGCAGTATTGTTCTTAACTGCAGCACCTTCAGCAGGCAAACCAAACGCATCCCAACCGATTGGCTGTAGTACATTTTTACCATTTAAACGTTGGTAACGTGAAATGGTATCACCAATGGTGTAGTTACGGACATGACCAAGATGCAAACGCCCAGAAGGGTAAGGTAGCATCGATAAGCAGTAATATTTTTCTTTTGATGAATCTTCAGTAACGTGAAAGGTTTTATTTTCTTGCCAATGTTTTTGTACAATGGCTTCTATTTCATCTGGGCGATATTGTTCTTGCATGACGAGTTAATGTCCTATCTATTATAACTAATAAAAATATGCTGCTAATTGTATTGGTTATTGATTCGTTTTACAAACGATATATGAAGTAAGACATTGATTTCTTGTTATGATAAATTCTAAGTTATTGAGCATATTTTATTACTGATATTTAATAAATAACAAACCTTTAATAGGTTAAGGTGAAAGGGATACAACAAGTTAAATTAATTGCTATTTAAGTGTGATTAAATAGCAATTAAAGGTAGGTATCTTAATTAAAAAAGCCTAACCACCATTAAAGACGCTAGTAAAACGTGATAAGAATGATCGTTGTTCTTCTTTAGGCATGTTTTTAAGATTTGCTTGAATCAGTTGATCAAGTTTTTGGGTTTCATCAACTAAGCCTAATTCATTATAAGCATTACGCATTAAAAGCAATGCTTCTTTAGTTGAATCGGTATCTGGGAACATAATTAACATTTCAGTCACGCGATTAATCACAGCTACATAAGCACCGCGTTTTGTATAGAATTGTGCGACTTTTAACTGATAGCGAGCCAATCTATTTTTCAAAAATACAAGGCGTTTTTGCGCATCGGCTGCATATTGACTGTTTGGAAAACTAGACAGTAGATAAGAAAAGTCCTTAAATGCAGCTGAAGCATAATCGGGATCGCGATCTGAACGATCAACATTAAACCAACCTTGGATCATATTGTCGTCTTGTGCCATATTTGAAATGCCACGCATATAAATAACCCAATCAATATTTGGATGCGTTGGATTCAATTTCAAAAAACGGTCAATTGACGCAATTGCTAACGGTAAGTCAGCTGATTTATAGTAAGCGTAAATCAAATCAAGTTGAACTTGTTGAGAATAAGGACCAAAAGGATAATTTTTGTCCAAGGACTCTAATATAGTAATACTGGATTTAATATTACCATTTTCAAGCTCAGACTTCGCTTTGTTATGTAGTTCAATCTCGGGTACATTTTCAACATCGGGCTTGGAAGAAGTACAGCCAATTAGCATGCCACTTAAAGCGATAGCTAGCAAAGAGTGTAAACGCAATTTCATTCAGTTTTTGATCCAAATATAATTAAACATTAAAGGCGATGATTAGTATATAATACTCTAAAACATAACAGCTTAAAATAGATAAATTACACATGCATGAGTTAAAATTATCAACTAAAATCGAACAAAGTCAACTAGGAATGCGTTTAGATCAAGCATTATCCGAGCTTTTTCCTGATTATTCACGCTCAAGAATAAAAGATTGGATTATTAATAATAAAGTCACTGTCAACGATGTTATCGTTAATAAACCAAAAGAAAAAGTGCTCGGTGGCGAAATAATAACTATTAATGCTGAAATTGAACAAGAAACTTATCATCAACCAGAAGATATAAAGCTTGATATTGTTTACGAGGATGATGACATTTTGGTGATTAATAAACCTCGTGATTTAGTTGTGCATCCTGGCGCAGGTAATCCTGATGGTACGGTATTAAATGCCTTATTGCATTATTATCCTGAGATAGCACGCGTACCCCGCGCAGGTATTGTGCATCGTCTAGATAAAGATACAACAGGGCTAATGGTTGTAGCTAAAACTATTATGGCACAAACACATTTGGTCGAATCACTTCAACTACGCCAAATTACACGCGAATATGAAGCTGTGGTCATGGGGATTATTACTGCAGGAGGAACCGTTGATCAGCCTATCACCCGTCATCCAACCAAACGTACACATATGGCTGTATTCCCAACGGGTAAACCAGCGGTTACCCATTATAGAGTGATGGAAAAATATCGCCTACATACACGTTTGCGATTGCGCTTAGAAACAGGGCGAACTCACCAAATCCGCGTGCACATGGCACATATTGCTCACCCACTAATTGGTGACCCACTCTACGGTGGAAGACCAAGGCCGCCTAAGGGGGCTAGTGAATCTTTTATTCAAACTTTACGCGATTTTAATCGCCAAGCATTACACGCTACCATGTTGCGATTATATCATCCTATAACAGGTGAACAAATGGAATGGCATGCTCCTATTCCTGACGATATGCAAAAGTTAATACAAGCTTTACAAGAAGATACCGAACAGCATAAAGATGAACTAGATTGGTGATGAATATGATTAAATCGATTTACCCATATTGGACAGCCCCAAAAAAAATTCATGCCTTTACTTCAACACGAACTGGTGGTGTTAGTTTAGCGCCATTTGCAAGTTTAAATATGGGAAATCGAACTGGTGATAATTCAGAACATATTGCTGAAAACCGCCGAAGAATTATTCAAGCCGAACAAATACCAAGCGAACCGTATTGGTTAACACAAACTCACAGCACAACAGTGCTTGATATATCGCAATTTGCTTTACAACCTCCAACAGGTAACGTCGATTCTTATCAAACTTTTGAAGCTGATGCATCATATACCAATCTACCTAAGCAAGTTAGCGTGGTGTTAACCGCAGATTGTATGCCTGTACTTTTTTGTACAACAAAGGGCGACGAAGTTGCAGCTGCCCATGCTGGTTGGCGAGGATTATGTAATGGTATATTAGAAGGAACAATTAAAAAATTTTCAAGCTCGCCATCAAACATCATTGCTTGGATGGGACCAGCCATTAGTGTCAAAAAATTTGAGGTAGGTATTGAAGTCAAACAACAATTTGAAAAAGCCGATCCAAAAGCACAAGAAGCGTTTAAATTGATCAACCCAACTGAACAAAAATACCTAGCAGACCTATATCTAATTGCCAAACAACGTTTACAAGCAGTAGGAGTAACGCAAATTTTTGGTGGTGATTATTGTACTTATACTGAACAAGATGAATTCTTCTCTTATCGACGTGAAAATAGAACTGGTAGAATGGCATCAATGATCTGGTTTGAATAAAAGAGTTTTTTTAAGCTAAAAACCTTCAATTTTTAGCTGCTTTGTAAAATATTTATAGTATAAAGATCTGCGGTAAATGTTAATATATAAAATTATAATATTTAAACCGCCATAAGATCTGAAGGCTTTCTATTGTTCAATTGTTATTTTATTTCGCTAACAAAAGAAGGTAATTCCCAAGCCCCACCGTCAAAACCTAAGCATTCACCTGTACTTATATTAGAGGAAAGCATAAATTTATGTCCATTCCAAGTCCAGCTAGATTTTTCTAAACAATCTCCCTCACCTCTTAGCTTAGCTATACTGGATATTGTTCCATTTTTGTATGTATTGCCCTCATTATTTATAAATTTTATATTTTTATTACTTAGTTTAGCAGTGTTGGAAATTATCCAATAGGCGTTACCTGAGTTATATGCGCTAAACCAACACCTAGTTTCAAGTAAATCGTGGTTATTATCTAATTTAATTAACCGAAATCTTTTATCATATCCTTGTGTTTCATCATAATAAGGATCTTCTAAATCATAAGCATCACATTTAGCTTCATGTATATAGCGTTTTTTGAATTGAGGGAATATTTTAATTACTTCATTGGTATTAAGTTCTTGACTTTGTTCTGGAGCAATTACTTTACCTTTTTTTATAGTTGGTACAGGTATTGGTGCATAAACGTTTGATTCATTTTTATTACCATGTGCTATAACTGCGCCAGTTGTACCAACCCGTCCTTGTTTTTTGTCCATTGTTAACATGACATCATAAAATCCGCCATTGGTATAAAATGATTGACTTCTACTGTTACGGAATATAACTTTCTCATTTTTTGTAAATGCTTGAATAATTTTTGTAGCTTGGAATTGTGACAACTGATAAATATTATTCTGTATTTCTTTTAATTCGCCTAAATACTCTTGATTAATGAATGCAGCCAATGAATTATCTAATTGTTGAGTGTTTTTAATTTCAATACCTTCTTTATCTTCTTCTTTGTTATTTTTTGTTCTAACATAAATTTCAACTGGCTGATTGGCCCCCGCTTTTCGCTGGAATAAAATTGACGATTTTATCACTCCTGTATCAGATATATCACTATATTCTATAACACGACAAGTTAAAGTATTATCACAAACTATATCCCAAGCTATAACTGGAGTTGTAAACAAAGTTAGCAATAAACAATAGCAAAAACGCATGACAGTTAATTCCATATAAATAATTTATATGAGGTTATTATAGATTAAACAATTATTCAATTAAAATTAATAAAACTTCTTGATTTTATGAATATTTAATTAGTTCTCTTTAGTACTAATTTATCATTCTATATTGGCAAACTTGTGGCTTTGCACACTCAAAAGCCATTTATTATTCAGTCGATTTTGGTTGATTTTTCCTAACAACTCTATCGTTTCAAACATATTAAATGCACCATCTTTTTCACAAGGAGATAGATAATAGCGTTTGGCTTGAATATGAGTTTCGATATATTGGCAAAAAGGAATAAAATCGCAGTGATTTTCGGCTACTATGCGTACTTCATTTGCTATTGGTTGTACTATTTTTTGATAGCGTGACTGATAACAAAATTTAGGGCTTAGCGCAATATAATCAATAAGCGGATCGACTTTACCAAGACCATTGCTTTCAATGGCGATGAAATAACCAGCTTTTTTGAGTGGCAAAAGCAATTCAGGTAACGCTTTAACCATTGTCGGTTCGCCACCTGTAATAATAATATTTTTGCTTTTATATTCGCTCACTTTAGTCATTAAAGTATCTAACGTGAATCGAGTAAATTTTCGAAAATTAGTGTCACACCAGGCACAATTTAAATTGCATCCTGCAAAACGAATAAAAATAGCAGGCATGCCAGTATTATAACCTTCGCCTTGTAAGGATTCGAAGATTTCAACAATACGAAATTCAATCATCATTAACTCCGATGATATTCACAATATGAAGTTGGCGTTTCCCATAGTTTGATCATCGAAACAGGCAAATATTGCGATAAGCAATCAAAAATAAATTTGCTCATTCCTTCTGCGGTGGTTCTACATGGAAAGGCAAAAATTTTACGATCCATTTCTTGTAGTAACGACGCGATACGGCACTCATTAGGGTTATGTTGATTGTAAAGATAGGCGTGATCTAACGGATCGACAATATGTTGTTTAACTATTAGCTTTAAATCGGCATAATCCATGACCATATCTTGGCTTGAGCCGTTATCAATAAGCTCTCCGCTAATTTCAACTAATAGGCGATAAGTGTGGCCGTGCAGATTATGACACTTTTTATTGTGCCCATCTAACATGTGACAAGCATCAAATTGAAACTCTTTGGCTATTTTGAACATTTTATATTCCTAGTTTTTTTTCGTGGGATGGATTACGAACCACGGTTAGCGAACCTAACAAAATAAAGGTAACAATATAAGGGGTAAAAGTGAATTTGTCATCTTACCAGTATATCTTAAAACGAAATTTAGATGTAATTGCTTAAATTGCAAACAGCTTTATTTTTATGTCAATTAATTCTTACATACTTGATAATTTTGTTGTATAAATTTTGTAAAAAATATTTTAACTTTGCTCTTGAAATTTAGGTTGCAACACTCATTTAGATCACATGCAAATGGATTAAATGTGTTAAGCGTTTAATCCAAATTTATTGCTCAGGAGATAAACACTATGAGGTTAGATAAACTAACAAATAAGTTTCAACAAGCTTTAGCTGATGCGCAGTCAATGGCATTAGGTAAAGACAATCAATATATAGAGCCTGTGCATGTCCTATCAGCCATGCTTAATCAAGAAGGGAGTAGTGTAATGCCTTTATTGATTGCAGCAGGTGCAAATATTGTTAATTTACAACAAGAATTAGCTCAAGCTATTGACCGATTACCCCAAGTTCAAGGTGTGGGTGGAGATGTTATTCCATCGCAAGATTTTGTTCGAGTATTAAATCTTTGCGATAAATTATCCCAAAAGAACGGTGATAGCTATATCTCATCAGAACTCTTTATATTAGCCGCTTTAGAAGATAAGGGCAGTTTAGGCGATCTTCTTAAAAGATTAGGTGTTAATAAAGATAAATTTAGCCAAGCAGTTAATCAAGTAAGAGGTAGCGATAACGTGAACGATCCTAATGAAGAAGATCAACGCGGTGCACTTAAAAAATACACCATTGATTTAACTCAACGAGCAGAACAAGGTAAACTTGATCCTGTTATTGGTCGTGATGAAGAAATTCGTCGAACTATTCAGGTATTACAACGTCGTACTAAAAATAATCCAGTATTAATTGGGGAACCAGGTGTAGGAAAAACTGCTATTGTAGAAGGATTAGCACAACGCATTGTTAACCGTGAAGTCCCTGAAGGATTACGAAATAAACGCGTTTTATCATTAGACATGGGTGCATTAATTGCTGGTGCCAAATATCGAGGGGAATTTGAAGAACGCCTAAAAGCCGTGCTTAAAGACTTAGCAAAAGAAGAAGGTCGCATTATATTATTTATTGACGAAATCCATACCATGGTTGGCGCAGGAAAAAGCGATGGAGCAATGGATGCTGGTAATATGTTAAAACCCGCATTAGCTCGCGGTGAATTACACTGCGTGGGAGCAACAACGCTTGATGAATACCGTCAATATATTGAAAAAGATCCTGCGTTAGAGCGTCGTTTCCAAAAAGTCTATGTTGCCGAACCAACAGTTGAAGATACGATCGCTATTTTGCGTGGTTTAAAAGAACGTTATGAACTGCATCACCATGTGCAAATAACCGATCCTGCAATCGTAGCTGCGGCTACATTATCGCATCGTTATATTTCTGATCGCATGTTACCTGACAAAGCGATTGATTTAATTGACGAAGCCGCATCAAGTATTCGTATGCAAATGGATTCAAAACCAGAATCTTTAGATCGACTTGAAAGGCGCATAATTCAACTTAAACTTGAACAACAAGCGCTTAAAAAAGAATCTGATGATGCGAGTAAAAAGCGACTACAAATGTTAAATGATGAACTTTCTGAAAAAGAAAAGGAATATGCTTCACTTGAAGAAGAGTGGAAGTCAGAAAAGGCAGCTGTTTCGGGGACTCAAAACATCAAAGCAGAACTAGAAAAGTCACGTACTGAAATAGAGCAAGCTCGTCGAGCTGGCGACTTGAACAAAATGTCAGAATTACAATATGGCAAAATTCCAGAGCTCGAAAAGAAACTTGCTTCAGCAACACAGTTAGAAGGCAAAACCATGAAGTTATTGCGTAACAAAGTGACCGATAACGAAATTGCAGAAGTATTATCTAAAGCGACAGGTATTCCAGTTTCTAGAATGCTTGAGAGCGAAAAAGATAAACTATTGCACATGGAAGATGCTTTACATAAACGTGTAATAGGTCAAAATGAAGCAGTATTAGCGGTTGCAAATGCGATTCGACGTAGCCGAGCAGGGCTTTCAGATCCAAATAAACCGATTGGATCATTCCTATTCTTAGGACCAACTGGTGTCGGTAAAACCGAGCTTTGCAAATCATTGGCTAACTTTATGTTTGACAGCGAAGATGCTATGGTGCGTATAGATATGTCAGAGTTTATGGAAAAACACTCCGTTGCTCGCTTAATTGGTGCGCCTCCAGGTTATGTTGGATATGAAGAAGGGGGGTATTTAACCGAAGCAGTTAGACGACGACCATACTCAGTAATTTTACTTGATGAAGTCGAAAAAGCACACCCAGATGTCTTTAATATCTTACTGCAAGTATTGGATGATGGGCGCTTAACAGATGGTCAAGGTCGCACAGTTGATTTTCGTAACACTGTCATAATTATGACATCAAACTTAGGTTCTGACCTAATTCAAGGTCAAGTTGAACTAAGTTATGACGAAATGAAATCTCTAGTGATGACGGTTGTAACCAAACACTTTAGACCAGAATTTATCAATCGTATTGACGAAACAGTGGTATTCCACCCATTAGGTCAAGAAAACATTAAAGCGATTGCAAAAATTCAGTTAGCACACGTTGAAAAACGTTTAGAAGAACGTGGTTACCAATTGGATATTTCGGATGCGGCACTTGAACAGTTAGCTAAGGTTGGCTTTGACCCAATTTATGGCGCAAGACCGTTAAAACGATCGATCCAACAAGAGATCGAAAACCCATTGGCACAACAAATACTGTCAGGTAAATTAGTCCCAGGTAAAACTATTCATCTAGATTTAGTTGGCGGCAACATTGAAGCCCAACAGTAATAAAACTTCAAAAGACAAACCGACCTCTATGGTCGGTTTTTTTTATACTTGATACAATTTAGTTTACCTATAGTACTTATAGTACTTAGAATTTAATCAGACAAACATTATTTTCGCAAAATGGATGTCTGATGAATAAAATAACAACAACACAAACCTGAACCCAACAAAACTACTCATTTTATACTTTAACATTTTTATACTTTAACATATAGTTACCTGAAACTTTTTGACAAAATTTTTTTAAAACCGTTTTCAAGGTTTTGCAACCAAAGCTTAATCAAACTAGCTTTTTGTTAGTTGTTAAAAGTAACAACTTTAACTATTTTGTCTAGCGTTTTTGCCATTAAGTAATTCTAATTTTATACACCACAATAATAACTTTTTTTTATTATAAAATTACCTTAGAACACGTTATATTATTGCCTTAAATAAAAAAGGAAAGATTAAACATGAAGAATTTATTAAAAAAATTAGTTATTTTTGGTTGTTTAAGCTTGCCAATGGCAAGTTATGCTGCCTTACCTGAATCGATTAAAGTTGGTTCGGATACGTCCTATGCGCCTTTTGATTTTATTGATGCTAATGGTGAAGTTACTGGATTCAACATTGAACTCACGAAAGCATTGTGTGAAAAAATCAATATTAAATGTACTTTTCAATCGACCGACTTCGATGCTTTGATCCCGTCGTTATTATCAAGAAAGATTGATATTATCTCGTCTTCGCTAATGATGACCGAAAAACGTAAAAAACAGATTGCTTTTTCTGACGAAATCTTTATGACTTATTCACGTTTGATTGTTAAAGAGGGTACTAATTTAATGCCTAATGCTGAGTCCTTGAAAGGTAAGCGTGTTGGTGTTGAGCAAGGTACATCGCAAGAACATTTCGCCAACGAGATGTGGCGTCCGAACGGTGTAGTTATTGTGCCTTATCAAAATCAGTTACAAGTATTTTCTGATCTAGTGGCAGGTCGTTTAGATGCGGCATTGCAAGATGAAGTCACTGGCAGTTATGCCTTTTTAAAACAGCCACAAGGTAAAGGTTTTATTTTTGCTGGGGATGCTCTAACCGATGCGAACTACTTTGATGTTGGAGTAGGAATTGGTTTTCGTAAAAATGATAATGAGTTGCGCGAAGCCTTTAACCTAGCTTTAAAAGACCTCTTAGCTGATGGCACCTACCAAAAAATCAACAATAAGTATTTTGATTTTAATGTGTACGGTAATAAAAAATAAACCATGCAGGGGTATATTTCTTTAATTTGTCAAGGTGCATGGTTGACTATTATTTTAGCATTGACATCGCTACTACTGGCCATGATACTTGGTATTGTTTGTGCATTAGGTAAACTGAGTCATTCAAAAGTATGTAATGTGCTTTGTCAGGCTTATACATCGTTAATTCGAGGTGTACCCGATTTAGTGTTGATGATGCTAATCTTTTTTGGCTTGCAGTTTTTGGTTAATAATATAACTGATTATTTTAACGCTCCTTTTATTGAAGTTGATCCTTTAATCGCTGGTATTATTACGTTAGGCTTTATTTATGGGGCATATTTTACCGAAACTTTTAGAGGAGCTTATCTTGCTGTTTCTAGAAACACCTTAGCGGCAGCAACAGCGCTTGGTTTAAGTAAAGTGCAAGTATTTGGGTATGTAATGTTTCCTTTAATGATGCGCTTTGCCCTGCCAGGTATTGCTAATAATTGGTTAGTGGTGTTAAAAGCGACAGCATTAGTGTCGTTATTGGGGTTATCGGATTTAGTCAAAGCTACTAAAAATGCAGGTGAAGCTATGTACCAACCCTTATTATTTGCTTTGATTGCTGGGGCGTTTTATCTGTTTTTTACATCAATATCTAATATCATTTTATGGTGGCTTGAACGGCATTATTCTATTGGCATTACTAAAACTAAATTATAAGAACTCATGTTAGAAATTATTCAACAATATTGGCAATCACTATTATGGACCGATGGTTATAATATCACTGGTCTTGCGATGACGCTATGGATTTTTATTTTATCGGTTTTAATGGGGGGAATTTTGTCGCTAGCGTTAGCGGTAGGGCGAAACGCACAAAATAAACTGATTAAACTACCTATTTGGCTATTTACTTATATTTTTCGAGGTACGCCTTTATATGTGCAGTTATTGATTATTTACACTGGTATATATACCTTAAGTGTGGTTAAAAATAATGCTTGGTTAGGCGATTTTTTTCAAAGTGGTTTAAATTGTACGGTGTTAGCTTTTACCCTAAATACCTGTGCCTATACTACTGAAGTTTTTGCTGGAGCTATGCGGAATGTGCCAAATGGCGAAATTCAAGCTGCAACAGCACTTGGTTTTAATCGTTTTCAAATTTATCGTTATATCATTTTTCCAAGAGCATTTCGTATTGCATTGCCAACTTATAGTAACGAGGTTATTTTTATGTTGCATTCAACTGCACTGGCTTTTACTGTTACTGTGCCTGATGTGATGAAGATTGCGCGCGATATTTATGCCGAAACCTATCAACCTTTTCATGCTTTTGGTATTGCAGCAGTGATTTATCTTTGTGTGAGCTTTACATTGATTTTTAGTTTCAAAAAGTTAGAGCAACGTTATTTGGCTTTTCAGCAGGCTAATATACAAATCAGTTAATAAATTGATTTAGACTATCGGATAATTTTCTCAATTCGTTTATAAGTTTATTGATCTATCAAAATAAAAATCCGACAATTGTAATGACATTTGCCGGATTTTGGTTGTTTGTCGATTTGACAACATGTTAATTTATAGGATAAAAATCGTTTGTAGAGTCAGCATCATCATCATGGTGACTTGAACCAGGTAATGCTCTAGCTCGTTCAATAGGAACATAACTGCCGCTAGGAGTTTCTACTTGGCATTCGCCTAAAAAGATAGAATATTTTGTGTTAGCTCGCATACTTTCGCCTCTAAAATAACAGTGAGTTGCATTATATAAATCAACGCGACAAAGTAATGCAATACCTAACCAAGTAATTAATACAGCTAAAGCAACCCATTTTAGATGTTTCCAAATAAAAAGCCAAAAACCGATCCCTCTAAAACGGCAGTACCCAAAAACGAGTAATAAAACTGCAATAAACCCTAAAAATTCGTATAACCAAAATAGCCACATAGTAATCTCCCACACGTTAGTTAAGTGCTATTTTATACTAACTTTGGCTATACTTCTATATACTTGCGTCTATGAGTTTGCTTACATCCAAGATCCGTTACGAATAATACCAACCGCTAATCCTTCAATAGCAAAATTTTGCTGTTCTAAATCAACTTTGATTGGCGAAAACTCGGCATTTTCGGCAAGAAGATGTACATGCTTGCCTTTACGCGACAAGCGTTTAACTGTAACTTCATCATCAATACGAGCTACAACAACTTGTCCATTTTTAACGTCTTGGGTTTTATGTACAGCCAACAAGTCACCGTCAAATATACCAATATCTTTCATTGACATACCTTGCACTCTTAATAAAAAGTCTGCGCGAGGTTTAAATAGTGAAGGATCAACTTGGTAATGGCTTTCAATATGCTCTTGCGCTAATATTGGCGAACCAGCCGCGACTTGTCCAATAAGGGGTAAACCATCCTGTTCGTTTGGCTCAATAGGTGTTTCAAGTAAAAGGCGAATTCCGCGTGATGAGCCGGCGATCATTTCAATTGCGCCTTTTTTAGCTAAGGCTTTCAGATGTTCTTCGGCGGCGTTGGCAGATCGAAACCCCAATTTCTGGGCAATTTCAGCACGTGTAGGTGGCATACCAGTATTTTGAATGTTATCTTTTATTAAATCATAAATCTGTTGTTGGCGCTCAGTTAACGGTCTCATTACATATTCCTGTTTTTATATACAGATACATGTAATTATATACAGCTAATAATATAAAACAACTGTTTTATTTAATTTATTTTTCAATTGGTGGTAAATTTTGGGGGGATTGTTGTTATTATGCGCTAATTTTGTGAATTATTCTGGAAATGCAATAGTTAATTAACAACTGAATCTTTCTCCTTATTAGTATTATTTAATCAACTTATATATATGTTATAATAAAGCAATTTTTTGTTGGATTGGAATTTGCTTTATGCCTTATGTTGTTGCGCTCAGTGGTGGTATTGCCAGCGGTAAAAGCACTATTGCTGATTTGTTTGCCAAATTAGGCGTGCCTATTATTGATGCAGATATTATTGCAAGGCAAGTTGTGCAACCTGGTAGTTATGCTTTTAACCAAATTGTTAAGCATTTCAGCCAAGAAATTTTACTCGCTAATGGAGAACTTGATCGTAGTCAACTCCGCGAAATTATTTTTAATAATGAGCATGAACGGCTCTGGCTTAATGATTTGTTGCACCCCATCATTCAACAAGAAACTCAAACACAAATTGCTATGCAAAGTAAAATCTATCTAATTTGGGTTGTGCCGTTATTGATTGAAAACAATTTGCATACTTGGGCTGATCGTGTGCTGATAATTGATACCTCATTTTCACTACAATTGGAACGATTAGTAAAAAGGGATAATATTAGTGAATCATTAGCTAAAAAGATGATACAGTCACAAGTATCTTTAAAGAAACGTTTATCTTATGCTGATGATATTATAGTTAATGACGGTAATTTGTTGTCGCTAACAACACAAGTTAATCTACTGCATCAACAATATTTAAATAGCTTTAAAAGTAAGATTTAGAATAGATGAATAATATTATTTTTGAACATCCATTAAATGAAAAAATGCGTACTTGGCTTAGAGTTGAATTTTTATTAAATCAATTAAATGTACATTGTCATTTTAATGACAATAGTGCGTTGATTTTTTTTCATGCATTGTCTGAGTTGTTAGAGATTATTGAGCGTAATGATATTAAAGGTGATTTGGTTAAAGAGCTTGAATCGCAAAAACAAAAGTTAATTTTGTGGTTAAATGTCGAAGGCGTGGATCATGATTTACTCAATGACCTGATTCAGCAATTTGATGATTTTATCGTCCAATTTAATACAATTGGACGTTTAGGACAACCATTAAAAGATGATCGATTTATTACAGCCATTCGTCAACGTTTAATGATTCCGGGGGGATGTTGTAGTTTTGACTTGCCTTCGTTTCATTTATGGCTCAGAATTTCACAAGAAAGGCGTTATAATCAAATAAAAAATTGGTTACAACACTTATCAATACTTGATAAATCTCTAACATGTTATATGCAATTAATTCGACGGTTGGGGGAATTTAGACCGTTTGTTTATACCAATAATTTTTTTCAAGAAACAAATGGTGATGTTAATTTGATTCGTATTCGAATTTCTTTAGATAAAAATGTATATCCTCAAGTATCTGGTCATTTGTCGCGTTATAGTATTCGCTTTTTAGCACTTGAGAATTACGATAACGTCAATACTGATGAAATTGAATTTGAATTAGCCTGTTGTTGATTGAATACTGTTATTAAAAAAGAGTTGAAATGAATAAAAATACTACATTTGTTAAGTGCCCAACTTGTCAAAAAGAAGTTGAATGGAGTCAAACTAGTCTTTATCGTCCATTTTGCAGTAAGCGTTGCCAGCTTATCGATTTAGGTGATTGGGCAACTGAAGAACATCGCATTGCTGATAAAGATATGACAGAACAAGATATCTGGAGTGAACAAGACCTTGCTGATTTTATAGGTAGACATTAATGAAGATCCTTGGTATTGAAACTTCATGTGATGAAACTGGTATAGCCATTTATGATGATGTTAATGGTTTAATTGCAAATCAGCTTTATTCACAAATTAAATTACATGCTGATTATGGTGGTGTGGTGCCAGAACTGGCATCGCGCGATCATATTCGTAAAACCGTGCCATTAATTCAAGTAGCTTTAAAACAAGCTAATTTAACCGCACACGATATTGATGGGGTTGCCTATACTGCTGGTCCGGGATTGATTGGAGCGTTGATGGTAGGCGCATCGATTGGACGATCGCTTGCTTATGCTTGGAACGTACCCGCTGTTGCAGTTCATCACATGGAAGGCCATTTACTTGCGCCGATGCTTGAAGATAATCCACCTGAATTTCCCTTTGTTGCATTATTAGTTTCGGGGGGACATACACAGCTTATTAGTGTGACTGGTATTGGTAAATATGAACTTATTGGAGAGTCAATTGATGATGCTGCAGGAGAAGCTTTTGATAAAACAGCCAAATTGCTTGGTTTAGATTATCCCGGTGGCGCAAAATTATCAAAATTGGCTGAACAGAGTAGTGGAGCGCGATTCCATTTTCCTAGGCCAATGACTGATCGTCCTGGGCTTGATTTTAGTTTTTCAGGCCTTAAAACAGCCGCAGCTAATATGATTCATCAGCATAGTGATAATAATATTATTGATCCACAAACTAAAGCAGATATTGCTAGAGCATTTGAGGATGCTTTGGTTGATACATTGGTGATTAAAGTAAGACGAGCACTTGAACAAACTAGATTTAAAAATTTAGTAGTTGCTGGTGGGGTAAGTGCTAACAAAACACTGCGTACTAAATTGACTGAGTTGATGCATCAACGAAAAGGAAAAGTTTTTTATCCAAGGCTCGAATTTTGTACCGATAATGGTGCCATGATTGCTTATGCTGGTATGATTCATTTAAAAGAGAGGCAGTATTTAGATTTAGTTATTAGTGTTAAACCAAGATGGCCTCTTAGCGATCTTAATGTTGGTTAATTGATTATTTTGATTTGACAACATGTAAATTAAAATTACATGAAAAATAAAAATGCGGGAATTTGTTCCCGCATTTTTAAGCTATATAGTTAAATAAACGATATTAATTAATAGGATCTGTATCAGAACATTCTTCTTGTTTTTCTGAATTGGTCTTTTCATTAGCTAATTTTTGAATATTTTGATTAATATTAAATAGTACACAAATTAATTCAAAACCAATGCGAGTTGAAATAAAGCCCACAACTAAGGTAACAATGCCAGTGAAAAAAGCAACTAAACCCATAGTAAAGCTATAAGTAAATGCAGCAAAACTACCTAATATCATAGAAAACGCACTAATTCCAATAAGTAATAATGCGATCCAATACACGATTGTGATAAAAGAAGGTGTTAACATTTTATCAAAGAAGAATAAGTCTTTAATGGTAAAGCCTTTAAAGTCTATTTTTTTGTTCATTTTATTTCCTTTTTAGTTGGATTGATTTTATTACTTCTATTTTTTTATATTTGCGTATAAAGTGATAATTTTTGAAAAGCGCAACAATAATAACATAAAATTATTTTGAGATTAACTTATGAAAACTTATATCCCCGGTAAAGATGCTGCTCTTGAAGATTCGATCAACTATTTTCAGCAGCAATTAGCAAAATATGATTTAGAAGTAAAAGAAACTTCTTGGCTAAATCCGGTACCTAAT
Source organism: Gilliamella sp. BG1 (assembly GCF_046635625.1). Lineage (NCBI taxonomy): Bacteria > Pseudomonadati > Pseudomonadota > Gammaproteobacteria > Orbales > Orbaceae > Gilliamella > Gilliamella sp. BG1. Next base: position 54,597 of record NZ_JBIDFG010000004.1, on the reverse strand, counting down.
GTGTGGTCAGTGCATATTCAAAATACTAAATGTCCACTGTGCTTTGCTAATGGTAAAGGCGCAAGCAAAAAGGCGGCATTAGCATCGGCTTTAGGAGAGTATTTTGAACGGTTATCAACCAATTACTTTTTTTCAGATTTTTACTTAGGAGAGCAAATAGCGAATGCCGATTTTGTGCATTATCCAAGTGAAAAATGGTTCACTATTCCTGAAGATAATTCCCTACCTAAAGGACTATTATCCAAAGAACTACTTAAGTTTTATGATCCTAATCAGGAATTGAGTGCAACAGATTTAATTGATTTACAATCAAGTAATGGTGATCGAGGTATCTGCGCTTTACCATTTGAACAGCAGTCTGACAAAAAAACTATTTATGTGCCAGTTAATTTAATTGCTAATTTATATGCCTCTAATGGAATGTCAGCCGGTAATACTCGTAATGAGGCTCGAGTACAAGGGTTATCTGAAATTTTTGAGCGTTATACTAAAAATAAGATTATAGCCGAAGGCATTAGTTTACCAATTATCCCAACTGAAGTGATTAACCGTTACCCCACCGTTTTAGCTGCAATTGATGCGCTTGAAAGCGAAGGCTTTCCGCTTTACTGTTTTGATGCCTCATTGGGTGGCGAGTTTCCGGTTATTTGTGTAGTGTTATTTAATCCACAAAATGGAACGTGTTACGCCTCATTTGGTGCGCATCCAAATTTTGGCGTTGCGCTTGAAAGAACAGTAACAGAATTACTACAAGGACGCAGTTTAAAAGATCTTGATGTGTTTTCACCTCCAAGTTTTGATAATGATGATATTGCCGACCTTAGCAATTTAGAAACGCATTTTATTGATTCGAGCGGTTTGATTTCATGGGATCTATTTAATGAGCAAGCAGATTACGAATTTGTCGATTGGGACTTTTCCGGTTCAACTGAGCAAGAATTTGCTAATTTGATGGATATTTTTACCCGCCATAATACTGAAGTGTTAATTATGGACTACGAACACCTTGGTGTATATGCTTGCCGAATTCTGGCCGTTGGTATGTCTGAAATTTATCCTCCTGAAGATCTTATAATTGCCAATAGCAATATGGCTATTGGATTACGAGAGCTTATTTTGTCATTACCTTACCAAAAACGTACAGCTAAACAGTACCTAGCAATTATTGAACAGTTTGATGATGAAGGGCTTGATGATTATGCTCGAATTCGCGAACTGCTAGGCATAGCAACAGGTAACGATAATGCTTGGTTAACTCTTCGCGTTGGCGAGTTAAAAGCAATGCTGGCATTGGCAGGCAAAGACTTAATACAAGCACAACAGTGGATTGATTGGACGATTGAAATGAACGAGTCTATATTCACGCCATCGCGCAATCATGCTTATCGTTGTTTACAGACATTAGTTAATTTTATTTTACAACGAGACAAAAAACAGTTTAATAACTATCAAGCCGCATTTAATAAAATGTATGGTAAAACCTGTGTTGATGATATGTGGCAATACGCTAATGGTGACAAAACATTTTTTGGTTTAGCTAATTATACGAAAATCGAGAAACAGACCAATAACAATCTAGAACAGTTTGATATGCACCAAAAATTATTAGCTGTATATAATAAATTGCATCAGACAATGTTATAAATTATTAACTTAAATTTTATTTAAATTCCACCGGTGAACACGGTGGAATGAATAACTTTATTTAACCTTGCCTTGCAAATTCTCCTGCTTGCCTTACTAACTCATCGCTCGGGGTTACACCGGTATATAACACAAACTGTTCAAGCGCTTGTAAAACAGCAACATCAGCACCTGAAATAATGATTTTATTTATCTTTTGGGCATATTTTATCATGGGAGTATCAACGGGAAGGGCAACTACATCAAACACAATATCGGCATTTTTTATCATAGTTGTGGGAAATGCAAGCGCCTCAAACTCAATAGCACCAAGCATACCAATTGGGGTAACATTGATAATCAATTTGGCTTGATGTGGCAATATTTCTTGCTCATCCTTTACCCATTTATAGCCATATCGTTTGGCTAATGCTTCGCCTTTTTGTTGGTTACGTGCGGCAATAATACCATTTTTAAATCCCGCATCATAAAAAGCTCCGATCACCGCATTAGCCATGCCTCCGCTGCCTTTTAATACAAATGGTGTTGTATTATCAATCTTATTTTCTACAATGAGTTTAGCAACGGCAATATAATCAGTGTTATAAGCTTTTAAATGATGGTTGGTGTTAACAATGGTATTTATCGATTGAATAGATTTTACCGAGTCATCTAATTCATCAATAAACTCAATGCAAGCTTCTTTATAAGGCATTGAAATGGCGCAACCTCTAATACCTAAGGCCTTAATGCCATAAATCGCATCTTTCAAATTATTGGTAGTAAAGGCTTTATATAAGTAATTAAGATGGAGTTTTTCGTACAAATAGTTATGAAAGCGAGTACCAAAATTGCTTGGTCTTGCTGAAAGGGACATGCAAACAGTTGTGTCTTTATTGATAATTCTTGCCATTACAACAAATCCTTGTGATCATATTAGATGATTTTATTTTACCACTTTCTTAATTAACGTGTATGTAATTATGGTTGCAAACAATAACGGTCCTAAAATACAGCAAGAAAAAGCAACAGTAAGAGCAATGATCTATTTATATTGCTTTAAACAACATCATAGCCAACATCATCAGTTATGTGAGGAATGCAACGACCTATTGCAATATGCTATGCAACGCTTAACAATGTGCCGTTTTGGTGAAGAAAAAACGACATGTGAACGTTGCCCTAAACATTGTTATCGTAAAGATTATAAATTAAAAATTAAACAGGTAATGCGGTTTTCTGGTCCAAGAATGTTAATTTATTATCCTACAATGGCATTAAGGCATCTTTATAAAAACTTGGTGAGTAGGTAAGTTATTACCATTATTAACGTTTACTATGACAAAACAAATATTAACTCGTCATAAAGTTAAAATTATGGTTTAGTATATTCTATTGATTAAAAATACTAATTTCCGTAATAGCCTAAAATTTCCACCGATTTGTATACTGTAAAAAATTTGTTATTATTAGAAACAGAATTTAAAATAATGGTTCGATAAGAGTCTGGATCAAAGAAATGTCTATTGCAGTTGTTGAAGTTAATCGTCAAGCAGTTATTCATAATGTTGAGTATCTCAAAAAAATGGCTCCAAATAGTCAACTAGTTGCGATTATAAAAGCCAATGCTTATTCACACGGTAGTGAGGAGATTGCTCAATTATTACATGATAAAGTGAATTATTTTGGTGTATCGCGCCTTACCGAAGCTATGCAATTGCGAAACAATGGTATTAACACACCGATTCTGGCTTTGGAAGGTTTCTTCCCGCATGATGATTTGGATTATTTTATTGATTTTAACATTCAACCAGCTATTCATAGCAAATGGCAAATTGACATATTGCAAACATCCCTCCGTAAAGATCAAATTACCACATGGTTTAAGCTTGATACAGGAATGCATCGTTTAGGTTTTTGTCCTGATGAAGCAAAAGAAGAATTTTATCGTTTGGCTAGTTGTTCAGTGGTTTGCAAACCAATTAATATTATGAGTCATTTTAGTTCGGCTGATGATCTCTCTTCAGAGAAAACGTTAAAGCAAATAGAACTATTTGATGAGTTTATTAATTCAATTGATGACAAATCACTTATTGGCAAACGCTCGATTGCTGCATCGGGCGGTATATTAGCCTGGCCAAAAGCTCAGCGAGATGTTGTGCGTCAAGGTATTGCTTTATATGGCGTTTCACCTTTTGATGAATCTATTGCTGAGCTACAACCTGCAATGACGTTTAAATCTGAATTAATTGCGGTACGAAAACACAAAAAAGGTGAATCAGTTGGTTATGGTCAAATTTGGTGTAGCCAGCAAGATACTAAACTAGGTGTGGTTGCAATGGGGTATGGTGATGGTTATCCACGAAATATTCCAGAAAATACTCCTGTTTTGATTAATGGTCGAAAAGTACCAATCGTTGGTCGAGTATCAATGGATATGATTGTAGTTGATTTAGGTATAAATTGTCTTGAAAAACCAGGTGATGAAGTCATATTTTGGGGAGCAGGACTTCCTGTTGAGGAAATCGCAAAGCATACTGGAATTAGTGCTTACGAATTAATAACGCGCTTAACTTCACGCGCAAAAATTCATTATATAGATAAATTAAATTATGATTAAAAAAATATTTTTATACACTTTACTTTCTTTTATATTAATTATTGGCGGCTCGATCAGTATTGGTTATTACTTTTTACAGCAGTTTTCTAAACAACAAATGCAAGTAACCAACGAAAACCAGATGTTTGTTTTGAAAAAAGGCACATCCATGCACCAATTGGTTGCACAAGTTAAAGAAAGTAAATTAATGCATAGTGCTTATTTATTGCCTTATTTGTGTAAATTGAATCCTTCATTGAGATCAATTAAAGCAGGAACTTATCAATTACACCCACATATGACCGTTGAAGAGTTTTTGCAATTATTAGTGTCGGGTAAAGAAAGCAATTTTTCAATTCAATTTGTGGAAGGTAAACGAGCTAAAGATTGGTTAAATATTATTCAAAGTACGCCATACATTGAACAAACATTAGTTGGAAAAACAGATGAAGAAATTGCTAAGTTATTAGGCATTGAAGGATCAATTGAAGGTTGGTTATCGCCTGATACTTACCTTTATACCGCAGACACTTTAGATATTAATATCCTAAAACGTGCGCATATGACGATGAAAAGTAATTTGCAAAAAATTTGGGATAATCGGGATAGTAATCTTCCTTATCAATCCCCTTATGAATTACTGATTATTGCATCAATTATTGAGAAGGAAACAGGTATTAGTTCAGAGCGTGCTAATGTGGCATCGGTATTTGTTAATCGTTTAAGAGCTAAAATGAAGTTACAAACAGATCCAACTATTATTTATGGTTTAGGCGATAACTATAAAGGTACTATTAGGCGCGTTGATTTGACCGATACTGAAAATCCTTATAATACTTATGTTATTGAAGGATTACCACCAACTCCAATTGCAATGCCAAGCATTGCCTCGCTCGAAGCTGCAGCACACCCAGCTAAAACCAATTATCTGTTTTTTGTGGCGAATGGAACAGGTGGACATACATTCTCAAGTACTTACAGTAACCATCAGCAAGCAGTTAATGAGTATCGTCGAATGAATAGCAGTGGGAATTAAATAAAAATTCAATAAAATCAATACTCTACCTGAGTATTTTTTCAGGTTTGTTAACTTTAATTATTACCGCATATTAATGCGGTAATTTTTCATAATTAAGTTGCGACAAATCATCAAGTTGCTTAATTAGGTAAAGTAGATGATTAACATCTTGTTCTTGCTCTTTTAGTGCTTCTTCAAAATAAGGGTGTAAGGCAAATTTGGGCAAATTTGTTTTGGCGTCAATCATTGCCTGTATACGTGGAATAAAAATCCATTGTAACCATTCGTGTGCTTGCATGGTATCGATAGCAAAAGGTTCTTGGCTTAAAAATGCATTGGGATTTGGCGGTATAGTTTGCCATAAATTGATTTTTTGTAATTCCTCTATAATTTGTTCAAGTTGATTTAGTAGATTTTGCCCTTGCGATTTTTGTGTTAATAAATTCTGATAATGTAGCCAATCAAAACAAGGGCCAGGATCTGTTTTTCGATTTGGAGCAATATCGCTATGCCCAGCAATATCTTTGATGGCATAAGTTTGTTGTAATAATAACGTAACGTTTACTAATTGCTGATATTGTTGTTCGGTAAAATTATCGCTATCACATCCTTCCATTTCGATGCCGATCGAAAAATCATTACAATTTTCTTTCCCTTCAAATGCTGATTTTCCTGCATGCCAGGCACGTTTATCAAATGGAACAAATTGAATAATTTCACCATCACGTCGAATAAACAGATGGCTTGATACTTCAAGTTGATGAATCGAAGCAAAGTACGGGTGCTGGTTGGGATCGAGCCGACCAGTAAATAATTGCTCAACATAAGGACCTCCATATTCATTGGGCGGTAAGCTTATATTATGAATAACAAGTAGTGATATCGGTTTATTAATAGGTCGTTCATTATAAAAAGGCGAAACAACTTGCTTTATACCTTGTAACCAGCCATTAACAATTTTTAGGGACATAGTGACTCCACTTATTTGATAAACCGATGTATGGATTTGTCTATTTTGCGATTTGCTTCGCAAAAATTGAACATACAACGTAATAATTAACTACATTAAGGATTTTACTTTCTAATCTTACTTATTCATTATTATTCCATTTTTTTGTTTTGCTATAAAGGCTCTTAGATTAAATCATTGACTAAAAAATAGAGGTATTTATGTCTAATCAATCGGGCTTTACGTTATTTGAACTTATGATTGCTATTATTGTTATCGCTATCTTAGCTGCTATCGGTGTTCCTGCTTATCAGGGATATGTAAAAAAAGCTGCCTTAACCGATATGTTACAAACGATGACTTCGTATAAAACAGCTGTCGAAATTTGTGCTGTAGAGCAAGGTAGCTTAACCAATTGTAGTAATGGTAATAATGGCGTACCAGCGAGTCGAACATCAAATTATGTTACCTCTATTACGGTTAATAACGGAGTTATTACCTTGGTTGGAACCAGCGCCTTAACAGGGTTAACAACTACACTAACACCAACAATCAATGCTACAAATGGCAATTTAGATTGGAGCCGAGTTTGTACTACATCGCCAAGTGATACCAGTTTAACCAGTGCTTGTGAAGATATTTTTAAATTCTAATGTTTGTATTTAATAATTGACGAATAAGGAACCACCTTTATGCAAGAAGAACAGTTAATTGAAAGTATCGATAAATTGTTACTTGAAGCATTAGATAAGCGTGCTTCGGATATTCATTTTGAGCCTTACCAACATAGCTATCGTATTCGTATGCGCATTGATGGTGTTTTGCACGATATGTTATCCCCGCCCCTTGCATTAGCGAAACAGATAACAGCAAGATTAAAAATCATGTCTCAACTAAATATAGCTGAACATCGATTACCGCAAGATGGTCAACTCATTATTGATCGTTATACCATGCGTATTTCCACTTTGCCTGTAATGAATGGCGAAAAAATTGTTTTAAGAGTAATGGATAATCATGAATCTGAATTAACCATTAATGATTTAGGGTTAACGGATGCAGATCTGTTAACATTCAAACAAATTTTAGACTACCCACAAGGATTGATTTTAGTTACAGGTCCAACAGGAAGCGGTAAAACGGTGACGTTATATAGTGGATTAAAGCGGTTAAATAAAACCGAACGTAACATCTGTAGTGTCGAAGATCCCATTGAAATTCCTCTAGAGGGTATTAATCAAACTGCGATTAATCTCAAGGCTGGCTTAACATTTGCTATTGTATTGCGTGCTTTACTACGGCAAGATCCTGATGTAATGATGATTGGCGAAATTCGCGATCATGAAACCGCCGAAATTGCAATTCAAGCTGCGCAAACAGGGCATCTAGTATTATCTACATTGCACACTAATTCAAGTGTCGAGGCAATAACACGATTAAAGCAAATGGGGATAGAAAATTATCTATTGTCATCAAGTTTAAAATTAATTATTGCTCAGCGGTTAGTTCGAAAATTGTGCTCACACTGCAAAGTTGTGGCGAGTGATTTAGTTAAGCTGGGCAATGAATACGAACCGCATTATTTAGCTTCAGGATGCCCAAATTGTATTGGCGGTTATAAAGGACGAATTGGGGTATACGAGTTTTTAGTTATCACGCCCGATATTCAACAACAAATATTAGCCAATCAAACTATTTTACCTTCAAATATGACTTCGCTAAAAATAGCAGGACAAAAATTAGTGAGGCAGGGCGTGACAACATTAGCTGAATTAAATCGAGTCTTGGGTGATACAGCGTGAAACGGCTCTATTATTGGTATGATGTTGATTTTAATCAACACAAAATTATTGCCGAATCATCACAGGCTATTAAAAGGCAGCTATTGTTGCAAGGTAAAATAGCCATTAAGATTAAAGCCGGTAAAATTATCACCCCACACAGTTTTAATCGTACAGATCTGCTGATGATTACCAAACAATTAGCTACCATGCTAAAGGCGGGATTATCTATTATTGATATATTACAATTGCTTGCTCAAGAACAAGCTAAACCGCATTGGCAATATTTGTTACTTGATATTAAACAACAAATAGCTAAAGGCGAATTTTTATCTCAAGTATTACGCCAACATTCTTCGGTATTTTCTGCCCTGTATTGCGAAATTATTGCAACAGGCGAACTGACAGGACAGCTTGATGAAAGCTTTGAGCAGTTAGCATTATTGCTTGAAAAATCAATCAAACTACAAAAAAGTATAAAAAAAGCAACGCGTTATCCGTTGTTTTTATTATTGATTGCAATGATGGCAAGTTTGGTGATGTTATTATTTGTTTTACCAAAATTTTCAGATATTTATCAAAATTTCGATGCTGAACTACCAGCTTTTACACAAGGTGTTATTGATTTTTCGAGTTATTTGCAACAAAGCTGGTTAATTTGGTGTATCGTATTTTTTATTAGTTATTTTTGTTATCAGCGCTATTTAAAAGTGCGTTATCGACGTAAAATCGAAATGATAGTAATAAAATTTCCCTTTATTGGAAAAATTATTCAAACCACTTGCTTAACTCAGATTTTCCAAACAATTGGAATCACTCAAAAAGCAGGTATACCATTATTGACTGGTTTAACTGCGGCGGCTAATACTACTAATTATTTTCTTTATCGTGATAGTATTTCGCAAATTATTGTAGGTATTGAGCAAGGGCTTTCATTTAGCCATGTATTGCATGGGCAACGATATTTTCCTAATTTATGTTCACAGTTAATTCATGTGGGAGAGGAGTCAGGCACACTAGATTTAATGCTCGATAAATTAGCAACTTATTATCAAGAACAAAATCAAACCTTAACCGATAATTTATCGCAAGCATTTGAGCCATTATTAATGCTTGTTTTGTCTTTAATTATTGGCAGTTTAATTGTGGCTATGTATTTACCGATATTCCAAATGGGCGATGTAATTCACTAATGTTAGTATTTATTATTAACTATTTAGGTCTTTGTATCGGTAGCTTTGTTTATGTTGCTTATTATCGTTATTTGCCAACACTGACATCATACCAATATTTATGTCGAATTAGTTTTCATCGATCTGCTTGCCCACATTGTCATAGTAAGCTGAAAGCTTGGCAATTGATACCGATTATTTCTTGGTTAATATTAAAACGACGTTGTTATTACTGCGATACCAATATTTCATGCCAATATCTTATTGTTGAATTATTTGTCGCTGTTTTATTTACTTTTATCTATATTGATAAAAGCATCAATTATCAAAGCGGTATTTTAATGATTCTTGGTTGTTATTTTTTACTTTTAGCTTTAATCGATTTTAAATACTATTTATTGCCAGATTTGTTTACCCAACCATTAATGTGGACAGGTGTAATGCTTGCCTATTTTGATTTGGCAAACATCGTTTTAACCGATGCTTTGCTAGGTATCTTTTGGGGATATCTATTATTAAAAATACCTGCTACTTTATTTTATTTGGTATTTAAAAAACAGGGATTAGGGGGAGGTGATATCAAATTGCTTGCCGCTCTTGGTGCTTGGTTGCCTTATACATCATTACCAATGTTATTATTTTTTGCTTCCCTATTGGGGATTATATATTCTCTTTTTTTGCGATATGTGATCAATGAACCAAAATCAAAAGTTATTCCATTTGGTCCTTTCTTATTAATTTCTGGTTATGTGATTTATTATTTCTGTTAAAAAGTTTCAGGAAAATAGGTGTTTTAATCAATTTATTGTTAATCAATAAGTGTTAAAAGTGCATAAATGTATTATTTTTTCATTAAATGCAATATATAACTAAAATTGATATCCATAGTAAAAATAGTTATTTTTATAAAAGTGAAAATCGCGTTATAGTGTTAGCTAGGTTTGTTGAACCGCAGGTTATTCACCTACTAAGGAATTACTTATGATATCTAATAGTATTAATCAATTAAAAACCGAAATGATAACATGGCGCCATCATATTCACGCCCATCCAGAAACAGCCTTTGAAGAGGTTAAAACCACGCAATTTATTATCGAAAAGTTACAATCCTTTGGTATTACCGAGTTATATACTGATTTTGCTCCAACAGGAGTTGTTGGTATTATTAAAGGTAATCGTGATGGACGATGGATTGCTCTGCGAGCTGATATAGATGCATTAGATATTATTGAAGAAAATAATATTAATTATTGCTCAACCATTTCTGGCAAAATGCATGGGTGTGGTCATGATGGGCATACTGCAATGTTACTAGGAACGGCTAAATATCTTAGTGAACACCGTGATTTTGCTGGTACTGTTGTTCTTATTTTTCAACCAGCTGAAGAAAACGAAGGCGGAGCCAGAGTAATGGTTGAAAATGGTTTATTTGAACAATTTCCGATTGAAGCAGTATATGGCATGCATAATCAACCTAATATGGAGTTAAATCACTTTTATATTAATCATGGCCCAATGATGGCATCGTATGATGTATTTGAGATCAAAATAACGGGTGTTGGTGCTCATGCCGCTGCGCCTCATCTAGGAAAAGATACAATTTTGACAGCTACGCAAATTGTAAATGGATTACAAAGTATTGTGAGCCGTAATGCTGATCCTTTAAGTTCATTGGTAGTTAGCGTAACGCAAATTCATAGTGGCGATACTTGGAATGTGTTACCACAGGAAGCGGTTATTCGCGGTACTGTTAGAACATTTAGTGCACAAGTACAAGATATGGCTGAAAATCGTATTAAACAAATAGCAACAGGTATTGCCACAACATTTGGAGCCAAGGCGGAAGTAGATTATCAACGCCGTTACCCAGCTACCATCAATTACGCTAAACAAGCTGATATTGCTATTGCAGCTGCTAAACAAGTTGTGGGACAAGATAACTTAATTATTGATCCTCTCCCTTCAATGGGTTCAGAAGATTTTGCTTTTATGCTACAAAAAATCCCTGGTGTTTATGTATGGTTGGGCGCTGGTAGAGGGGCTAATTTGCATAATCCAGCTTTTAACTTTAATGATGAAGTGTTAACAACTGGTGTAAGCTATTTTGTTGAAATAGTTAACCAAGAACTTGCTAACTAAGTTAAAACGAGATTTCAACGACAGCTGGAATAAACGTTGTGTTATCCCAGCTTATTAGTCGCAGACAATTAAAATGTCATTCGGCTATTGTCATTTCCATATACTCTAAATGGCGTATTTAAATCAATTCCATTATTAAGTACCACTTGGACGCAAACACCGTCTTTTTCGTCTAGTTTTGCCGCAGCTAACACAAGTCCCCCTTCTCGCCAACCACCGGCAAGTTTATATTCAAGTGTACTACCAATTTTAGGTAGAACATCACTCGTGCCCTTTATAACATACATACCACGAGTATTTGCTCCACGGAACTGCGCTCTAGCTACCATTTCCTGACCACAGTAACAACCTTTTTCAAAGCTGATTGCGTCATAAGATTGCAAATTACAGGCTTGTGGTAATAATATTGCCATATTGTCATTATCAATGATAGGGTAACCAGCTTGCAGATCAAGTTTTAGCCAGTCGCTACATGGATGTAAATCTTCAGAAATAGGCTCCGGCGTTACCATAATAACACGCATTTGCGGTAAAGGTAGTTTGATATAGGTGATATTATTTTCAGTAAAACAGTTTTTATCGCTTAATTTTTCTGTGATTCCAGGGGGGATCGCATCTCCAACCAAGCCGACCATATTTAGATCTTCGACTGGTTCGATAGTTACTTTAGAAAAAACAGCGTATTTTGTTAGTTCGGCAATCTGTTTTTTAACAACACTTTTACGCTCAATATAGTAAATATCATTACCTCGTTGAAATAACAATAAAGTACTCCACATTCTGCCTTTACTGTCGCAATGAGCAGCATAAAGCGTAGATTTTTCTGAAAGTCGGTTAATATCGTTAGTTATTTGACCTTGCAAGAAAGCTCGGTTATCCTCACCTGTAACTTTAACTAATTGCCAGTCAGCAAGAGAGGTTGGTTTAGAAGAAATATTGCTCATATTTGTACCTTTGGGTGAAGAAGAATCCTAGTACCGTTATGGCTAGAAATACTCATCTCCTGAGTTTATATAAAAAATAAAAAAATAACAATAAAATCAATTAGCAATATTTAAATAAAATAGATAGATTACGGATATTATTCATAATATTTTAAAAAATAATTTTATTTGTGGATAATTTTTTCAGTAAAACACTTAGTTAATTGACTTTAATTGATTTTGTTTATAAGTTGATGCAAAATAAACCACTAAATGACTAATCAGTTACATTGGAGACAACAACCATGGCAAAACTGTCAGGCGCAGAGATGGTTATTCAATCTTTGATTGACCAAGGAGTAAAACAGATATTTGGCTATCCCGGTGGTAGTGTTCTTGATATTTATGATGCCATTCACACGTTAGGTGGTATTGAACATATATTAGTTCGCCATGAACAAGCTGCGGTACATATGGCCGATGGTTATGCTAGAGCAACAGGGAATGTTGGCGTTGTTTTAGTTACATCAGGCCCTGGGGCAACAAACACTATTACTGGTATTGCAACAGCTTACATGGATTCGGTTCCACTGGTTATATTGTCTGGACAAGTTGCCAGTAACCTAATTGGTAATGATGCATTTCAAGAATGTGACATGATCGGAATTTCGCGTCCGATTGTTAAACACAGTTTTTTAGTCAAAGATAGTAAAGATATTCCAGAAACCATCAAAAAAGCATTTTATATTGCTTCGACAGGTAGGCCTGGTCCAGTCGTTATCGATCTACCAAAAGATATTGTTAATCCAGCTAACAAATATAATTATCATTATCCAAAATCAGTTTTAATGCGATCTTACAATCCAACGATTCAAGGTCATAAAAAACAGATCAAAAAAGCATTAACCACGTTGTTATCGGCTAAAAAACCGGTGTTATTTATTGGTGGTGGGGTTATTGCCGCCGATGCTAGTGGCGAAATTAAAACACTTGCAGAAAAATTAAACTTACCTGTCGCTTCAACGTTAATGGGTATTAGTGCTTTTCCGGGAACCGATAAACATTATCTTGGTATGATAGGCATGCACGGTATTTATGAAGCTAATATGGCCATGCATAATGCCGATGTAATTTTTGCAATCGGTGCACGTTTTGATGATCGAACAACCAATAATGTTGAAAAATATTGTCCAAAAGCCAAAATTATTCATGTTGATATCGATCCGACTTCTATTTCAAAAACTATATCTGCTTCAATTCCTGTAGTTGGTGATGCAAAAGTTGTTCTTGAAACGTTGCTGTCTATGTTAGATGAGTTAAATACAGAACGTGATCTTGACGCATTAATTGATTGGTGGAAACAGATAGAACACTGGCGATCACGTCACTGCTTAGCTTATAACCATGAAGGGCAAAGCATTAAACCACAAGAAGCGATACAAGTGTTATATAAATTAACCAAAGGTGATGCATTTGTGACGACCGATGTCGGTCAACATCAAATGTTTACTGCGCTTTATTACCCATTTGATAAACCTCGTCACTTTATCACATCTGGTGGGCTAGGCACGATGGGATTTGGTTTGCCAGCAGCGCTGGGAGTCAAATTGGCATATCCTAAAAAAACCGTTGTATGTGTAACAGGCGATGGTAGTATCCAAATGAATATTCAAGAATTATCAACCGCATTGCAATATGGCTTACCAGTACTGGTTTTAAATTTGAACAACCGCTTCTTAGGCATGGTTAAACAGTGGCAAGATATGATTTATTCTGGACGCCATTCAAGTTCTTATATGGAATCTCTACCTGATTTTGCTAAAATTGCAGAAGCCTATGGTCATGTTGGTATGGTAATAACAAAGCGTGAGGAACTAGAATCTAAACTGAAACAAGCACTGGCAATCAAAAACCGTTTAGTTTTTGTTGATGTTATGACTGATGCGACTGAACATGTATATCCAATGCAAGTTCGAGGTGGTGCAATGAACGAAATGTGGCTTAGTAAAACGGAGAGAACCTAATGCGTTATATATTATCAATCTTAACCGAAAACGAACCTGGCGCATTATCACGAATTATCGGCTTGTTTTCGCAACGTGGTTTTAATATCGAAACTATCACCACTGCGCAGACTGAAGATCCAACCATGCACCGCATGACAATTCAGACCTCGGGTGATGAGCATGTGATTGAACAGATCCAAAAGCAATTGCATAAACTTGTTAATGTTTACCGTGTTCATGATTTAACCGAAGGCCCGCATGTAGAGCGTGAAATCATGCTAGTAAAAGTAGAAGCAAAAGGTTCACAAGCACGTGATGAAGTTAAACGTTGTGCCGATATTTTTAGAGGATCGATCGTAGATGTTACTGCAACACATTATATTGTACAACTATCGGGTACTAGTGAAAAACTAGATTCATTTTTATCCTCAATTCGTGAAACATGCAATATTATCGAAACCGTCCGTTCAGGAATTATTGGCTTATCACGTAGTGAAAAAACAGTTAAATAGCCATATTTATAGTTAACATATTTATTAAGGCACATTGTGCGCCTTAATTTTGTTAACAATACTAAGACTGTTGATTTCTCAATCAAAAGGCATAAAGATGTTGCCATATTTTAATCTTGCCAAAAATTAACAATAGCAACTCGTTATGCCTAGAACAATGCTACTAGATACTTACTTGAAAAGGTGCCAAAATTAGAAGATCAGTAGTCTTTAGATTAAAGTAATAATTGTTAGTAATAACCATTACTGTATGTAACAAGAATAGAAATAATAATTACAATGTATAAAACAATAAATACAATCGAAGCGATAAATGTAATTAGAAAATATTTCCAATAGCCATAAATATTTTCTATAGCATCAACGATATCGTCTCCTTTTCGAAGACTTGCAGCTAAGCTAAATGCACTTCCCGATTTGAAAAGTTTGGCTCCAGCAAAAATTTGTGGGATGCCAACAATAGCAGTAATTATTCCTAGACATGTAAAAGCGCCAGCAATTATAAAAATAACACCAAAAACTTGTTGCATAGTAGCGATAAAACGCATATGTTTTATTAATAATTCAGTTATTTGAAAAGAAATTGTATTTGTTTGATTTGTATTCATTTTTATTCCTTATATTATTGCTCTATTTGAACGTGGCGAATAAAA
Organism: Gilliamella sp. BG1; assembly: GCF_046635625.1. Classification (NCBI taxonomy): domain Bacteria; kingdom Pseudomonadati; phylum Pseudomonadota; class Gammaproteobacteria; order Orbales; family Orbaceae; genus Gilliamella; species Gilliamella sp. BG1. The sequence goes on along the minus strand of NZ_JBIDFG010000004.1, from coordinate 39,222 downwards.
TAGCATTTTTTAAATTAATGTCGAGGTAATTTTTTGCATAATAGTTCAAGTTTAAATCGTTTTTCTATTGCCCCAATGTTAGATTGGACAGATAAACATTGCCGTTATTTTCATCGAATTTTAACAAAAAAAGCATTGCTATATACCGAAATGGTGACTACAGGCGCAATTTTATTTGGAAAAGGTGATTATTTAGCTTTCAACAATGAAGAGCATCCACTTAGCTTGCAACTAGGCGGTAGCGATCCTAACGCATTAGCACAATGTGCAAAATTAGCGCAAGAACGTGGTTATGACGAAATCAACTTAAATGTAGGATGTCCATCAGATCGCGTACAAAATGGTATGTTTGGTGCTTGTTTAATGGGAAATCCAAATTTGGTTGCCGATTGTATCGCTCAGATGCAAGATCAGGTTGATATTCCCGTCACGGTAAAAACAAGAATTGGTATTGATGATTGCGATAGCTATACTTTTTTGTGTCAATTTATTGAGAAGGTAATGCCTTACACCAAAACATTTATTGTACATGCGCGCAAAGCATGGTTATCAGGATTAAGCCCAAAGGAAAATCGTGAGGTTCCGCCACTTGACTATGAACGTGTTTATAAATTGAAACAAGATTATCCCAATTTAACTATAGCCATCAATGGTGGCATAAAAACAATTGATGAAATAAAATGCCATTTACAGCATGTTGATGGTGTAATGGTTGGGCGAGAGGCATATCAAAATCCAGTGTTACTTACTGAAATTGATACGCAAATTTTTGGCACAAATGCTCCCGTCATTGATCCTCTATCTGCTATTCAAGCACTTTACCCTTATATCGAACAACAGCTAATGCAAGGTGCGCAACTTAACCATATTATGCGGCATACTTTAGGTATATTTAATGGACGTAAAGGAGCAAGGCAATGGCGGCGCTATCTTAGCGAAAATACGCATAAAAAAGGGGCAGGGATCGAGGTTGTTGAACAGGCTTTAACATTCATCAAATAATATTTAAAAAATAGCAATTATATTTGCTCAATAATGACGCTAATTGCGCGTTGCTAGTATATCGTTATATACTAGCTCACATTTTTCCTAATGGTTTTATTCTGTGCGTTTAAATTCAAGTCAACAAAAAGCCGTTGAATATGTTTCAGGACCTTGCCTTGTTTTAGCTGGGGCAGGTTCTGGCAAAACTCGGGTTATCATTAACAAAATTTCCTATTTAATTCGTGTTAAAGAATATTTACCACGCCATATTGTTGCGGTTACCTTTACGAATAAAGCCGCACGCGAAATGAAAGAACGTATAGCCCAAGCACTTAGTAAACAAGAAGCAAGAGGGCTTAAAATATCAACATTCCATACGCTAGGATTGGATGTTATTCGCCGAGAGTATACTCATCTGGGAATTAAATCTAATTTCTCATTATTTGATGATCATGATCAAACAGCGCTACTCAAGGAACTAACTCATCAATGGTTAGAAGATGATAAGGATCTAATTAATCAATTACGCTCAACAATCTCAAATTGGAAAAATGATCTTGTTGATTCAACTATTGCGATGGCAAGAGCGCAGACGAATAAAGAGAAACTATTTGCTCACTGTTATCAATTGTATGAAAAACAATTAAAAGCTTGCAGTATATTAGATTTTGATGATCTTATATTATTGCCCACACTCTTATTAAAAACCAACGAAGAAGTTCGCGAAAAATGGCAAAACAAAGTTCGTTATTTGTTGGTTGATGAATATCAAGACACAAACACAAGTCAGTACGAATTTATCAAATTACTAGTTGGTAACCGAGCTAAATTTACTGTTGTTGGTGATGATGATCAGTCTATTTACTCTTGGCGTGGTGCACGACCACAAAATTTAGTATTACTTAAACAAGATTTTCCTAATTTAGAAGTGATCAAATTAGAACAAAATTACCGATCATCGGGTCGAATTTTAAAAGTGGCGAATATCTTAATCGAAAATAATCCACATATCTTTGAAAAAAAACTTTTCTCAGAACTGGGTTATGGTGAAACATTAAAAGTTATTTCAGCCGATAGCGAAGAGCATGAAGCCGAAAAAGTTATTAATCACCTTATTGGCCATCGTTTTGCGCATAACAGTCAATATGGTCAATACGCTATCTTATATCGTGGCAATCATCAGGCACGACTAATTGAAAAGATACTCATGCAATATCGGATACCGTATCGAATCTCTGGCGGTACATCATTTTTTGCTCGAATTGAAATTAAAGATTTAATGGCATATTTGCGATTATTAACTAATCCAGATGATGATAATGCGTTTATTCGTATTATCAACACACCAAAACGAGAAATTGGTCCAGCAACTATTCAAAAACTTGGCGAATGGGCTAATCATCGAGGTGTTAGTTTATATCAAGCAAGCCATGATATGGGGTTGACCCAATTGCTTTCAGGTAAACGTATGGAGTCATTACAAGAATTCATACAATGGTTTGATGCCCTTATTCAAAAATCTCATACTGAACCCATGGAAGCTATTTATGAACTTCTACACGGGATTCATTATGAGAGCTGGATTTATGAAACCTCATCATCCCCAACATCAGGGCAAATGCGTATGCGGAATGTAGAACAATTGGTCAGTTGGTTAAATGATATGTTGCAAGGTGATGATATTGATGAAGCAATGACACTTGAACAAGCTGTCGCGAGATTTACTTTGCGTGATATGTTAGAACGTAACGAGTCCGAAGAAGAACTCGACCAAGTACAACTTATGACACTACATGCATCTAAAGGATTAGAGTTTCCTTATGTCTACTTGATTGGCATGTCCGAAGGTTTATTACCTCATCAAACTAGCATTGATGAAGATAACATTGAAGAAGAGCGCCGTTTAGCTTATGTTGGTATTACTCGGGCGCAACGAGAACTGACTTTTTCTTTTAGCCGGCAACGTAAACAATTTGGCGAAACCCTTCAAGTTGAACCGAGTCGATTTTTATTAGAACTGCCACAAGACGACTTGGAGTGGCAAGATCAGCGTAACGAATTATCACCTGAAAAAAAAATGCAACAAGGGCAAAGTAGACTAGCCATGCTAAAAGCGCAAATTGCCAAGGCTAAGTAACCAAATTTTGACAATTATAAAATAAGGAATAACAAATGATGAAGTTAATAATAAGTGTCATATTAATTTTAACTAGTTGCTTTGCGAATGCTACAGGTTTAAATTATCACTCAGAACGCACGAGGCTCTATCAATTAACCAAAAAATTTGAAGCGCAAAAAACATTACCTAGGTTATATACAAAAGAAGGAAAAGAAATTCTTAGCCAATTTACTGATCCCAAACTTCTTGAGAATTTTTCAAAAGATAAAATAGATGAGAAATTAGATATAACCAATTATATCAACCATATAGTTGAGATTTATTTAACCTTTTCATCAAATAAATCAAACGAAATAACCAGCCAAGATCTAACGAATAACCTAAAACGATTTCAACAAGAAATTATTTTATTAAGTACTTTTAATATAAAATATTTTGCGGCAATATCTCCCCATATTAATCAGTTTTATAAAGAACTTCCCGATAATGAAAGAGGTGGAGTCATACAGTATAGTGTGAAAATGATGCAATCAGAAATGTTAAAATATTACTACGGTGGATTTAAGTGGATTGCTTTACCAGACTGTTTAACTGAACAATCTAAATTGGATATTATCACCACATTAGAACAGTCAGCTGAAAATTACGCAAAATTTATCCCAGAATCGAAAAAGACCGCAATCATTGAAAAGGCCGAACAATTAATAACTCAACAACCTATATTTAAATCACAGTTATCACATATTATCAACGTGATGAAAACAAACGAATGTGAAGAAATATGTCAAATAATCTACGAAAATAAGTGACTTATGTATATACTCTTTATCAATCTAATTAAATTTATCATAGTATAAGTTAGTTACAACTAATTTGGTTATTTGTATTAATTTTCATCAATATTTTTAAGGATAATTTGGTATGATTTTAGGTAATATTAATCATTTAGGGTTAGTTCCTTATTTACCCGAAAAAATTAAGCAATCAATTGAATATATTAAAGATAATGTCAATAATAACACGCCTGTGGGGCGTTACGATATTGATGGTGATAATATGTTTTTTATGGTGTCAGATAGTGCATCGCGATATATCCACGATGCTGATCCAGAATATCATGAAAAATATATTGACGTTCAGATTGTTTTAGTTGGGCAAGAGGGTATGGCAGTAAGTACGTTACCTCCGTATACCAAAGTGTTAGATAATAAATTAGTAGAAAATGATATTGCCTTTATCGAAACACCAAAAGAAGAGACCTTGTTGATATTACACCCAAATGATTTTATCGTGTTTTTACCTAATGAAGTGCATAAACCGCTTTGTGCAATTGATAATAATATCGAAACAGTTCGCAAAGTTGTGGTAAAAATCGCGTTAGATTATTTATAAAAAGGTTAAAGATGATAAGTATAATATGGCTACAAAAATAGCTGTTATTGGCGAATGTATGATTGAATTGTCGATGAATCAGGATTCGACTACGCGTGGTTTTGGTGGTGATACGCTTAATACATCGATTTATTTGTCTCGTTTACTAAAAGATAATGATTTTTCAATACATTATGTAACCGGGCTTGGTACCGATCCCTTCAGTCAAGAAATGTTAGATTGTTGGCAAACAGAAAACATTCAAACAGATTTAGTACAAAGAATGTCTGATAAAATGCCGGGGCTTTATTCTATTGTTACTGATGAACATGGTGAACGGTCTTTTTATTATTGGCGTAATGATGCTGCTGCTAAATTTTGGTTGAAAACAACTGAAACAGATAGAATAATTCAGCAAATTGAACATTATGATTATGTATATTTGAGCGGTATTAGTATTGCTATTTTAGATGCTGAAAGTATCCTTAAGTTATTAGATCTTTTAAAACGTGTTAAAGCTAATGGTGGTAAAGTTATTTTTGATAATAATTTTCGTCCATGTTTATGGAGTAGCCTTGATTTGGCTCGTAGTGTTTATGCTGATATTCTTAGCTTTACAGATATTGCATTTTTAACATTAGATGACGAAGATTTATTATGGGGTAAGCTACCTTATGAGCAAATTATTGAGCGTACAAAACAATTTGGTGTAACTGAAATTGTTATTAAACGTGGCAGTGATAACTGTATTATTGATTCTGCTGATGGTCGTTTTGAAGTTCCTGCTAATAAAATCACTAAAGATAAAGTGATTGATACTACGGCCGCTGGTGATTCATTTAGTGCTGGATATCTTGGGGCTCGTTTAAGTGGAAGGAACCCTTCTCAGTCAGCATTACAGGGGCATTTGGTGGCTGGCACGGTTATACAATATCGCGGCGCAATTATTCCTGTTGATGCGACTCCAAAATTGATATACTAAGTTAAATCAACAAATGACGGTCATTAATGACCGTTTTTTTCTGCTGTAGAAATAAAAATTTTAGTTTATTTTTTTTCAAAAAGTTTCAGGTAACACTGTGTTTTAGTATAAAATTAGTCAAGTAGTATATTCAGCTATATAGTTGTATATTTAATCAAATGTTACTGGTATAATATACAGTTAATTTTCTATCCATTTTGTTTAAAAACACAAAAAAGAAGAGATCTATGTCAATCAAAGATATCGATATTCGTGGTGCGAGAACGCACAATCTAAAAAACATTAATGTAACCATTCCAAGAGATAAATTAGTTGTTATTACAGGTCTTTCTGGATCAGGTAAATCTTCGTTAGCATTTGATACTTTATATGCCGAAGGGCAACGACGCTATGTTGAATCGTTGTCAGCGTATGCTCGTCAGTTTTTATCATTGATGGAAAAACCTGATGTAGATCATATTGAAGGATTATCACCTGCAATTTCGATCGAGCAAAAATCAACTTCGCATAACCCTCGTTCGACAGTAGGAACTATCACTGAAATTTATGATTACTTACGTTTGCTTTTTGCTCGAATTGGAGAACCTCGTTGTCCAAATCATCATTTACCGTTAGCTGCACAAACGATATCACAGATGGTCGATAGCATCATGGCGTTACCGACTGATAATCGTTATATGCTACTTGCCCCTGTGGTTACTGAGCGTAAAGGGGAGTTTGTTAAACTGTTCGAGCAACTTGCTGCTAGTGGTTATATTCGGGTACGAGTGGATGGTGATGTATATGATCTTTCTGATCCGCCAATTCTTGAATTGCAAAAAAAACATACCATTGAAGTTGTTGTTGATCGTTTTCGTATTCGTGACGACTTAAAACTTCGTTTAGCAGAGTCGATTGAAACGGTTCTTTCGATCACTAATGGTATTGTTAAAGTGGCCAATTTGGATGATCCACAAGCTGAAGAATATTTGTTTTCGGCTAATTTTGCTTGTCCTATTTGTGGTTACAGTATTTCTGAATTAGAACCGAGATTATTCTCGTTCAATAATCCTGCTGGTGCGTGCCCTGAGTGTGATGGTTTGGGTGTGCAACAATATTTTGATCAAAAACGTATTGTTCAGATGCCAGAAGTTTCATTAGCTGCGGGTGCGATTAAAGGTTGGGATCGTCGCAATTTTTACTATTTCCAGATGCTAAAATCATTAGCGGATCATTATAAGTTTGACATTGATAAACCGTATGAGAAATTACCTGAAAAGATAAAAAATATTTTATTAAATGGTTCAGGTAATACCGAAATTCAGTTTGTTTATTCAAACGATCGTGGTGATGTGGTTAAGCGTAAACATCCATTTGAAGGGATTATTAATAATTTAGCTCGTCGGTATAAAGAAACTGAATCACAAACTATCCGTGAAGAGCTAGCAAAATATATTAGTCATCGACCTTGTCCTTGTTGTAATGGTTCGAGGTTATGTACGGCAGCAAGAAATGTGTTTATTAATGATACAAATTTACCAACAATTAGTGATTTAAGTACGCAACAAGCCAAGGATTTTTTTGATAAATTGACATTGACAGGGCAACGAGCTCAAATTGCAGAAAAAATCTTGAAAGAGATAAACGATCGTTTACAATTTTTGATTAACGTTGGACTTAACTATTTAACGCTTTCAAGATCCGCTGAAACATTATCAGGTGGTGAAGCACAACGTATTCGATTAGCAAGCCAAATTGGTGCAGGTCTTGTTGGCGTGATGTATGTGCTAGATGAACCTTCTATTGGATTGCATCAGCGAGATAATACTCGTCTGATTGACACTTTAACGCATTTACGTGACTTAGGTAATACTGTTATAGTCGTTGAACATGATGAAGAAGCTATTATGGCTGCTGATTATGTAATTGATATTGGTCCTGGGGCAGGGGTTCATGGTGGTGAAGTTGTTGCTCAGGGAACACCCAAACAAATAATGGCATGTAAAACATCTTTAACAGGAAAATATTTATCCGGTAAAGAAAAAATTGAAATACCAACTATTCGCACCAAAGTCGATAAGAAAAAAATGTTATCTCTTATTGGTGCAACCGGCAATAATCTTAAAGATGTGACATTAAATATTCCAGTTGGCTTATTTACATGTATCACTGGTGTATCGGGTTCGGGAAAATCAACCTTAATTAATGATACCTTATATCCCCTTGCCCAAAACGAACTCAATGGTGCAGAAAAAACTGAAATAGCACCCTATAAATCAATCAAAGGACTTAACCATTTTGATAAAGTAATTGCGATTGACCAAAGCCCAATTGGACGTACGCCACGTTCTAATCCAGCAACTTATACTGGATTTTTTACTTCTATTCGTGAACTTTATGCTGGTGTACCAGAATCTCGAGCTCGAGGCTATAATCCAGGGCGCTTTAGTTTTAATGTTAAGGGTGGACGCTGTGAAGCTTGTCAAGGTGATGGTTTAATCAAAGTTGAAATGCACTTTTTGCCTGATATTTATGTTCCTTGTGATCAGTGTCATGGCGCTCGCTATAACCGTGAGACCTTAGAGATCAGATATAAAGGAAAGTCTATTAACGAAATTTTAAATATGACAGTTGAAGAAGGTCGCGAGTTTTTCGATGCCGTGCCAATGATAGCACGCAAACTGCAAACATTGATTGATGTTGGGCTTTCTTATATTACCATTGGACAGTCAGCAACAACATTATCGGGTGGTGAAGCGCAACGAGTAAAACTTGCAAAAGAATTATCTAAGCGAGATACTGGTCGTACTTTGTATATCTTAGATGAACCAACAACTGGGCTACATTTTGCTGATGTGAAACAATTATTAACGCAATTACATTCTTTGCGAGATAAAGGCAATACTATCGTTGTTATCGAGCATAATTTGGATGTAGTTAAAACAGCAGACTGGATTGTGGACTTAGGACCAGAAGGTGGTAATGGTGGCGGAGAAATTATTGCCGAAGGGACGCCAGAAGAGGTTGCGAAATCTAAACATTCCTTCACTGGTAAATATTTAAAACCGTTGTTGGAAAAACAAAAAGTAGTCTAGAATTATTATTAATATAGCATATAAAGAACGGGCGAGGAGCAACGCCCAGTCTTTTTATATACTTTAATTAATATTATAGTTAAATAAGTACTGAAAATAGACAGAAACTGGATTTGCGACGAGTTTGGTAAGATTCTTAAGTGCAATTATCAGCATGGTGTGGTTGATGAAAGGGGTTGTATTTTGACATTGCTAATTGTATTGATGATCATAGTCGCCTATATTTTGGGCTCGCTTTCTGGTGCAATGATTATTAGTCGCATCATGCATTTACCTAATCCTTCAGAACATGGATCTCACAATCCTGGAGCAACCAATATTTTACGACTCAATGGCAAATTACCAGCCATTTTTGTTTTAATCTTTGATATGTTAAAAGGTACAATTCCTGTTTATATTTCATATCGGCTTGGTATTACACCTTTCTTTTTAGGTATTATTGGTATTTTTGCTTGTTTAGGACATATTTTCCCCTGTTTTTTTCATTTTCGTGGAGGAAAAGGAGTTGCAACTGCGTTAGGTATGATGGCTCCAATTGGGTTTGATTTTACAGGTTGCTTTATTTTAACTTGGTTACTTACTTTACTAATAACAGGATATTCTTCGGTGGCTGCAGTTGTTGGTTTTCTTATGGCGCCATTTTATGTTTGGTTATTCAAACCTGAGCTTACTTTACCAGTTGCAATGCTTTCTTGTTTGATTATTGTTCGCCATAATAATAACATTATGCGCCTTTTTAAAGGTGAAGAACCAAAAAGTTATCATCGTAGCAAGAACAAAAGATAGTCTAGAAATTTATACATAATAATGTTATATATTTGAATATGTGCTTTTATAACATAGATTGTACGTTATGTAACATCCTACCTACTTATTTTCTGCAATCTTTTTGATTTTATCGTTAGTTAATTAAACAATAGAATAATTCTTGTTTGATAGATTTTTTAAAAAAGGTATTATTATCTTAAAACTCAAATATGTGGAAACCAAATAATTCATGCAAATAAGCCTATTATTAGAATCACTTATGGAAGCATTGCGTTGTTTACCTGGCGTTGGTCCAAAATCGGCGCAACGAATGGCCTTTCATTTATTACAACGAAATCGACAAGGTGGCATTAAATTAGCTCATGAGCTACATGAAGCAATGATAAATATCGGCCATTGCAAGGAATGCCGAACTTTTACCGAACAAGAAACCTGTACTATTTGTGCAAATGCTCGTCGTCAAAGTAGTGAACAGCTTTGTGTGGTTGAAACTCCAGCAGATATAGTAGCCATTGAACAAACTGGGCAGTATAGTGGTCGCTATTTTGTATTATTAGGGCATTTATCACCTTTAGATGGTATTGGGCCTAGTGATATAGGTCTTGATTTATTGAAAAAAAAACTATCTTCAGAGTCGATTAGCGAAGTTATTTTAGCCACTAATCCCACCGTCGAAGGTGATGCAACAGCTAATTATATTGCGCAAATGTGTGCAGAGTTTAATGTAACAGCAACAAGAATAGCTCATGGTGTTCCAGTTGGTGGTGAACTCGAAATGGTAGATGGTACCACCTTATCGCATTCGTTTGTTGGTCGTCAAAAAATAGAATTATAATTTTATTGAACTTTTAGTACTTAGCCAGTCTTTATAGCTAAGATCAGAAATGAAAAGAGGTATTATATGAAGTATAAAGCCGTAGCCTTTGATATGGATGGTACGTTGTTAGCCGGCAATCGTTTAATTTTACCAGAAACAATAGCGGCCATTGAAAAAATTACAGCTAAAGGTGTGAAAGTTATTTTAGTTTCAGGGCGGCATCATTCTGTAATTTATCCTTATTACTATCAGCTCAAATTATCAACCCCGGCAATTTGTTGTAATGGATCTTATATCTATGATTTTGAGAAACAAAACGCTTTTGCCGCTAAACCAATGACGAAAGATCAGGCTCGAATGCTACTAAATCTTGTCAATCAATATGGTATTCATACATTAATTTATACTGATAAAATGATGACTTATGAATTGTTAGATGATCATCTAGAAAGCTTTTTTAAGTGGGTTAAATCATTGCCTGAGTTTTTACAACCTGAAATTAAAAAAGTAGATGATTTTGAAAAAGTTATTGAGCAATCTGACGCTATTTTTAAATTTGCAACAAGTAGTCATAATATACCTGCTTTACAACAATTTTCAAATGCAGTTGATTCCTTAGGTATGTTTTCGTGTGAATGGTCTTGGTCAAATCGAGCAGATGTAGCAGTTAAAGGAAATACCAAAGGAAATGGGTTAACTCACTGGGCAGAGTACGAAAATATTGATTTAAGCGAAATAGTCGCTTTTGGTGACAGTTATAATGATATAAGTATGTTATCTATTGCTGGATTAGGGATTGCGATGGGTAATGCTGATGATGAAGTGAAAGCCAAAGCAAATTATGCCATTGGTGATAATAATGGCCCTAATATAGCTAAAGAGCTTGAAGAACTCTTTTTATAATTGATATTTTAATAAATATTCTATGTTTGAAATTCTTTATCAAGATGATGACTTAATTGCCATTAACAAACCATCTGGTTGGCTTGTGCATCGCAGTTGGTTAGATAAAACTGAAACAGTTGTTGTGATGCAAACATTGCGTGATCAAATCGGTCAACATGTCTTCCCTATACATAGGCTAGATAGACCAACCTCTGGTGTTTTGTTGTTTGCTCTTTCTAGTGATGTAGCAAGAATTATGTCAGAAGAATTTGCAAAAAAACAAATTGAAAAAACGTATCATGCGATTGTGCGCGGTTATGTTGAGGGGGAAGCGGTGATTGATTACCCTTTAGTTGAAGAATTAGATAAAATTGCAGATAAATTTACTAATAAGAATAAACCAGCACAAGATGCCGTCACATTTTACAAATCTATCAGCAAAATTGAAGTTCCGATTAAGGTTGGCAAATTTGAAACAGCAAGGTATAGTTTTGTTGAATTAAAACCACAAACCGGTCGTAAACATCAACTACGTCGCCATATGAAACATATTTTCCATCCGATATTGGGGGATAGCAAACATGGTGATTTACATCAGAATCGTGCATTTGCAACTTATTTTAATATCAAACGATTGATGTTACATGCAAGCAAACTTGAAATCAAACATCCAATCCAACATAAACCAATGATTATTGAAGCTAAGTTAGATCAAAGTTGGCAAGATATCCTTTTAAATTTTAAATAGTGTTATTATTCCATATTACTTTGCAATTATTTGATTATATAGTATTATTTTGTCGCTTTCTGTGATTCTTTTTGTGGATTCAATTTAGGAGCATAATTTTAACATATTAATATTAAACATAAATAATATTAGGAACGGAAATAAAAATGAAATTAGTAATAAAGTTTTTAAGCATTTTCTTATTAGCACTTATGGTAACAGCATGCTCGAATGATGATTCTCCTGAACAAGTAGCAGAAAAATTTATCTCAGCGATCTACAAAGGTGATTCAGATACTGTTATAAATCTCATCAATTTTCCTAAAGATGATGATAACAAAGGTATGGATATGCGAATGTTCGTTAAAAGCAAAATGCAAGAAGCACTACAGCGAGGTAAACAATTTGCTGATGAACATGGAGGACTTGATAAAGTCGAATCTGAACTCGTAAAATATACTAATGATGAAAAAAATATGGCAATAGTTAGCACTACTGTTATCTTTAAAGATGCTACTAAAAAAGAGGAAAAAAACATATCGGTGATTAAAGCTGATGGTAAATGGCTAATTAATCTTAAATAGCTATATTATTGTCAATATAGATTATGTTTTTAGAAGAATCTAAAAAGGGTAAATAGTGATTACCCTTTTTTATTAAGAAACGATTTTTGATGAGATCTTGCTATTATCTTTGTATGATGTTAATTATGATGCTAGTAAATTTTGCTCTAGCTAATGATACTGTTCATTTTTCAAATCCAACCACCGAAACACCACATTCAGTAAAAGTTGGCGATTGGATTTTTAGAAAAGGTATACAAACCGATAGTCTTATAGTCAATCAATTAGGTGGTAGTAATTTTTCACATATTGGTATGATTATATCAATCAATCCAGAAATTAGAATTATTCATGCTACGACCAACGATGATGAGTACCATCCTAACCAAGTTATTGTATCAACTTTAGCAGAGTTTATAACGCCAGAACTAGCCGAAACATATGCTATAGCAAGACCTAATTTTATATCTAATGAGCAACAACAACAAATTGTTAATGATCTTTTAACAAAGCAAGGTGAAGCTTTCATATTAGCCCCCCGTGAAGAGCCACATCTTTATTGTACAACGTTACTTTTTGATTCCATCATCAAATTTCAACCTAATTTTAATGTTAATTGGCAGTCAATTAATTTTCCATTTCTAAGTGGTGTTTATTTATTTCCAAATGCATTCGCTAATTATCCAGATATTACCTGGATCTATAAATATCCCGAAACATCAGAATAATTTGTTATTCTATTGTATGTAAAAAATGGAAGCGCAATAAATATTGCGCTTTATTATTAATAAAAGTTATATTAATCTTCTAGATAATTCTTTTGCATAGTTTTAAAATCTTGCTCTGTGAAACCTAATTCTTGCTTGATGTAATTAGCTGGAGTGCCAGCAACTTCTTTCATAGTATTGAGAATTTCAATAACAAAACTTTCACGCGTATCAATTAAACTCAATAAATAACCTAACACATCTTCATTATCCGTAATTTTTCGATATGCAGCCATTTTTATTTTGTTTCGTTCTAAACGATTTTGATGTGTTAACATGTAATCATAAATAATGTCTTCCTCTGATACTCCTAACATTACTTGTAATAATAACACACCATAACCTGTGCGGTCTTTACCTCCTCGACAATGTTGTATGTTTGGGCTATTGTTTGGTTCTAACATTATTTGAAGCATCTGTTTATAGGCATTTTTCGATTTGTCACTTAATACAAAATTACGATATTGTTCAAGAACTTGTATGCCTTTACCATTAACTAATTCCTTAGGAATATCGTGTAGTACGCTTTCAATTAGTGCACGATCTTCATCACTAGGGTCGGCAGCAAATTGAGCAGCAAGTTCAGCTGTTTGCGCTGAAGCATCTAAATTAAAAGTATTTTGTTCACCGATGAAAGTATTTGGACTAGTTTTGATTTCGTTAGCACAACGATAATCTATAATAGTCTTGATACCAAGTGATCGAATATAACTTTCAGCATTAGGTTTCAATCCATATAAGTGATTAGAACGATATAGCTTTCCCCATTTTACTCGTTTACCATTACTTCCTAAGTAACCGCCAAAGTCACGAAAGTTATTTAAGCCTGCAATAGGTAGAGTACGTTCTCCAAATAAAAATGAATCATGTTCTTGAGTTTGTAATATCAAATAAATTCGTCGCTTTGTTTGTAAAGGATCGTCAATAGTGAAATCATTTTGTATATTTTTACTTATTAATGTTTTATTAGATGTATTGATATTGGCTTCATCTGTCCAATATAAATCTACGGGCATATTGTTGCTAATTTTAAATGAGATTTTTAATTTATTTTGTTTATTACGGATAACCGATGCTGTTTCAATTTGTTTTTTCATGTTACATCCTTATTTTAAAACTCCAAATACCGACAAAATTACACCTATTACCATTACACTTAAAATTAATGTAACTGTATATTTACCTTGAAATTTTTTTACTAAAAAGAATGTGCCTAAAGCAAACATTAAGGTTAAAAAGTTAGGCATTACTTTATCAAACATTTCCTGAATTTTTACTGATTGCTCACCGACATTAATCGCCAATGGTGTAGATACTTTAACCGTTGTTGCAATTAAAGAGCCAAGAACCATAACTCCGACTACATTAGCTAAGTTACTTATTCGTTGAATAATGTTTGAATTTTTGGATTGTTCAATTAGATCAACACCTTTATTATATCCGTAATGAATAAAGAAATATTTAGTTAATATATTGACTATATTATAGATTAGGAACATTAAAATTGGTCCAATAATATTACCTTGTAGAGCAAAAGCAGCTCCAATGCTGCCACAAATTGGCATCCAAGTGAATTTTAATAGGCTATCTCCTAATCCTGCAAATGGTCCCATTAAACCAGCTTTCACAGAAACAACAGCTTCTTTTTCGTCTTCTTTCGTTTTTTCTTCCATTGCTGCGGTTACGCCTAAAATTAGTGCGTTAGCATTGATTTGACAATTAAAAAATTCTAAATGACGATTCATTGCTCGAACACGAGTTTCTTTATCAGCATCATGGTAAAGCCTATCCAATACTGGCGTCATACAATGCGCAAACCCGATCATTTGCATTTTTTCATAGTTATAAGAAAAAGACATTGTTTGTAAATTCCAAAAAATGCGATTAAGATCTTTCTTTGTTATTTTTTTTTCATTTATCATAGGTCATAATCCTCTTCAATGTTATTATTTAATGCAGATTTATCATCTTGTTTATATGCATTATTATTTTTGCTGCTCATTGATGCCATGTCATACAGTACGGCAAAAGCTAAGGCGATAAAAGTGATTGGGATAATTGGTAATTTTAGATAAGTAGTTAACATAAAACCAAGGAGGAAAAAAAACCACATTCTGCCTTTTAATAGCATCAATAATAAAATACAAATACCGACAGCAGGAATTAGTTTAGAAGCAACCCCCATACCAGTGATTATACTTTGTGGGATAGCATCTAAAATTGTTTTAATAAGATCACTACCAAAGTAAATGGCTATAAAACAAGGTACAGCACGAATCAAAAACCATACAGGAGTTGAGAAAAAATGAACTTTACTTAGTGCTTTATAATTACCATTTTCAACAGCCCGTGTTGCCCATGGATTAAGAAAACAAGCAAATGAACGCCAGATAATAAGTAATTGTTGACACAGAAGTGATACTGGTACTCCTAAAGCAATCCCTGTTGCAATTCCTCCTCCCGTAGTAATTCCAAGTGAAACACCAATAATTGCACCAGCTACAATATCTGGCGCAGAATAAGCCCCAATATTGCCAATACCCATCCACATTAACTCTAGTGTTGCACTGATTATGAGCCCTTGAACCAAGTCTCCCATGATGATACCTGCAATTGTACCAGTCAATAATGGTCGACGTAACATTTGTGGACCGACATCATCCATAGAACAAATTCCCGCCCAAAAGGCGACAAGAATAGCCTGTGTTAACATAAGTTAACCTCCAAATTAATGAACAAAAAAGTTGTTAAAGTTTAATCAAGCAATGGTTTTAGCTCGATAATTGGATCTTTTGGTACCATTTGAATTTCGACTTTCACATTTTTTTCAATAATGTGTTTAAATGCTTGTTTCTCTTCATGAGTTACTGATACCGCCCGTGATAGCTGATGTCTTCCTTCTTGCATTCGCATTCCTCCTACATTGAGTTTTTCAATTTCTAGACCACCTTCAATTAACTTATTCACATCTATACTATTTGTAAAAAGTAGCATTGTGCGTTTTTTTATAGGTGTTTTTTTGATAATGTCGATAAACTGTTGTACTCCAAAAACCAATACTTTTAATTCTGGAGGAGCAGACATGGTTAAGACTGATTGTTGAACCTTATCCATTGCAACTTTATCATTGATAATTAAGACTTGTTCAATATTATAATTTTTTACCCAAGTAGTGATCACTTGACCGTGGATAAGGCGGTCATCTATTCTTGTTAAATTTATTGGCATTGTTACCTCCTTACAGTAGAGTAGATTGCTCAGATTTGGCATTTAAAACTTGTCCAACATCAATACAACTTTGCGGAAATATTTCTTCAATCGCTGTTTTTACATTATTAAGTGTACCTTCTCGATTATTTAAAACTTCAAGTAATATTGGAATATTAAATCCACAAAAAAGTAAAATTCCTTCATGTTTAAAAAGTAATTCTCCCGCCAAATTACATGGTGTACCACCTATAATATCAACAAGGATAATTACACCGTCACCTTGGTTGAGCGCTTGATAACTTTCCTCTATTTGTTGGCGTAATTCTTCGATATTGCTATCGATTTGAACAGATATCACACGGATATTTTGTTGTTTACCTATTAGCATTTGAGCACAATCAAGTGCACCTTGTGCAAATGAGCCATGGCTAGCTAAAATAACGGGCAATTGTCTATGCATTATCAATTTCCTTTTTAATTATTTTTAATGTAACATTATTACTTTAGTTTTAAATTTATTTAGTAATAAAATTACATCTATACTTAATTTTAGTCATCAATTTTTTTTAAAATTTTTAAAAAATTGTGATTTAGATCATGTTTAATTGTAACTATTTAACAAATAAAATGTTTTGTGAAGTTTCTTTAATTTCTATAGGAGTTATTAGTTTGATAGATAAAAAGAGGAAGATCGTAGCTATTATGAAATAATTAAATACTATATCATTGTGAAGATAGCTAAAATATTATTAAATGGCTGTGAGTATATTACCGATGAGGGTACTTGCGTTCTTCTCTATTTTGAGTTTGTAATAACAAACGTTTGTCATATTTGCGTATAAATAAATTAGTCACAATCATATTGATAACTGAAATTTGCGAAATTTTAGATCGAATAGGAATTAAACGTGAAACATGTTCTGTAGATGTAGTATTCAATATAATATCAGCTAGCATAGAAACTTGGCTTTGTCCCATTTTAGTTATAGCAATTGATGGTACTTTATTTTCTTGTCCTAATTTTAATAACTCAATACATTCAGGTGTTTCTCCTGAGTGAGATATAATTATAATTAAATCATTTTTATCAAGGGTACTGACAATACTTTTTTGAATATGTGCGTCAAAATGACAATTAACATCTTTTTTTATTTTAATAAGTTGGTATTCAAGCTCTTTACCGACTAAACCACTGCTACTGCTACCAAAAATAATAATTTTATTACTAGCAATTATTAGATCTATGGCTTTATCTAGCTCTTTAGGTTTGATCATTGAATGAGTTTCATCGATAGATGATTTTTCCATTGCTTGCACCTTTCTATTTACATCTATCAAAGTATCATTAAGATTTATATCATCTTGTAAAATATCAGCACTTAGTTTTTGTGGAGAGGATGAAATCAAGTCAACTTTAAAATCACTAAAACCGTTATAACCTAATTTATTACACAAACGTAAAATAGTACTTGTACTAACATGGTTAAGTTTTGCTAAGGTCTGAATACTCATATTTTTTAGGGTTTGTGAGTGATCCATAATGTACAGAGCGACCTTTAATTCTTTGGAAGACAAGTCTTTTTTTACTTCTCTGAATTTTAAATTAATCATAATTAGGCCTATAATATGAAATATAGTTAACACAAGTATATAAAATTAGTATAAAAAATAGAAAATATTTTTATGGTACATGTTATTTATATAATTTTAATCAGTTTTGACTAATTTTAGTATTAACTTTTAAACTTATCATTATTTGGTATGTATTGGGCTACTAAAATTTTGTCAAAAAAGTCGATTATTTAAAATTTAGTTAAAAATAAAGTGACTGCTGTAATTATAATCTATTTAATCTTGACGATTAGTCAAGCCAGTGATACTATTTGCAACCTATTCAGATAGACCTCCAAGGCGCGTTGGCAGAGTGGCCATGCTGCGGATTGCAAATCCGTCTACCTCGGTTCGACTCCGGGACGCGCCTCCATTTTTTAAATTAATCAATTTTTACTTTTTTCAGTTATATTTATTTTTTAATTTTGTAAGCTAATTTATTAACATTATTTATGGGCTACTTTAATTATCATGCAAAAGCAAAGAAGTTAATCAAAAATGGTAAACTTGTTAGATATGAGTTTGTGGATAATTGGAATGGTATTAAACCTGCATTAGTTTTATATTTTAAAGAGGTTAATCCCATGCCAATTAGAGAATACCGATGGGATGAATATTTACCATTATTGAATAACAAAACCTAACTTATCATACTTAAATAAAGTGAGAAGTGTCGAGAAAAGCAATAACTGAAAGTTTTTTATAGCTTGGAATATAATAAATTTGCCAACAGATAGGCTAAAGCGTAAAATGCCCATCCTATTTTGCTTAACCTATTACTTATAAGTAATACTGACCTGAAATCAGAGGCATTTTTAATGACAAATTTATATGCAAAACCAGAATTACTTTCCCCTGCCGGTTCTTTAAAAAATATGCGTTATGCTTTCGCATATGGTGCAGATGCTGTTTATGCCGGCCAACCGCGATATAGTTTACGAGTTCGTAATAATGAATTTAATCATGAAAATCTAGCAATTGGTATTAACGAAGCACATGCTCAAGGTAAGAAGTTTTATGTAGTTGTGAATATAGCACCGCATAACTCGAAGTTAAAAACTTTTATTCGTGATTTAGAACCCATTGTAAATATGAAACCTGATGCTTTTATCATGTCAGATCCAGGTTTAATCATGTTAGTTCGCGAACATTTTCCTGATATGGAAATTCACTTATCTGTACAATCGAATGCTGTTAACTGGGCAACAGTAAAATTTTGGCATCAAATGGGATTAACTCGAGTCGTCTTATCGCGTGAATTATCACTTGATGAAATTGCTGAAATCCGTGAAAAAGTTCCTGAAATGGAGTTAGAAGTGTTTATCCATGGGGCATTGTGTATGGCATATTCTGGGCGCTGCTTGCTTTCGGGCTATATTAATAAGCGTGATTCAAATCAAGGGACATGTACTAATGCTTGCCGTTGGAAATATAAAGTTGCTGAGGGTAAAGAAGACGAAGTGGGGCAAATTGTACATAAATGTGAACCGATCTCGGTAAAACAAGTTGAACCAACATTAGGAATTGGTCAAACTACTAGTAAAGTATTTATGCTTGAAGAATCAGGTCGCCCAGGTGAATATATGCAAGCTTACGAAGATGAGCATGGTACATATATTATGAACTCAAAGGATTTAAGAGCAGTGGAACTAGTAGATGATTTAACAAAAATTGGTGTACATTCGCTCAAGATTGAAGGAAGAACTAAATCTTTTTATTATTGTGCAAGAACAGCACAAGTGTATCGCCAAGCTATTGATGCGGCGAGTGAAGGTAAACCTTTTGATCCTCGCTTGTTACAAGAGCTTAATGCACTTGCTCATCGAGGGTATACGGAAGGATTTTTACGTCGCCATAAGCATGAAGAAATGCAAAACTACGAACATAGCCATTCAGTTTCGGAAAGGCAACAATTTGTTGGTGAGTTTAGTGGTGAGCGATTAAATGGATTGGCTGAAGTTATCGTAAAAAATAAATTCTCTGTTGGGGATAGCGTTGAAATGATGACGCCGAAAGGTAATAAAACTTTCACGATTGAGCGAATGGAAAACAAAAAAGGACAACCTGTTTCTGCTGGTTTAGGTGATGGTCATATTGTTTATATTCCGATTCCTGAAGAAATCGATTTAAATTATGCATTATTAATGCGTAATTTTGATTAGTTTGGTTAAGCATAAAAACTGTTCGGGATGTCCGAACAGTTATATTAAACAGAATTTTATTATTGACGAATTAAATTGTCTCCATAACCTATCCATTTATAGGTAGTTAAAGCTTCGAGTCCCATTGGTCCGCGTGCATGTAGTTTTTGTGTACTAACTGCTACTTCTGCACCTAATCCAAATTGCCCACCATCAGTAAAACGTGTTGATGCATTGACATAAACTGCAGCTGCATCAACCTGATTTACGAACTGTTCTGCATTAAGCAAGTTACGCGTGAGAATGGATTCCGAATGCCCCGTACCATACTCGCGGATATGCTCTACAGCCAATTCAAGTGAATCAACAATGATCACGTTTAAATCTTTTGATAACCATTCTTGCCGTAATTCTTCATTTTTTACTGGTAGGATAGTTGCATTACCTGTTTTTAATATTTCATAACAGTTTTGGTCAGTATGTAATACGACGTTATTATCTGCCATGACCTGACAAAGTTTTGGTAAAAACTGCTCCGCAATATTTCGGTGGACTAGTAACGTTTCAAGCGTATTACAAGTGCTTGGACGCTGAGTTTTGGCATTGACAATAATTGGTAGAGCATTATCAACATCAGCACTTTCATCAACAAAAATGTGACAGACTCCAATACCACCTGTAATGACGGGTATTGTTGAATGTTCACGGCATAATTTATGTAAAGATGCACCACCTCGGGGGATAATCATATCGATATACTTATCGAGTTTAAGTAACTCATGAATATATTTACGATCAGGATTATTAATACATTGAACAGCTGTCTGGGGTAAACCAACTTGTTTTAACGCTTTTTGAATAACAGAAATTGTGGCCATATTAGTATTGATTGTTTCTTTACCCCCGCGAAGTATTGCGGCATTGCCTGTTTTTAAACAAAGAGCTGTAATATCAATTGTTACATTTGGTCGAGCCTCGTAAATCGCACCAATAACGCCAAGTGGTACTCTGTGACGGTGTAACTTTAAGCCGTTTTCTAAAGTAGAACCATCAATGATTTGACCAATAGGATCAGTTAATGAAATGATTTTACGGACATCATTGGCAATAGATGATAATCGTTTGGGTGTTAAGAGTAGACGATCTAAAATGGCTTCGTTTAAATTTTGTTTTTTTGCCGCTTGGATGTCCTTTTCATTTGCAATGAGTATACTTGCGCTATGCTGTTCTAATAAATCAGCAATAACCATCAACGTGTTGTTTTTCATTGCGGTAGGACATTGTGCTAGTTGATATGAAGCAAGTTTAGCAGTTTTACCCATTTGCTGTAACATTGTTATCACCACTATTTTATATTACTATTTAGTTGTTTTATATTATTTATTTCTTTCTTTTAATAATGATTGCTTATCATCATCAGTCATATAATTTAAATCTATCTACTGCTAACCAATTAGCAATTATACCTCCAATAGCTAATCCCATGATTTTCCTTCCTTGTTTATTATTTATTTTATTATCATATCATCACGATGAACAGCAACATGACCATATTCATAGCCAATAATTTGACTAATTTCTTGAGAATGATGCCCAGCAATTTGCCTTAAAGCATCACTGTTATAACGACTGACACCTCGCGCAATGCGTTTGCCAAATTTGTCGCAAATATCAATAACTTCACCGCGAGAAAAATCTTTCTCTACGCTGATAATTCCTTTAGGTAATAGCGAACTACCATTATTTAAAATCGCATTAACAGCACCATCATCTAATAACACTTTTCCTGCTTTTGGTGCACCAAACAACCAGTGTTTACGATGTTCTAATGGTGTTTTTTGTGGTGAAAAATGTGTTCCAATCGGTTTATTATTGACAATATCAATAATAACATTTGGTTTATTTCCTGCAGCGATAATAACTTCTATACCCGCACTTCCTGCTACTTCAGCTGCTTGTAATTTTGTGCTCATACCACCCGTGCCAAGCCCTGAAACACTATCACCGGCGATACTTCGCAAATTATCGTCAATATGATCAATTTCATGAATTAACTTGGCATTTTTATCAGCTCTTGGATCGGCTGTATAAAGACCTTCAATATCGGTTAATAAAATCAACTTATCTGCTTCGGCTAAAATGGCAGCTAGTGCTGATAAATTATCATTATCGCCAACTTTAATTTCTGCGGTTGCAACAGCATCATTTTCATTGATGATTGGAACGATATGATTATCTAACATTGCTTTTAAAACGTCTTGGGCATTTAAAAATCTTTCACGATCTTCAAGGTCTGCACGGGTAAGTAACATTTGACCAATATAGATCTTATAGATAGAAAATAGCTGTTCCCAAAGTTGAATAAGCTTACTTTGTCCAACAGAAGCAAGTAATTGCTTTGAAGCAACAGTATTAGGTAGGGTAGGGAAGTTAAGATATTCGCGTCCAGCTGCAATTGCACCAGATGTAACAATGATAATTTTATGTCCATCTTGATGTAGACTTGCGCATTGTCTTATTAACTCAACTATTTGTGCTCGATCAAGTTGTTTTGTTCCACCTGTTAGTACACTGGTACCTAATTTAACAACCACGGTTTGTTGTTTTTTAATAGTCATAGCATATTCTTATTTTTTCAGGTTATATAACAGACTTCATCCAATTTACTGATTGTGTTAACGCCTGATGCAAACTTTTTTGTAACTGTGTTTTAGGTACAGTTATTACTTTATTTTGTTTGATTGAATGAATTAATTTTGCTTCACAAAGATCACTTAACTTATCATCCTCAAAGATGATATTCATAACAGGTACATGACAAGCATGAGTTAAAAGTCCTTGATTTTTTAGTGAAAAATAATTTAATTCTGCTGCCAATTGTTGGTTGGATATTGAAGGCAATCCCAAACGGCTAGCTAACATATCTTTATAACTATTCGGTAGATTTTTTTGCAGATCTTTATCAACAAAGATTTGATGAATAAACGGAGTAAAGTTAAATACGCCTTTTATTTTATTTGGCATCAAATAAGCTAAACGTGTGGCAATATGTGAACCAAACCTAAATCCAGCAACAATAATCCGATGATCATCTATCCATGGAACAGAAGACAACTGCTCTAATATAGCTTGATGAATTTGGCTACTATTTTGTGATAAAGCAAAGTTACGGCTATAACCAACAGTTGGTAGATCAACAGTTAGCATGGCAAATCCATGCGGCGCTAAAAATTCACTAAAATAACGATAATAATCGATCTGCAAATTGCCTAACGCGTTACAAATCAACACAACAGGACAAGTCCCTTCGCATTTTGGTAAATGTAAAATTGTTTTGACACTACGATTATCGATTTTAAATTCCAGTTCTTTTATCAAAAATGGCGAAAATTGAAGAGCTTTTGCATAATACTGATAAGCGCATGTTTGGGCATACATTGCTAGTTGGTCATTTTTAAAATGAGGATAACTAGCAATACTTGCATATATGCTGGCTATAAGATAATAATTGTGTAAATTATTTTTATTTTCATCTATAAGATTTGCTTCATCAATTGATTCAGCTTTAGCTTGCCATACTGCTGCTTGATTTAAAAATTCATAGACCCAGTTGCCAGATTGATAACCAGCAACAGTGTCTAGCCAGGTATCATTTGTGTGGCGTCGAGTTGAAGCGGCAATTTTTGATAAAACCGCTTCAGCCTCTAATTTGGGTAATCCACGCCAATGCCACAAAATAGGATTAATAATTCGATACCATCTGGAGTCAACTTCCCCATCTAAGGCGCTAATGTTACTACCATTACTATTATCAATGCGATTGATAAGTGTTGAAGTTTCAGGATAATCAAATTGTGGTTTAAATATCTGTTCAGTTAGATTTTCGGTAGTTGCCATAACAACCTTAACTTCCTTATCAATTATTTATGATCGCTAATAGGTTTAACAAACATAACACCGGTATCCCATGGCTGTTCAATCCAAGTATCTTGTGCAATATCGACAACATAATCATCAACAAGTGGTTTACCAGCAGGTTTTGCAAAAATAGTTACGAAGTGAGCTTTAGGGTACATTTCGCGAATTGTATGAGCAGTGTTACCAGTGTCAACTAAATCATCAACAACAATAAAACCTTCACCATCGCCATTAGCTTGTTTTAATATTAGTTTTTCACGTTGATGATCATGATCATAACTTGAAATACAAACGGTATCGACATAACGAATACTTAATTCGCGCGCTAAAATTGCCGCTGGAACTAATCCACCACGACTAACGGCAATAATACCTTTCCATTGATTTGCAGGTAATAAGCGTTCAGAAAGTTGGCGCCCATAGGATTGCAACATTTCCCAAGTAACATTGAATTTTTTCTTTTCAGCAATAAGTTCTGCTTTATGTTGTTTTTTGGCTTGGATTTCTTCTTCTGTTAATAAAATTTGATCTGTTGACATTGAGTAACCTGCAATTTTAATCGATTGTATGAATAAATAAATATTAATGAACTAAAAATAGATGTAAAATTGCACCTTATTATAATGTGATTCAATAAAAAAAACCACTCATTAATTTATTACATACTTAATATTGAGGTTATATTATGCTTTCTACCTTAACGCCTAAATTTGTTTGGCAGATTTTTAATGATATCTGTAAAATTCCGCACCCATCTCACCATGAACAAATGATAACTAAATATATCGTCGATTTTGCTAAAACTCATGGTATTGATTGCAAACTTGATAAAGTAGGTAATATTTTGTTAAGTAAACCTGCTACCAAAGGTATGGAAGAGTGCCCATCAATTGCGTTACAGGCTCATATGGATATGGTACCACAAAAAAATGAAGGTACTAGTCACGACTTTTTAACTGACCCAATTCAAGCTTATGTTGATGGCGAATGGGTAAAAGCCAAAGGAACGACATTAGGTGCTGATAATGGCGTGGGGTTAGCATCTGCATTAGCTGTTTTAATTGATCCTGCTGTTGAACATGGACCAATTGAAGTATTGATAACAGTATCAGAAGAAACTGGTATGCACGGAGCCTTTGGTTTACAACCTAATTGGCTAAAAAGTCACTATCTAATTAATACTGATTCTGAAGATGAAGGCGAAATATTTACAGGTTGTGCTGGCGGCGTTGACTTTACTACAACCTTTGCTGTTACTTATGCAGTAATGCCAGAAAAGCATGATTGTTATATGAACATTTCACTTAAAGGATTAAAAGGGGGGCATTCAGGTTGTGATATTCATCTTGGTCGTGGAAATGCAATTAAATTGATGGCTCGCTTTTTAGCGCAATATGCACAAGATATCTCGTTTAGATTAGCTGATATAAAAGGTGGTTCACTACGTAATGCGATCCCAAGAGAAGCCTTTGTTGAAATTACACTAAATAAACAAGATCTGCCAAAATTAGAAGCCATTGTTAAACAGTATCAAACAATTTTACACAGTGAGTTAGGTCATGTAGAGCCTGCTATCGAAATAACGTTATCGAAAGTTGAATCAAACAAAGTAAAACGCGTATTAACTACAGAGCATCAAAATAAAATCATAAGCTGGCTAAATTCAGCGCCTAATGGTGTAGTTAGAATGAGCGATCAACTTCATGGTGTGGTTGAAACATCGCTCAATTTAGGTATTGTTAGTATTGAGGACAATCAACTGAATGTCCATTTTCTTATTCGTTCTCAAGTCGATAGTGCTAAAGATGCGGTTGTATCAACATTGACATCACTTAGCCAATTAGTGGATGCTAATTATGAAATAAGTGGCGGTTATTCAGGTTGGGAACCTAATTTAGATTCACAGCTTTTAAAGCTTGCTAAAGATAAATATCACGAAATTTTTTCTCAGAAAGCCAAAATAATGGTGATTCATGCAGGGCTTGAATGTGGTTTATTTAAACAAAGTTACCCAAATCTGGATATGATATCAATTGGACCAACGATTGTTTCGCCACATTCACCAGATGAAAAAGTTAACATTCAAAGTGTTTATCGTTATTGGGAATTATTGATAGCGATATTAAAATCAGCAACTTTATTAAAATAATCCAACACTTCACCTGCCGATCTTTATCGGCAGGCATTTCGAACAGATTACTCGTGTTTATATTTACTAAAAAACAATTTAATACAACATAATACGTTAGAATATTTGGGCGTCTGCAAAAAAATTTTGAAATTAAATTCATAAAAAGTGAATAAAAATTCATTTTGTGCTTGTAATAGCCTTATAAATAACCTACTATATGCACATTATTGCATAAAAAATAGATAAGGGTAGGGTATGTTAAAAGCAATTATTGTTGGTGCAAGTGGTTATGCAGGGGCAAAATTAGCTCATTATTTACACAAGCATCCGCATATACAACTTATTGCTTTAACTGTGTCTGAAAACAGCCAAGACGGTGGTAAGCTTATTTCTGATTATGATTTACACCCTCAATTAAAAGGTGTTGTTGACTTACCACTTATTGCCACTGCAGATTATTCTGCCTATATCAATGATCTTGATATAGTTTTTTTAGCTACTGAACATGCAGTCAGCCACAATATAGCTCCTTATTTTTTAGAACATGGTTGTACAGTTTTTGATTTGTCGGGTGCGTTTAGAGTTAACTCTGCTTCTTTTTATACCGATTATTATGGTTTTATCCATCAGCACCCAAAATGGTTAGATAAAGCAGTTTATGGCTTAGCAGAATGGAATAGTGAACAAATCAAACAGGCACAACTGATTGCTGTACCAGGATGTTATCCTACAGCATCACAATTACCATTAAAACCATTAATCGAGGAGGGGCTATTAGATAATTCACAATGGCCTGTTATTAATGCTGTGAGTGGGGTGAGTGGAGCAGGGCGAAAACCTTCGCATAATAATATATTTTGTGAAGTAAGTTTACATGCCTATGGACTTTTTACTCATCGGCACCAACCCGAAATTGCAATACATTTAGGTCAAGAAGTGATCTTTACACCTCATTTAGGCAGTTTTAAACAAGGTATCCACGCCACAATTACTTGCCGAGTAAATGAAGGTGTTACATCACAAGATATCCTCAAAGCTCTAAATAAATATTACAAAAATAAGCCTTTGATTAGAATTTATCAAAAAGATTGGCCAGCATTAAAATCTGTCATTGGTTTGCCTTATTGTGATATTGGATTTGTATTAAAAGATCGTCATTTAATATTAATTTCTGTTGAAGATAACTTATTAAAAGGCGCAGCAGCACAAGCAGTGCAGTGTATGAACATTCGATATAATTTTGATGAAACCACGTCATTATTATAAAAATGAGTGAATTATTTCAAAAGCTCTGTACAAAATTTTTAATGAATTAAAAGTAGGTTAAATTAATAGGAAACTAAAATGAAACCATTAATTATAAAACTTGGAGGCGTATTGCTCGACAATAAAGATGCCTTAAGTAAATTATTTGACGTTATTAGTGAGTACAAAAAAATTTTTCAACGATCATTAATTATTGTTCATGGTGGTGGTACGGTAGTTGATTCATTAATGGATAGGCTTTCTTTACCCGTAGTCCGTCGCAATGGATTACGGGTAACTCCTGCTGATCAAATTGATGTTATTGTTGGTAGCCTTGCTGGCAGTGCCAATACTACTTTATTGTCAGAAGCAAAAAAACAGCAAATAGCAAGTGTAGGACTCTGTTTAGCTGATGGTAATAGTGTAGAAGTTAAACAAATTTCAGAAGATTTAGGTTATGTTGGTGAAGCCAAAGCTGGCGATCCTACATTAATAAATCTACTTATTAATTCGGGGTACCTTCCCATTATTAGCTCGATTGGTATTACTCAAGCGGGACAAATGATGAATGTTAATGCCGATCACGCAGCGGTAGCACTAGCTAAGACCTTAAATGCAGATTTAATATTATTGTCTGATGTAGTTGGCGTACTTGACGAAAACAAACAACGCATTGAATCATTAACTCAATCACAAGCGGAGCAACTGATTGCTAAAGGTGTTATTACAGACGGTATGGTTGTTAAAGTGAATTCAGCTTTCGAAGCCGCCAAGGCCTTAGGACGACCAATTGATATTGCTAGTTGGAAAGAATCCCACCAACTCATCGAATTATTTAATGGGCAATCAGGTACTACAGGCACAAGAATCATTGCTTAGATATTGAGCATCTATTATATTAAGCTAGTTATCTATATCTAACAATTAATAAAAAAATGTCTTTAACTCATTTTTATCGTCAGTTAATTTAGAAAGGGTATAACATGAAAAAAAGTGGAACAAAAAAGGTTGTGTTGGCTTATTCGGGTGGCTTGGATACATCAGCAATTATTCCTTGGTTGAAAGAAAATTATGGTGGATGTGAAGTTTATGCCTTTGTTGCTAATGTAGGTCAAGATCCAAAAGAACTAAAAGATGTAGAAAAAAAGGCTAAAGCATCGGGTGCAGTTGCATGTAAAGTTGTTGATTTAAGAGAAGAATTTGTTAAAGATTACGTATATCCGGTCTTAAAAACAGGAGCCTTATACGAAGGAACTTATTATCTTGGTACCTCAATGGCTCGTCCAATTATTGCAAAGGCGCAAGTTGAATATGCGTTAGAAGTTGGGGCTGATACACTCTGTCACGGAGCGACAGGTAAAGGCAATGACCAAGTGCGTTTTGAAACAACCTATACTGCACTTGCACCACAACTTAAAGTGATTGCTCCTTGGCGTGAATGGGATCTGCGTTCACGCGAAGCATTAATTGATTATTTAAAAGTCCGTAAAATTCCAACAACTGCAACCGTTGAAAAAATTTACAGCCGTGACGAAAACGCATGGCATATCTCCACTGAAGGTGGTGTGTTAGAAAGCACATGGAACCAAGCTAATACAGATTGCTGGGCTTGGACTGTTTCGCCTGAAGATGCTCCAAACCAACCAGAATTAGTAACCATTGGTATTGAAAAAGGCGAAGTGGTTTCAGTAAATGGGAAAAAATTATCACCATATAACTGTGTTGCAACATTAAATAAAATTGGTGCAAAACATGGTGTTGGTCGAGTTGATATCATTGAAAATCGCTTAGTCGGTATCAAATCGCGTGGTTGTTATGAAACGCCTGGCGGCACAATAATGATGACAGCATTACGTGGTTTAGAACAATTAATATTAGACCGCGACAGCTTTAAATGGCGTGAACAACTAGGTATTGAAATGGCTTATGTTGTTTATGATGGGCGCTGGTTTGCACCATATCGTCGATCAATTCAAGCCGCGGCTGAAGTTTTGGCACAAGACATGACGGGTGAAGTAGTGGTTAAACTTTATAAAGGTAATGCAACTGCCGTGCAAAAGAAATCACCAAATAGCCTATATAATGAAGAATTTGCTACATTTGGTGAAGATGAAGTTTATGATCATAGCCATGCAGGAGGATTTATTCGTCTATTCTCATTATCATCGCGTATACGTGCTTTAAATGAGGAACAGCAAAAACAAACTGCCAAAAAAGCGAAAAAGTAAACGCCAATTTGCAAATATACTAGTGATAATAATAAATATATACAGGCAATGTCCTGTATATATTATTCTTGATTAAATTTAAGTTTATTATAAAAATAAATATATAAAACGAAAATTGAAATTGTACAGCTAATCATTAAGATAACATTCATTTAAGATAATATTGAGGTAATTATGGCATTATGGGGTGGGCGTTTTAGCCAAGAAGCAGATCAACGATTTAAGCATTTTAATGATTCATTACGCTTTGATTATCGTCTTGCAGAGCAAGATATCATTGGCTCAATTGCTTGGTCAAAAGCATTGGTAACGGTTAACGTTATATCTTATGATGAACAAAAAAAATTAGAAAAAGCCTTAAATGAATTGTTACTATTGGTTAAACAAGATCCTAACCAAATTTTACAAAGTGATGCCGAAGACATACACAGTTGGGTTGAACAAAAACTGATTGAAAAAATTGGCGACTTAGGTAAAAAATTACACACAGGACGAAGCCGTAATGACCAATCAACAACCGACTTAAAATTATGGTGTAAAGACCAAATTCCTCATTTAATTAATGCGATAAATCACTTACGCCAATTACTAATTACAACCGCTGAACAGCACCAAAAAGCCATTATGCCTGGTTACACCCACTTGCAACGAGCACAACCAATTACATTTGCGCATTGGTGCTTGGCTTATTTTGAAATGCTAAGTCGTGATGTCAGCCGTTTAGAAGATACATTGCAACGTTTAGATGCTAGTCCATTAGGCTCAGGTGCATTAGCCGGAACTGCCTATCCAATGGATCGTGAACAATTAGCGCATTGGTTAGGGTTTGCTCAAGCAACTAATAATAGTTTGGATTCGGTATCTGATCGTGATCACATTCTTGAACTATTAAATAATGCTTCAATAGGTATGGTACACCTATCGCGTTTTGCTGAAGATCTTATTATTTTCAATAGCGGTGAAGATAATTTTGTTGAACTATCAGATCGAGTGACTTCAGGATCTTCACTCATGCCACAAAAAAAGAATCCAGATGCATTAGAACTGATTCGTGGCAAAATAGGGCGGGTTGCGGGTGCATTAACAGGTGCCTTAATGACCTTCAAAGGTTTACCGCTTGCTTATAATAAAGATTTACAAGAAGACAAAGAGCATCTATTTGACGCACTTGATACTTGGCAAGAATGCTTAGATATGGCCACACTAGTACTAGAGGATATTAAAATTAACTATACAAATTGCCAAGAAGCTGCCAAACAAGGTTATTCTAATGCAACTGAACTGGCTGATTACTTAGTTGCCAAAGGCATACCGTTCCGTGAGGCACACCACATTGTTGGCGAAGCAGTTGTTGATGCTATTGCAAAGCAAAAAGCGCTCGAAGAACTTTCGCTTGAAGAACTACAAAAATTTAGCCCAGTTATTGATAATGATGTTTATCCAATATTATCGCTAGAATCATGTCTAGCTAAACGATGTGCCAAAGGTGGGGTTTCACCACAACAGGTAAAATCAGCGATTGAAGTTGCCAAGCAACAACTTTATAAACAGCTATATTAATCTAATAACAACTATACCTGTATTAGCTGGTATTTTTATACTGAAACACATAGTTACCTGAAACTTTTTAACAAAAAATATGATTGTATATCTGTTCATACAGTGTAAAAATAGAATTCTTTTTTGAATGGATTAAAGTGAAGCATAATGAGTAAAAGTTATAATTTTAGTGCAGGTCCAGCAAAATTGCCTGCTGAAGTATTAAAACAAGTTCAAACTGAATTATTAAATTGGCATAATACAGGCGCTTCAGTCATGGAATTAAGCCATAGAGGTAAAGATTTTGACGCTTGTGCTATTGAGGCCACCAACGACCTACGAGAAATCTTAAACATTCCAAACAATTACAAAATTCTTTATTGCCAAGGTGGTGCCAGAGCACAATTTGCTGCAGTTCCATTAAATATTTTAGGAAATAAAACCAGTGCCGACTATATTAACAGTGGTTATTGGAGCCAATGCGCAATCAAAGAAGCCAGCAAATATTGCCAAGTGAATGAACAAAATGTTGTTATCAAACAAAACGGATTAACGGCTGTTAAATCTATGTTAGAATGGCAATTAAATGACAATGCTGCCTATGTACACTATTGTCCAAACGAAACAATTGATGGCGTTCAAATCTTTGAAGAACCCAACTTTGGTGATAAAACCGTTGTAGCTGACTTATCATCGTGTATATTATCGCAACCTATTGACATAAACCGATATGGCATAATTTATGCGGGTGCTCAAAAAAATATTGGTCCATCAGGTATTACCATTATCATTGTGCGAGAAGATCTAATTGGCCATGCAAAAAAAATGTTACCATCAGTACTAGATTATAAAATCTTAATGGACAACGATTCAATGTTTAACACTCCACCTACATTTGCATGGTATTTGTCGGGGCTAGTGTTTAAATGGATAAAAAGTCTTGGTGGACTAAAAGCAATGCAGCAACGAAATCAAGCTAAAGCACAATTACTATATCAATTTATCGATCAATCTGATTTTTATCGAAATAATGTTGCAGTAGCTAATCGGTCAATTATGAATGTTACCTTCTTATCACCGAATGAAGAGTTGGATAAAAAATTTGTAAGCGAAGCAACTCAAGCCAACATTATTGGCATTAAAGGTCACCGAATTGCAGGAGGTATGCGAGCATCAATTTATAACGCTATGGATCAAGAAGGCGTCAATTATTTAATTGATTTTATGCAGCGATTTGAAAAACAAAATAGCTAAATTAACTCAAAATATTACAAGTCATTACTATCAGCAAAAAGGGAGGCAAACCTCCCTTTTTCATTTAATCAGCATTATTTACAGCTATAAACCTCACCAACCATAACCGCATCTGTTGGTGCAATATCAGAAATATATTGCATTGAAGTATCCTGTGCATTATAAATCACATTACCACCCATTGCAGCAGCTTTATTCATCAGGTCAGAAGCCGCATCACGAATAAGTTCACTATGTGTTTTAAGACCAGAAAAAAAACTACTACGACGCCCCTCTGCTTTACCTAATAACTGACAAGAAGCAGCTGGTTTAGTATCAATAAACTGAACTTGACTACCGGCAGAAGTAGTTTGATAGTTAGAACTACTACAAGCACCTAAAAGCAAAGTCGCAACCATCGCAACACCAATGAATAATAATTTTTTTATAGACATAATATTTCCTCAACCAATAAAACAACAATCAATAATAAACTAAATTATTGTAGCAGTTTAATTAAACAAAAAATATCAGTAATTAAACTTGTATAAAATCTAATAAATCACAGGACAATAAATAATCAAACCGACCTATTTTATTAATTAACTATAGCAAATTCGATTTAACTCTATTATAATCGCAACCCTACTAACTAAGTAGCACATCCAAATGGCCCCTTAGCTCAGTTGGTCAGAGCAGTCGACTCATAATCGATTGGTCACTGGTTCAAGTCCAGTAGGGGCCACCATCAATCAATATCATGATTTTAATGTTTAATAAATTTTTAATTTTTTAAGGGTTAATATCATGAAAAAAAATGCAACAGTGATCACTATAGCAGACACGAAAGGCGGTTCTACCAAATCTACCACAGCAGTTAATATTGCTGCATTTATAGCACATTCGGGGTTAAAAACACTATTACTGGATTTTGATTTAGAGCAGCCTACAGCTTGTTCATATTTTCCATTGCAAAAAGAAGCTCCGTATGGCGTTTATGAGTTTCTTATAATGCATGAAACAGATTTAGATAAACTAATATCTGAGACAACAACACAAAAATTAGATGTTATGTCATCAAACAGCGTTAGACAAGAAATCGTTTCACATTTAAACGCTTCGGCCGATGGTATTATCCGTTTAAAATCATGCTTAAAACTTCTCAAAAGTGAGTATGATGTGATAGTCATTGATACTGTAGGAACAATTGATCCTACTGTTAACATGGCAGTACTTGCTTCTGATGTGGTTTTATCTCCGCTAGATCCTTCCATGCCAGGCGTTCGAGAATATCTACGGGGTACTATTTCTAATTTGTTTAGAAGTTTGATTCCTTTCACTGACTACGGAATAGAATTACCTCCTGTTTATACGTTTTTTAATCGAGTAGAAGAAAATAATGATTGCCGTCGTATAAAAGAACTTTTTAATCAACAAATCAAATCTCTGCCACCATTACCTTTTCAAATTACTGTTTTAGATAAAGATATTAAAAAGAAAAATAGTTACAAAGTTGCAGCATCACTCGGTATTGCAGCATTTCAACATTATACCGAACCAACAAATAAAGTAGCTCATCCGTATAAAATAACAAAAGCCCAAGCCCAAAGTATCAAAGATGATATTTATTATTTGTGTCAACACCTATTACCTGGGTACAAATCACAATTTGATGCATTTATGAAAACCGAAATTGCTCATTAATCATTTTTATTTCTGTTCACAATAAATAACAAGGTGATTATATGAATAAGCAATTTTATTCTAATGATACTGAGCGATCGGTACTGGGTGCATTATTAATCGATAATAGCTGTATTGATGATACATTTGAAATAAAAGTGGATGATTTTTATATACCACAGCACAAATTGATTTTTAATGCCATAGTTTCTTTAATTCAAGAAGGTAAGCATGCGGATATTCTGACTGTATCTCAGGCTCTTTCCGAAGAACAACTAAAAAATTGCGGGGGGTTAGCATATTTAGCTGAGTTGAGTAGAGATACACCACGTGCAACAAATTTTAAACACTACGCATCAATTTTACGCAATTATACAAAAGCTCGTAGTGCAAATAATATTGCAAAAACATTGATAAAAAAGCTCACAAAAGCGTCATTTAGTAATTCAGACAGCAGTAATCAGATTATAGCACAAACGGAATCCGAACTTTTTCAGTTGGGACATGCTGTAGATAATCAAGATGAGCAACTTATACCAGCAATGTTGAATAATATTATGACATTTTTGGAAACGGAGCACTCTCCATTTATTCCAACAGGTTTTAAAAATTTGGATTCTAAAATAGGTGGGTTGGAACCCAAGGAAATTACAATTATTGCCGCAAGACCTTCAATGGGGAAAACAGCATTTCTTATTTCATTGATTTACAATCAAATAATAGCGCTTAATGATAATCCTAATTTACCTATACAACCTGTTTTTGTTTTTAGTTTAGAAATGGATGCGCAATCGTTGATGTTGCGATTATTAGCTACATTATCCCATGTACCATTTATCGATATAAAAAATAAAAATCTTGACGATAGTGATTACGGAAAAATTTCTGCAGCGATTGCAATTTTATTGAAATTAAAAAAATTTCTTATTATTGATGATAATGCGTATTTAACTCCAGCTATTTTTAGACGTAAAGTTCAGCGCTATACACGTTTATATGGCCAACCAATATTTGTTGCAGTTGATTATGTACAGTTAATGTCATCAGGTGAAAAAAACAATGAAAATCGTGCTGTTGAAGTGGGCAATATTAGTAGACAGCTAAAAATTCATTGTAAAGATTTCAATATTCCTTTAGTTCTGCTTTCACAACTAAACCGCTCAGTTGAATCTCGTTCTGATAAACATCCTCTTTTGTCTGATTTGAAAGAATCTGGCAGTTTAGAGCAAGATGCGACAACAGTAATATTACTGTATCGAGATGAAGTCTATAACGAAAACAGTGAAGCTAAAGGGACTGGTGAATTAATAGTGGCCAAAGCTCGTAATGCAGCGACTGGTAAAGTAGCAGTCAAATTTGATGGGCCATACATGCATTATCAAAATTTAGTTTAAGGAAAATATTAATATTATGGTAGAACAAAAATCATCTGTTGATGTTATGCGTGAACGTATATCTACAGGTTTCCCAGACGGTGATAGGGCAACCACTAAAATTACATTGAATGAAATGCCTATGCGGGTCAGTCTTGACGAATTAAGACCTAGTCAGGTATTACCACGATTGAAAAAAAATGAATCATATGAAGATATTAAAGAATCTATTCGAAAAAAAGGACTTGATCATGCTCCTGCCATTACAAAAATGCCAGGAGAGGAAGGGTATGTAATTTCTGATGGGGGAAATACACGATTACAAATTTTGAAAGAGTTGTATGAAGAAACTGGCGATAAACGCTTTTATACAATTAATTGTATTTTCAGGCCTTGGGGCGGAGAGCTGAAATCCATTGTTGGACATTTAACTGAAAATGGCCTTCGTAGTGATTATACATTCATAGAAAAAGCATTGGGTGTTTCAAAGAGTAAAGTTTTGTATGAAGAAGAAGTAGGTAAACCACTATCTTCACGAGAGTTGAGTGAGTGTTTAAAAAATCATGGATATCCTATTTCACATGCATTGATCAACAAGATGCTAAATACAGTTGATTATTTATATCCTTATATCCCAGAGATTCTGAAATTAGGATTGAGTCGAAATCAAATTGAAAAAATTCTAATGTTAAGAAGTATATGTTGGGATTTATATAAACGTTCAGAAAAATATGATGACGACAATGCTTTTGTTGAAGGTTTTAATTTAGTATTAAGTGAATTTGATTATGAGCCAGAATTATTTAGTTATGAACGTTTACAAGACGAGATGTTTGGTTATTTTGCGAAATTGTTGGGAATTAGCTATCAGCTTTTTGAATTTGAATTAGAGGAAAAAAACCATAAAGGGATAAAGAAAAACTTGTCACCAATTGATGTTAGCAAAAATGCTGGACAAGGTGGATTGGAAGTTGTTCCAACATTAAAAGATCAATTGCAACAGGATATTTCATCAGAAACTAATGTTAGTAGCCAACAATCAACTAAAGTTGACCCAATTTCATTAAAAAGGACAAATCCAACAATCATATCCGATGATGAACCTGAATCGGAAACTGCTTATACTGTTTTACCCTCTGGTGATATTACTGTACATGACGGAGCTGATGTTGAATTAGTAATGGAAGACATAATTAAAAGTACTGATTTAACTAAAATTAATCCACATGCTTATAGTCTCAGTGCTAATTTAAATACATACGGGAAAACGGAAAGAACACCTATCCTAGATATTTGGAAACTGCCTGAAGAAGCTACTAATTATGAATATGTTTTTCGAGATATTGCAGGGCATGTACTTGATATTTTTGATGAGCTAGGCATCAATAACCAATCTTTTGCATTTTCAATTGACGATAAAGATAAATCAAAATTACCCATTATTGCATTTAATCCCCTCTCTACAGAAGATGAAGTAGATAGCAAAAAACGCACCGCATATAAACTATTATTATCATTACTTACAAAACAGACAGAAGAACTAATTAGTATGCATTATTTAATTACTGAATTCAATGATTTTTTAGTGATTAAATTTTTACGAATTATTCGATTGTTCCGAGTTTATAACGAGTTTTTAAATCAACAACATTAAATATAGGAAATATAGGGCATATCATGGTAAGTGTCAGTAATAATATAAATTTGGCGATATTGAACATGGTTCATAATTTTATTAATGAAGGAAAGATTCACTCATTAATTGAAATGGGATTTACAATTGAACACTTAAAACAAATGAAAGAATTGAGTTATTCACAAGTTACTTATATTGCAAACTCACCTGTGCTATTGATTCAAGTTACTATAGATACAAAATTATTTGATGTTGTACTTGCAAGAGCAAAAGAATTTGAAGAAAGAAGCCATATTATTGACAAAGCACATTCACTAGGCGCATCTATAGAAATTTTAAATAAATATTTTGGGTTATCAACATCTGATATTAGTTGTTCCAGAAAACTAAAGGATTTAACTGTATCAAAGGGGCGTTTTAGGAAACCTGATGAAGCCGAAAAAATAGTTATTTGGGAACAATGGCAGCTTAAAAAAAATGAAAATCCAGATATTGTAATAAATGATGATCTAAATCGCTTGTTAGTTTATATGGATATTACTCAACATGTTTCGATGATGAGCGATGATAATACTGAGCCTTTGACATTAACATCGGTAATTAAAGAGCTAGAGCCATTAATTAATTCAAATAGTTTGTAAATATTATGGTAGATTTTGAAAATCAAATTAGCGTATTACGTAATACATTAGTTGAGCAGAAAACAAATAGCATTTCTTCTGATGAAAAGATTGCCATGTTTTTTGCAGGTCATCAATATGACTCAATGCCTCGCGCATTATTAGAAGATGATTCAATTACATCATTAGATAAATATGCTTGGCAACGGTTGTATATTGAATTACAAAAATACAGGCACAATAACTACTTTCCAACTTACGATAATTTACAAAAGCTGTGGGGGAACCTAGGCGGTACATTGTCTAGAAAAACTGTACGAGAAATACTTTCTAGATTAGTTTTATCGGGCTGGTTGTCATTTAGAATGATTAGAAGTAGTAATGGTCAAATTATGGGTAATATTTATATTCTTCATAATACAGCACTGCCTCTTGAAAAGATTATAGATGACAGTGTTATACACATTTTAACATCATTGTTAAATAAAAGTAGCATTACAAAATCATTAGCGATACTTGCATACAATCTAATCAACGAATATATCAATAAAAGCACTCAATCTGACAAAAACATTTTTTTGCACATTAACGATTCAAAAAATGAAAGCAATATAAATTACAAGTTTAATAATATTGCATCATCGTTACTCACTCACTTACAAAACTTATTAAGTTCCCAGAAGAAACTAAGTGAAAAAACGCCAAGTTCCCAAAAGGAACTAAGTGAAAAACAACTAAGTTCCAAAAGTGAACTAAGCCTAAACTCACTAAGTTCCAAAAAGAAACTACCTAAAAAATCATTATGTTATGATTCACCTAGTAGTACTACTAGTAGTAGTTTATATAGTAGTACTACTAATAGTAATGTTTTTTTAGATTTAAATGTTCCAGGTAACATTAAAGCTAATCTTGGTATTCAAGGATTGAATGATGTTATCAGTGCGATAAATAAAAATAGTTTAGACATACAAATTGCCAATAATGTATTAAAAACTATCTCGATGAAAGATATTACTAAAATTAAAAATATGACTGCTTATCTTGTAACAAATATACAAAAAGCCGCTCGGGGTGAATATAACCTCATTTCAACGCGTAATCAGGGAACCACAGCAGATGAGGATCCTAGCAAACAGGAAATTTCAAGAGTCTTACCTGTTGAGAAGAAGATGATTAGCAAAGAAGAAATAGAACAACTCTTGAATCCATTAAAAAACATGTTATGTGAGGTTAATCCTTAATGTAACGGGGGGTTACAGCTAGCTAAGTAGTCTAATTACTGTAACGGGGGGTTACAGCTAGCTGAGTAGTCCAATTACTGTAACGGGGGGTAACAGCTAGCTGAGTAGTCCAATTACTGTAACGGGGGGTTACAGCTAGCTGAGTAGTCCAATTATTGTTACGGGGGGTAACAGCTAGCTGAGTAGTCCAATTACTGTAACGGGGGGTTACAGCTAGCTGAGTAGTCTAATTACTGTTACGGGGGGCAACAGCTAGCTGAGTAGTCTAATTACTGTTACGGGGGCAACAGCTAGCTGAGTAGTCTAATTACTGTTACGGGGGGTAACAGCTAGCTGAGTAGTCCAATTACTGTAAC
>NZ_JBIDFG010000003.1:0-162290 GCF_046635625.1 Gilliamella sp. BG1 | reverse complement strand
TTTCTTAAATTTATTGTTATAAAATAAACAGTTAATGTTGTTTTTAGTAATTTTAACATAAAATAGTATATAACTATACTACTCTATTTTAGAATAAAAACTTTATTTTTCATCTACTTTTTTGTAAAGTTTTGTTAAGCGTATAAAAACTCATAACTGTAGGAATTACTCACGTTGTTTATAGTAATTTGAGAAAATACTGTAATCAATAGACATAAAAACAAAATTAACACCTTATCAACAACAAGCAATATTGCGCATATATCATAGAAAATAATCATCACTGATTTGACTAGATATTTTATAGTTAGCCATCAAACCATATATAATACTAAATGATCTCGATCTCTTGAGTCTAAATAGCATGACTACCATTGTATATAAAACATGAAACAAACAGCATAATTTTTTGTGAATTGAGTACTCAATATGAGCATTTACCTAATTTAGATTATATTTTTGTAAAAAATATTCAGGATTCTATACCGTTTGGTAATTAAGACTTCTTCAAACGCGTGCGCACACCATAATATGAATTAAAATTTCACTAAACCTGCAGTCAGATTTAGTTCATCAAATTTATAAATTATCATTCATCCATAATATTTACCCAACTTGGTATAATAGGTGTTCGACAGTAATAATTAGCTGAAGGCTGTATATCTTTATTTCTAATTTTTTGAAATTCTGGCGTTTGAGGATCATCAAATAGCTCAGGATCCCGACGACGATTCATTTTAAAAAACAAGAATTCTTCGTACTAACTGTTGTTGTGTAACCATGGTTTTGGATAACCTAAAGTGGCATAAATGTGGTTACAAATAAAAGTTAACCTCCCACCAAAAACGAAGAAAAAAAAGAACACAAAAGCAACAAAGCCAATACAGCTTGTTTTGGTAATTTCTATCACTTCTAAAGAATCCCACTCATGATTGAATAATACGCTAATGAAAATAAAACCATCGGTACATAATATTATCGATCCAACACCAATCATACAATATTTCAGCAAATGCAACGTCGAAAGACCAACTCCTTTAGGGAAAAATAAAGCATGATATTTAGGAAATCGGACGGCATAAGCTTGATATTTGTTCTTATCAATTTGTTTGACGACCATTTCGACGTAATCACCATTTTTAAAAGTGACATTTTCTAGCCTACCTTTGACTTTGACATTACCGATATAACAAACAAATGGTGTGCCTTTTAATAGCTTGGTTTGTAGTAACCCAAAAGTAAACAAACTAAGCATGAATTCACAAACAAACTTACATATAGCAGCGGTTATTAGAATAAATCCACCAATCATCTCGATAATAAATAGCCCCAAAATTGACTCAATAAAACCACAGTCTTCAGTTTTTTATTGTGATCCTTTTCTTGATCTACTTTCAATATTTTTAAACGCCTTACTTTACCTCTTAATAAACTATACTTTCCCATTACCTTTTTACTCCGTTTAAGTAGGCTTTGCTTTTTTTAAGCTAAAACCCAAACCCTCCATAGTTAAATAACGTAATAAATATCGGCATTATAAGTGTCAATAAAAAACCTTGCGCAATAGCCGCAGGCACTATGGCTATCCCACCACCTTTTTGCAGCATGGGGAGTGTAAAATCCATTGATGTTGCACCACACAGACCTAATGTGGTTAATTGGTAGCGTTTAATTAGTGTTGGGATTAAGATAATTGCGCATAATTCACGCAGAATATCATTTAAAAACGTAGCACTACCAATAACTGGACCATGGGCTTCTGTCATTAAAATACCCGATAACGAATACCAACCAAAACCCGATGACATAGCAAGACCAACTCGTGCGGGCAAATCTAAAACAAATGACGCAACAATGCCCCCCAAAAATGCACTTATCGTAACTACTAGCGTTGTAATTATGCCTATTTTATTGAGCAGAATGTGCTTAATTGAAATATTATTACTGCGCAATTGAATACCGACTAAAAACAATAAAAAAACCAATACAACTTGCGTGGTACTTTCTGAATATTGCCAAATAAATAATGGAAATAATCCGCAAATAAACCCAACAATTAATGCAA
Organism: Gilliamella sp. BG1; assembly: GCF_046635625.1. Taxonomy (NCBI): domain Bacteria; kingdom Pseudomonadati; phylum Pseudomonadota; class Gammaproteobacteria; order Orbales; family Orbaceae; genus Gilliamella; species Gilliamella sp. BG1. The sequence goes on along the minus strand of NZ_JBIDFG010000003.1, from coordinate 160,225 downwards.
TACAAACACGCAATGACTCAAAAATCATTTTAAAACGTGATTCGTAAGTTTGATCTGTTTTATATGCCTTGGTAGAAAGAAAATAATCAAAAATAATTAAAACAACAAAATTACCCCCAAATGTACAAATAAAAAGAACACCGGTATAACATAAAATCATTTGTAAATTTGTAGTTAAGTTATCTAAATGTGCAAGTTCAGATCCCATAATGAATAAAATAAGGTAAACCATCCAACTCAATGTTTGGTTAATCTTGGTCATCAAATTATCATTTTTAATCTTAATTAAATAACCAATAAACAATGGCACTAACGCAATAAGAATACCAAAATACATATTTTATTCCTTAACTATTCCTGATTTTTATTTTTAAATAATTGGATCAAACCTATGTTTTAAACATGTTACTGCTAATCATTAAGTCAATGATGCTAATTTTTGCTCAATATTAAGTTGAAGCTGATCCAATAAAGCATAACGATTTCGATATTCTGCACGTTTTTTACTGGCGATTTCTTCAATGGATTTTCGATTAATTTGGTTTGGTAATATAAATAAACCATTGGCATCTTGTTTGCTATCAAGAGTTAACCAAAAATCGTCATAATCAGATAAAATGCGCTCTTGGCGGCTATTATAGCGCCAATTGTTATATATATGTGTTTTATTGCCCACAGCAACAATTTGAGTTAACTGATAATAACGAGCAACAGTTAATACAGCTTCAACTACAACACGTTTAGGGAATAACCCATAGCAGGCTTTAGTCGCTTTTTGTACACGAGTACGCGCATCATTATGTCCTGTGCCTTGTAATCCTGCAATAAATAGCGTTGGCTTACCTTGATATTCTACGATTGAAAATGTTAAAGTGGCTAAGTCGATGCCATCACTATCATAAAAATAAAGGCTGATTTCGCCTTCTCTTGCAAATTTATTACGGGCTTGCACTGCTATTTGAATGTTTTGTTCATTTTTAACTGTTACATCCGCCAATACAAAAGGCAATTGCGGATTATAAAAAGCCTTGCTTACGCTGTCAGGTTGTTTAGCTAAAAAATCATAGTGATACGCCAAAGCGTCATAACGGGCTTTTTGACTCAAGCAAGAAGCTAAATAAGGACGCTGTAATTTGCATGGCAAATTTGTTTGGCACGAAAAATAATCGCCGAGTAATGGGTACTGCCTTAGTTTATCAAGCCATTTTAAGGTGATTGGACTTAAAAACAAGGTTCTAAAAAAAAACTTATAACGATAAGTCGGATTAAGCCATAATTCGTTTAATGGTAATTTACCAGTATAAAGCCAGTTAAAAAGTTGCCATTTACTTTTTGGCTGAGACATATTCGTAATATTATTCATAAGTAGAACTTTAAATTGAGTTAGTTATTTTATCTATTATAGGAACACTAAATTAATCAATACATATTTGATTATTAATAAGCCTTAAAAAAATCAAATGTTAAGAGTACAACACAACCTTAATCGGTGCAACTATTCCTACATTAAGTAGGTTTAAATTATTTGAAAATAAAAAACGGTGAACTAGTCACCGTTTTTTAAGCAATAACGTCTTTTATCAAAAAGAATTATTGGCCTTTAACTTCTTTTAAACCGTTGAATGGTGCTTTTGAACCTAAAGCTTCTTCAATACGGATTAATTGGTTGTATTTAGCAACACGGTCCGAACGGCTCATTGAACCAGTTTTAATTTGACCAGCCGCTAAACCTACTGCTAAATCAGCAATTGTTGAATCTTCAGTTTCACCACTACGATGAGAAATAACTGCAGTATAACCCGCATCTTTTGCCATTTTAACCGCAGCGATAGACTCAGTTAATGTACCGATTTGGTTTACTTTAACTAAGATAGAGTTAGCGATACCTTTTTCAATACCTTGTTTAAAGATTTTAGTATTAGTTACAAATAGATCATCACCCACTAATTGAATTTTGTGACCTAATGCTTTAGTTTGGTAAGCCCAACCTTCCCAATCGCTTTCATCTAAACCGTCTTCGATTGATACGATTGGATATTCATTAGTTAAACCTTCTAAGTAATGAGTAAATTCTTGAGCAGTGAATTCTTTGTTACCTTCACCTTTCAATACATACTTACCAGTTTCTTTGTTATAGAATTCAGAAGCCGCACAGTCCATCGCTAACGTGATGTCTTTACCTAAAACATAACCTGCTTTTTCTACCGCTTCTTTAATACATGCTAATGCTTCAGCATTTGAACCTAAATTAGGAGCAAAACCACCTTCATCACCAACTGCAGTATTCATACCTTTAGCGTGTAATACTTTTGCTAAGTTGTGGAATACTTCAGAACCCATGCGGATTGCTTCACGAACTGTTTTAGCACCAACTGGTTGGATCATAAATTCTTGTAAATCAATGTTGTTATCAGCGTGCTCACCACCGTTGATGATGTTCATCATTGGTAATGGCATTGAATATTGACCTGGAGTGCCGTTAAGATCAGCTATGTGCTGATAAAGAGGAACACCTTTAGCTGCTGCAGCTGCTTTAGCCGTTGCTAAAGATACAGCAAGAATTGAGTTAGCACCTAAATTAGATTTAAAATCAGTTCCATCTAAGTCAAGCATAGCTTGGTCGACAGCGGCTTGATCTAACGCATCTTTACCCACTACAGCTTTAGCAATTGGGCCGTTAACGTTTTCAACCGCTTTTAATACGCCTTTACCTAAAAAGCGAGATTTGTCACCATCACGAAGTTCTAACGCTTCACGTGAGCCAGTTGACGCACCAGATGGCACGATTGCAAGACCAACAAAACCACCTTCTAAATGAACTTCGGCTTCAACTGTTGGATTACCACGAGAGTCGATCACTTCACGACCATGTACTTTAACGATTTTTGCCATGTTATTTTCCTCTATATGACAGATATATTACAAATGTTAATTTAAAACTATTTTTATTGCTGCTCTTGATAAGCTTTGGCAGCTTTTATAAAACTACTAAATAGTGGATGTCCATCTCGTGGTGTTGATGTAAATTCTGGATGGAACTGACACGCAACAAACCATGGATGATCTGGGATTTCGATAATCTCAACCAACTTTCTATCCGTTGAAAGACCGGTGACCTTTAACCCAGCTTTAACCACTTCAGGTAATAAATTATTATTTACTTCATAACGATGTCGATGACGCTCGGTAATAGATTCGTTTTTATACATATCGTATACTAATGAATTTGGCTCTAAATGGCAAATTTGTGAACCTAAACGCATTGTGCCGCCTAAATCACTGTTTTCGTTACGCTGTACTACATTGCCCGATTCATCGCTCCATTCTGTGATTAAAGCAATGATTGGGTTTGCACAATCTTTAACAAATTCGGTTGAGTTAGCATCTTTAATACCCGCAACATTACGCGCATATTCGATCATAGCCACTTGTAAACCAAGGCAAATACCTAAGTACGGGATCTTGTTTTCACGTGCATAGCGAGCGGCCATAATTTTGCCTTCAACACCACGATAACCAAATCCACCAGGAATTAAGATAGCATCTAAACCTTCTAGTAAATCAGTACCACGTGACTCAAGATCTTCTGAATCAATATAACGGATATTCACCGTTAAACGATTTTTTAATCCACCGTGTTTTAATGCTTCATTCACTGATTTATAGGCATCAGGTAAAGCAATATATTTACCCACCATACCAATAGTCACTTCACCAACTGGGTTCGCTTCTTCATAAATGACTTGTTCCCATTGAGAAAGATCGGCCTCTTTACAATCAAGATTGAAACGTTTACAAACAAAAGTATCTAAGTTTTGTGATTTTAATAATGCCGGAATTTTATAAATAGAATCGACATCTTTAAGTGAAATCACTGCACGTTCAGGCACGTTACAAAATAGTGCAATTTTAGCTCGTTCATGAGCAGGAATAATGCGATCGGAACGGCAAATTAACACATCGGGTTGAATACCAATTGATAGCAACTCTTTTACTGAATGTTGCGTAGGTTTGGTTTTGACTTCACCTGCAGAGGCCAAATAAGGTACTAAGGTTAAGTGCATAAATAATGTGTGTTCACGACCAACATCAACCGCTAATTGACGAATCGCTTCTAAAAACGGAAGTGATTCAATATCACCAACAGTACCACCAATTTCAACAATTGCGACATCAAACCCCTTTGCTCCATCAATTACACGTGATTTAATTGCATTAGTGATATGAGGAATAACTTGAACTGTAGCCCCTAAATAATCACCACGTCGTTCTTTTCGTAACACATCAGAATAAATGCGCCCTGTAGTGAAGTTATTTTTTCGCGTCATTTTAGTGCGAATAAAACGTTCATAATGACCTAAATCAAGATCGGTTTCTGCACCATCTTCAGTCACAAACACTTCACCATGTTGAATAGGACTCATTGTGCCCGGATCGACATTAATATAGGGATCAAGTTTGAGCATGGTGACATTTAAATTGCGGGCTTCTAAGATTGCAGCAAGTGATGCTGCGGCAATGCCTTTACCAAGGGAAGAAACGACACCGCCTGTAACAAAAATATAATTCGTGACCATTAATACCAGACCATTATTAATTTATAAGAACAATGTTGTATCGATTTTTAAAGCATAAAAACCAATATAACAAATAAGAATCAGACGGGAATGCAGTATAACAGAATCTGCCTTGTCCCACAATTGAATAATTAATTTTAACTGATAAGTTGCAGGAAAATACCGAGTTGTTTACAACTCATGATTAAAATAACCTGATTATAAATCTACAGTAGCAAATTCTAAATATTTAAGATGAGTATAATGATCCTCGTCAACAAATAAGATAAAACATTATTTAGGTATAGCAATCGTAACAATAAGTTGTCGAGAATTTATATTAGTATGGTCACATTGGCAGTTGTATGATGTAGCTAAAAATGTATAAATAAGCTTATAATTAATACAAAAGATCAATAGCCGTAGCTAAACCAAAATAAAAACCTCATTTTTTAAATGAGGCTTTTATTTTATATTTTAATTAAGATTCAGGAGTATCATCATCAGATTTTGTATCAATTGGATCTGATATACCTTGTTTATTCATTTCTTCTAATGATTTAGAACCTGCTAGCTCTGAAGTTTTGATATCCTTTACAATACCCATTTCATCAAAATAGACAACATAGGTTCTTTGACTAACAGCGCCATGCTGCGGTTGTTGACGGAAAACATAATACCAAACACGATCACCAAAGACAGAAGTTAACATTGGTGACCCCATAATAAATACAACCTGTTCTTTATTTTGACCAACTTGTAATAGGTCTATAGCATCTGGTGTTACATAATTACCTTGGTTAATATCAGGTCGATATACCCAACGATCAACAACCGAACAACCAGTTAATAAAACACTCGCTACAATTGTAAAAGAGGTAAACTTACGAAACAGCATCTAACTTTATCCATAAAAAAATAATGATATATATTATCGCTGATATTTTTCATAAGTGCTAGCCAAATTAATAAATTCTTCTACAGTTAGATAATGATTCTGATATCAGTAGGTCCTAACATAAATTATCACTTGACTTTTATTCTTGTATCAACCAACTTAATACTGTCATGATAGACACTATTTTTAAACATCAAAGGTACAAAATGAAACTAGAAACTATAGATCAAAAAGCAAGTTATGCTATCGGTTTGCAAATAGGACAACAACTAAAAGAATCTGGCTTAAATAATTTAGAACTCAACGCATTAAAACTAGCAATGGAAGATGTATTATCGGGTAATCAACCTGCTCTACCTTTACAAGAATTACATGAAGCATTACGCCATGTGCATGAACAAGCAACCAAAGAGAAGGCCAAACAAGCAGAAAAAATTGCTCAAGCAGGTAAAGATTTTCTAGCAAAAAATATCAAAAAAGATGGCATTAAATCAACTGAATCTGGTTTACAGTATGAAATCATCAAACAAGGCGATGGCGATTTACCGAAAGCAACCGATCGCGTGCAAGTTCATTATACAGGGCAACTAATTGATGGTACAGTATTTGATAGTTCTGTTGAACGTGGACAACCTGCTGAATTTCCAGTCAATGGTGTGATTAAAGGCTGGGTTGAAGCATTACAACTTATGCCAGAAGGTTCAAAATGGCGTTTATATATTCCTCAAGAATTAGCTTATGGTGCTCAAGGTGCTGGCGCATCAATTCCACCATACAGCACATTAATTTTTGATGTTGAATTATTAAAAGTTTTATAAGTAAGAATGGACGCTACTTGGCGTCCATTTGTTTTGAACTATTATCGTTTAGGAAGATGATAAGCACTAAATGCCGCCAGTAACAATAAAATACTCGCTGTACCAAACGCAACTAAATGAGTGTGTAAATGATCATAAGCCCATCCACCTAACCATGAACCAATCATCGCACCAATTTGATGTCCCAAATAGGTTAATCCTGAAAGTAGTCCCACAATTTTTACACCATAAATATCTGCGGTAATGGCTCCAGACATCGACAACGCACCAGCCCAAACCAAACCACCCACTGCTGCAATAGTAAAAAGCTGCCATTTAGTTGATGCTAAAACAAGAGCAATAAAACCTAAACCTCGTATTAAATAGACCATCATTAAAATGTTTTTTCGTTGCACTATATCAGATAAATAACCCAAAACTAAGGTACTAAAAATAGCGACTAAACCAATCAAACCAATACCATTAGAGCTAGTGATAGGATCAAATCCATGATCGATAAGCATTGGGACTCCATGTGTTCCTAATAAATTCATACTGAAGCCACAGGTAAAAAGCCCAAAACTCAGTTGCCAAAATGGACGTGTTTTTAACACATCTATAAGTTTGATACTAGGCTCTATTTTTTGATTGATAACAGGCTCTATACCAGAGACTTCGATCTCCGATTGATTATCTTTCATAATAAACAAAGCAATAGGCAAAGCGATAATCATAAAAATCACAGCAAACGAAATTAGCGTTGTTTTCCATCCATAAATAGGAATAAAGAAAGCAAAAACAGGTAACATTACAGCAATACCTGCCATACTTCCTGTTGATAAAATAAATAAAGCCAACCCTCTACGCTTGATAAACCAACGTGCCACAATGGGCGTAAAACTGACAGAACCAACAAAGGAAGTACCAAAAGATAACGCAACACCAAAAGATAGAAAAAAGTTCCAATAATCAGTTGAGTTAGCTGACCAAACAGTAGAAATAAAAATAATGATGGAACCCAATATTAGGACAAAACGAGTGCCATATTTACCGACTAAATATCCCGCTATTGGCATAGCAATTCCAGAGAAAAGCATACCTATAGCAATAATTCCAGAAAGAATGCTACGACTAAAATTAAGATCATTTGCAATGGGAAGAAAAAAAACTCCCATACTCATTCTTAATCCACTAGAAAGTAAAGTTAGAAAGGAGGCCGCAATAACAATATTCCAACCAAAATACCACGGAGATCGCATAATAAACTCCTGATTATTTTTTATAGAAAACGGTTCAAAAATTCTAGCATTTAAGTTTAGTCGATGTGTATAAGTTATTTATTTTCCGCTATAATATTTATTTATCTATATTCACAAAAAGTTAAGGAAAGTTATATGTCAACAAATATGGTTCGTATCGCGATCGCAGGCGCTGGTGGCAAAATGGGACGGCAACTTATCCAAGCTGTTTCGCAAATTGAAGGCGTTACTTTAGGAGCAGCATTTGAACGAGCAGGTTCCTCACTAATTGGTAGTGATGCTGGTGAGCTTGCAGGGATCGGTATTTGTGGCATTAAAGTCACCGATAATCTAGAGCAAGCTAAAGATCAATTTGACGTATTGATCGATTTTACGCGACCTGAAGGTACACTCGCCCACTTAGCTTTTTGTGTTGAAAATAAAAAAATGATAATCATTGGCACAACTGGTTTTGATGATGCAGGTAAACAAGCTATTGCTGATGCAGCTAAAAGCATTGCCATTGTCTTTGCTGCAAACTTCAGTGTCGGTGTTAACTTAGTGCTAAAATTATTGGAAAAAGCTACCAAAATTATGGGCGGTTATACTGATATCGAAATTATTGAAGCCCATCACCGTCACAAGGTTGATGCTCCTTCTGGTACCGCATTAGCCATGGGTGAAGCCATTGCAGATGCACTTGATTGCAACTTAAAAGATCGTGCAGTTTACTGTCGTGAAGGTCATACAGGGGAAAGACCACAAGGCGCTATTGGCTTTGCAACTATCCGAGCAGGTGACATAGTAGGAGAACATACCGCTATCTTTGCCGATATTGGCGAGCGCGTTGAAATTAGTCATAAAGCATCTAGCCGCATGACATTTGCTAATGGTGCTGTTCGAGCCTCGCTCTGGCTTGCCAAACAGCCAGTTGGTTTATACGACATGCGTGATGTTCTAAATCTCAATAATTTGTAATTTGAAAATGTCAGATGAAATTTGGATACAACATGCACTAGTGCTTGCTAAACGTGCCGAGTTGCTTGGAGAAATCCCAGTCGGCGCGGTGATTGTTGATGAAAATAATCAAATTATTGGTGAAGGTTTTAATCAACCCATTAGTAAGCATAATCCCACTGCGCATGCTGAAATGATGGCTATTGAACAAGCAGGTAAATATTTGAATAACTATCGATTGATTAATACAACTCTGTATACCACTCTTGAGCCTTGCATTATGTGTGCTGGAGCCATTATACATAGTCGTATTAAACGCGTAGTATATGGTGCAAAAGATTACAAAACTGGTGCAGCAGGTTCTTTTATCGATATTCTTGCTCAGCAAGGCATCAACCATTATGCAGAAGTAACAGGTGGAGTGTTAACTAACGAATGTAGTACTATTTTGAGTGATTTTTTTAAAAAACGGCGTTTACAAAAAAAAGTGACTAAAAATTGTTGTCAAAAAGTTTCAGGTAACTAGGTGTTTGAGTATAAAAAACAAAAATCTATTCCCATGTTAGTTTAATAAAAAATGGGTTCGCTTATTCTTTTTACCAAGGAAAATTGCTAGAATCTCATTTAATTTTTTAAAAATTTAATTTGAGCATTATTAATGAAAAAACACACATTAGAAATGATGATATCTACTGATGATATCCAAAAACGTGTAATTGAGCTAGGCCAACAAATAAGTCAAGATTATCAACATAGCCAAAATGAACTTATTTTAGTTGGACTTTTACGTGGCTCTTTTATTTTTATGGCCGATTTGAGTCGAGCAATTACTGTCGGGCACGAGGTTGATTTTATGACAGCATCAAGCTATGGTAATGCTGTTATTAGTAACCGTGACGTTAAAATCTTAAAGGACTTAGATGAGGATATCCGTGATAAAGATGTATTAATTATCGAAGATATTATAGATACAGGTAATACTCTTAGCAAAGTCATGGCTATTTTAGAATTGCGCCATCCACGCAGTATTGAAATTTGTACGCTATTAGACAAACCCTCTCGCCGTGAAGTAAACGTTCCAGTTAAATATATCGGATTTTCAATTCCTGATGAATTTGTTGTGGGTTATGGTATTGACTATGCCCAGCACTACCGTCACTTACCTTTTATCGGTCATGTAACTTTACTTGAATCTTAATATTATACGAGGTATATGTGTCTCGATTCTCCTGTTCATTAGGTTTACTTTTAGTTATGACAGCTACGACAAGTTATGCTGACATGAAGTTATCCATTAAGGGATTAAAAGGCGATCTTGCAGATAATGTTGAGGCACGAACTTCATTAATTACACCTGACAAAGTTAGTGATACTCCAAATTTTAAGCGTTATTTTGAAAGCGAAACAAAAAAAGCATTACGTGCATTGGGTTACTACTCTCCTAGCTTTGAATATAACGCACAAAACCCAAAAGTTCTTGTTGTTAACGTTTCACCTGGCGAACCCGTATTAGTTGAGCAGCTTAATATTAATATTACTGGTGAGGGGAAACAAGATCCTGATTTTCAATATTTACTTAAAAACAACTTACCAAAAATTGGCGATGTGTTAAATCATGGTATTTATGAATCATTTAAGAAAAGCCTGCAAAATTTATCACTAAAAAAAGGTTACTTTGATGCCAATATGCCTAAACATCAATTAGCTGTATCTATGTCTGATCATCAAGCCTTTTGGAATATTGATTATACAACAGGTAGGCGATATCGATTTGGTAAAGTTACTTTTCATAATGCCAAAATTCGTGATGACTATTTAGCTAATATTGTGCCATTTAAAGACGGTGAGGAATATACAGCTGAACAATTATCATTATTAAATAGACGCCTTACTTCTACAAACTGGTTTAATTCAGTGGTTGTTGTCCCAGATTTTCCTCATCTAACCGAAGATAGAGTTCTTCCCATTGATGTAGAAACCTCACCCCGAAAAAAAAATAATATGGACTTAGGGTTGGGCTTTTCAACAGATAACGGCGTGCATGGTAAGATTGGTTGGAATAAACCTTGGATCAATAGTCGAGGGCAAAGTTTTCAAAGTAACTTATCACTATCTTCGCCAGAACAATTGGTGACCATGAGTTACAAAATCCCTTTAAAAAAATCACCTTTAGAGCAATATTACACTATCCAAGGTGGTTATAAAAAGATAGATAATAATGATACCTACTCACGTTCTTATACGTTCGGGGCTTTACGTAATTGGGATAATTTTTATGGATGGCAAACTGCATTAGGGTTAAATGTGTTAAATGATGACTTTACCCAAGGTGATTCAAGTTTTAAAACATTCTTGTATTACCCATCGCTTAGCATATCAAGAATCCGTTCTGATGGTAATTTATTAGCAATGTGGGGCGATTCACAACGTTATTCTGTTGAATCAGCTGGAGAAGTATTAGGTTCAGATATTAATCTAGTGCGATTTCAAGCACAACAAACTTGGATTCGCTCCTTAAAAAAATCGCATCGATTTATAGCTCGTGGCAATTTTGGCATTATACAAGCGAGCAATTTTGACCGTGTTCCACCATCATTTAGATTTTTTGCTGGTGGTGAACGCAGTATTCGAGGTTACAGTTATCAGTCTATTTCGCCTAAGGATAAAAAAGGTAAATTAAAAGGAGCTTCTAAACTCATCACTGGTTCACTTGAATATCAATATAATTTATCTGGATCATGGTGGGGAGCTGCATTTGTAGATACAGGTGAAGCTATAGATAAAGTTGATAAAACTAAATTTTATACAGGAACTGGTTTTGGCATTCGTTGGGCTTCTCCGGTTGGGCCAATAAAGGTCGATTTAGCAACACCACTTAACAAAGATACAGGTTCAATTCACCTATACATTGGCCTAGGAAGCGAATTATAATATGACTAAATATTCAGCTAGAATTAAAAAAGTAAAAAAATTAAAGCGGATACGTAAATGGAAAAAGCGAAGCATCGCCATTTTATCTGTTATCGCCTTTCTAATTGTTTTTGTTATTTTGTTTATATACACCAGTCTTGGTGTAAAACTAACCACCTATGTTTTAAATAAATTTCTACCTGAGTTAAAAATAACTCAAGTTGAAGGCACCTTTCATGATTTGCATATACAAGGACTTTCGCTTGAATTACCGGGTATTAATGTTCAAGTTAATGATGCTTCATTTTCACTCACAGGACTTTGTTTATTAAAGACTGAAGTCTGCATCAATCAATTCAATGCCAATGGTGTAAATGTTTCAATTAACACTAAAGAAATCGAAAGTTCACCAAGTGAAACTACTATTGATACTACCACCGCAGAGCAACATTTTGTTCTCAAAACTCCATTACCTATAGAGCTTAACAGCACACACCTTACTAATGTAAAAGTCACTGTTGATGATATGCAATTTGGAATGTCTGACTTCACGGGTAAAGCCACATGGGTTAATAATCAGATTCATGTTTATCCTGCTGTTGCTACAGGGTTGAATGCTATTTTTACAGATAATAAAGCAGCAAATGTACCAGTAAAAACGTCCGATACAGATATCGCACTTAATGAAAAAATCGCCCAACTTTTTAATCAACCACTGATTGAATCATTGCCTCAAGTTAATATTCCATTAGATATTAATGTAACTAGTTTAAGAGGGACAAACTGGCTATTACATATGGGGGGGCATGATTACCTATTTGATAACGTTACAATTCAAACCAATATTGTTAATAGCCGTATTATTATAAAACAATTAGATACAGATGCTATAACTCCCTATGCTAGCGGACATGTTTCACTTTCAGGCGAAATCACATTACACGATGACTGGCCTATATTAGCTTTAATAAAAGCAGATACTGAACAAAACCGATTGGAAGCACAGTTTTCTGGTAAATTGCTTGGTGAGTTATTAACCAATATAAACCTTGATGGTTCGAATCAAATGGTGATGAGTGGACACATCAATTTTATTGAAAAATACTTACCTATAATCACTCAAATTGAAGGTAAGCATATTCAATGGCCAATTGAAGGACAAGCACAATATCAATTAAATGATTTTTCCACATCAATAAATGGTAATGTACAGCAGTTTCAAATGTCGGCCAAAGGTATTATTCAAGGGAAAGAATTAATTAATACTTCGTTTGATATTGCTGGCAAAGGAACTAATCAAGAGGCAAGCATTGATCATGGCATCATTAAATTACCTCAAGGTGAAATTAATATAGATGGAAATATAAGTTGGCCACAAGCATTACAATGGGATATCAACATAAAACTAAATAATGTTGATATGTACAAAGAACTACCTAACTATCCGATTCGATTAAATGGTCAATTTAAAACTACAGGCGTACTAGACAAAGATAAATGGGCGTTTGATTTTTCCAATCTACAACTAAAAGGTAATATTAATCATGCTAATTTTTTAGCATTTGGTAACGTATATGTTGATTCTGAAAACTTAGCCACTGCTAATAATTTTGCAATCAATTGGGGTAAAAATCAGATCGATTTAAATGGTTCAGCAGAAAAAGGCAATTTACTGGCGAAATTAAATCTCGAATCATTATCGTTAATAGTTGATGATATGCAAGGTTCAATTGTGGGTAATATAAAACTTAATCGCACACATGATAATGCAATTATAGATACTAGTTTAGCTATTAACTCGCTATCTTTTAACACCATCAAAATAGCCAAAGCTAATCTTATAGGTAAAGTTGAGTATAAAGAACAGATCAGTGGCAACATTAAACTCACAGGACAATCAATAGAACTTTCAAATCAAACCATAAAAAAACTAAATGTTGATCTATCTGGTAGTGAAAGCCAACATATATTAACCGTTAATATTGGTGGTGAACCTGCATCACTAAAAACATCGTTAACAGGAAAACTTGATAAAGAACGCACAAAGTGGAACGGAACCATTTCAGGTGCGCTACTCAATTTAAACAAAAATAACAGTTGGCAATTAGCTAAATCTGTTGACTTATCTTATGATGTTAATAATCAAATCCCAGCAATTAATGCTCATTGCTGGATTAATGGAAAGTCAAGCATTTGCCTTGATAAGCAATTTTTGTTAGCTAAAAATACTGATACAAGTATCACCTTAAAAAACATTAATCTATCTAGGCTACCAATACCAAATGACGGTGAAACCAAACTTACTGGTAATGTAAATGGAAAAATAACTATTCAATTTAATAATGACAATACAATACCATTAATAAAAGCAAATTTAACAAGTTATGATGTTTATATTCAACAAATGGTTACCTCCCAATCGTTACTATTGCCTTTTGATGTTTTCAAAATAGATGCTGAATTTAATGAACAACAAGCTAAATTGGATTGGAAATTTGGTCTGCATAAATTAGGAAAAATAAACGGTAATCTTGTTATTACTGATCCAATTGAACAAAAAAAATTAATTGGTCAATTAAGTATCGATCACTTAGCTTTAGCAATTATTAACCCGTTATTAGATAGCAAAGACTATGCTAAAGGGGCTATTAATGGTAACGTTAAATTTTCTGGCTCATTAAATGAGCCATTGCTAACAGGAAATATTAACTTACAAAATAGCGAAATCAAATCTAGCCAATTACCAATTGATATTAAATCAGCTAAATTTGACCTCAATTTCAATGGTAAATCATCCACATTAAAAGGTGTTTTAACAACTCAAGCTGGCAATGTTAATATTAATGGTAATGCCAGCTGGAATACTATAGATAAATGGCAAGCCTCGTTAGCTGTTAATGGCGCTGCCATGGAAGTTACTGTGCCACCAATGATTGTTATGTCAATTGTTCCAGATATTAAAATCAATGTAACACAAGATGAATTAACGTTATTAGGTAAAGTTAGCATTCCAAAAGGAAAAATAACAGTTGAATCACTACCAGCATCAAGTGTTGATGTCTCACCAGATGAAGTAATGCTCGATATAAATCGGAAACCTATTAGGCCTCAGGAATTTGGCATTAAGATCAATAGTCATCTTGAAATTGATATTGGTGATAACGTTATTGTCGATGCTTTTGGACTAAAGGCTTCGCTTAAAGGTAGTTTAATTGCGGCACAAACCAATAAAGGACTTGATTTGCATGGTGAAGTTTTGATTCCAACAGGTCGATTCCATGCTTATGGGCAAGATTTAATTATTCATAAAGGCATCATTACTTTTTCAGGATCGGCTGATCAAGCTACACTCGATATAGAAGCAATTCGTAATCCAGAAGCAATGGAAAATAGTAATATTATGGCTGGAATCCGTGTTACAGGATCTTCTGAATCGCCAAAAATTGAAGTATTTTCAGATCCCGCCATGTCACAGCAAGAAGCACTCTCCTACTTAATCCGAGGACAAGGACTCGATAGTACAGAACAAAGCGATAGCGATATGATGACAGCTTTGCTGGTTGGTATTGGCACAGCGAAAACAGGTAAATATATTGGCGATATTGGTAATGTATTTGGTATTAAAAATCTAACACTTGATACGCAAGGTGCCGGTAATAACTCTAAAGTTGTGGTTAGTGGCTACATATTACCTAATTTACAACTTAAATATGGTGTAGGTATATTTGATTCATTGGCCACTTTTACTTTACGTTATCGCCTAATGCCTAGTCTCTATTTAGATGCAACATCAAGTTTAGCTCAAACATTGGATCTGATTTATCAATTCGATTTTTAACATTACCCCAAAGGACTCTATGCCCATTATCTTATGCAGAATCTCAATAGGGTAAAAGGCTAACACCATCCTAGCCTAAAACGTGCTAACTGACGCTTTAACTAAGCTGCATATAAGGTTAGCCATTTCAACGGTAAAAAAGTGCTATCAACATTCGTTTTTGTTTGATATTACATAATTTGTTCCTGTCTGACATGGAGCTACTATTAGGTTATTCTTCAATTTTTTTATCAAACCAAGAATATCCCATTCCCCTTTTCGTGTAAGCATCCTTTACCTGACTACAAGGGTATCCTTCTTTTATTGCTTTTTGTAATTTACTTTCTTTGTTCCAGTCTAATTTTTGAGATTTAACTGCTTCTAATTTATCTATGCATGAGTTATATGTAGTAATAAATTCCGCATTATTTTCTGTATAGAATTTAATGTACTTATCATTTTCTCTTTTCCATGCTTTTTCCCAACTAATACTACAAACTGGTAAAAAAACTAGATCATCTGCACAGTATAGTGATTTTTTTGATTCAATGGTTTGAATATCAGCATTAGCTAATTCTTCAGTCGCCTTTTCCTCTAACGCTTTTTCGGCAACACTACAATTAGAACCAGTTCTTTTGTCTAATTTACATAAAGACTGCATTTTTGCTTTAATTTCATTAAAAGATAGTTGTTTTAACTCTTTTTTACCTTCATCTACTTTTTCTTTATAAATCGTTTCCCAAGCTTCACATTTCGGGCTTTTATTAAATGAAAAACTACTTTTACATTCATCTACCTTTAAATATTCATTAACTGATTCGCCCCACGACATACCAGAAATTTGTTTTTTAATAGCACTCATTTCAGAATCTACTGCTTGTTTTCTTTCGTCTTCTTTCCGTTTGTTTTCTAATTCATATTTTATCTTTTTGTCTTTTTTAATTGCAGACATTGCAGCACGACATTCAGGATCTTTTTCTACCTTTTCGATACCGCCTTTATCACTTGCCATAAATGCCTTTTTTAGATCCTGATTACATTGCTCTACTTTTTTATTTGCTGAGTCTATATTGTTTAAATAATATTCTTCGTTTTTTTCTTCACAACCAGTTAAAACCATAGCGGTGGTTAATATAAGTAAAACGTTTTTTAAGGCTTTCATCTATTCTCCTATTTAACTTACTTTTATTTTCATAAATATAGTATAAATAATAAATTATTATTGTTTAATATTTTATATGAATTACCTTATCATTTCTAGAAAATTACTTAATAGTGGAAATTACTCATGTTGTTTATCTAATTTGCAAAAAGACTGTAACAAATATACATACTCACTTATAGCCAACTAACATTTCACGTTTTGAACCAAAGCCTTTTCGTTTTTGAACGATAAATCCTGCAATAATTAAATGACGACGAACAAATCCTGCTGCAGTAAAAGTAGCAAAACTACCACCAGATACTGTCAGGCTAAAACAATTTTTAAATAAACGTTCTGACCACATATCTGGATTCTTAGCTGGTGAAAACCCATCAAAAAACCAAGCATCAATCAAAACATTTTGCTTTGTTAAAAAATCTGAAAAATTGCTAATATCATCATTACATATCTTTAAACTAACATCGTCAAACTGGAAAGTAGAATCAATTAAAAAAGCCTGAAGTCGTTTTGATAATGAAAGTAATGTTTTATTTTTAAAAAGCACACTATTATGAATCTTTATTAATTCATTTAACGATAACGGGTACTTTTCAACACTAAAAAATGCAAGATGTTTAAGTCTATGATTCGGGTATTGACTTCTAAAATGTAAAAATGTTTCCCATAAAATCAAAAAATTTAGCCCTGAACCAAAGCCTGTTTCGCCAACTATAAATGTATCTTGCTTGTGATTCAAAAAACGCTGACGTAAATCATTACCTTCAACAAATACATATCTGGTTTCCTCAATTGCGCCTTCAGTATTAAAATAAACATCATCGAAATAGGTAGAGACAGGAGTTTGATTTTCGTCCCAAGTTATAGTTGGTTTATACATAATCACCCTTTAGAAGAAGCCGTTAACGAACTGTATATTAGCTTAGATTAAGTATATAATACGTAAATTAACTTATGAGGTAAATTATGCTATTTCTTTTTCGCTTAATTAGTGGTGTTATAATTGGTATTATCGTTTGTGTTTTAGGCGTCATTTTTTGCCTATTTAACCCAAGAAATCCCAAAAATGTAGCAAGATTTGCTCATTTATTTAGCTTTCTATTCAAACCTATATTGGGAGTAAAAGTTGATACTCGTACGCCTCCTAATATCAATATAATAGGTAGCTGTATCTATATTGCGAATCATCAAGATAACTATGATATAGTTGTAGCTGGTGATGTTGTGCAACCTAAAACGGTAACAGTAGGTAAAAAAAGTCTGGCTTGGATTCCTTTTTTTGGGCAACTTTATTATCTTACAGGTAACATTCTTATTGACCGTAATAATAAATCAAAAGCTCACGACACAATCGGACAAGTTGTTAATGAAATTAAAAAGCGTGGCATATCTATTTGGATGTTTCCTGAAGGTACTCGTAGCCGTGGACGGGGATTATTACCGTTTAAAACAGGTGCATTTAAAGCTGCCATTGCTGCTGGAGTACCAATTGTGCCAATCTGTGTATCGCAAACCAATAATATTAAATTAAACCGCCTAAATAATGGACATATCATTGTTGAAATGTTAGAACCTATCGAAACCAAAAATCTAGGCAAAGAGGATGCTAGAGCCTTAATGGAACAGTGCTATAGCCAAATGGCAACTAAAATAGAGCAAATAAATGCTGAAGCAGAACAACTAAACAATCAAAAATAAGTCATGAATAAACAAGATCGTAATTTTGATGATATCAGCAATAAATTTGCACAAAATATTTATGGCACAACCAAAGGTCAAATTCGCGAAGCGGTAGTATGGCAAGAACTAGAAAAAGTTTTAGCTACCTATCCACACAATAAATCATTAAATATTCTAGATGCAGGTGGAGGGCAAGGTCAGATCGCCTGTCGGCTAGCCAAACTTGGGCATCAAGTAACGCTTTGCGATATCTCTGAACAAATGCTAGAACTGGCAAAACAAAAAGCTCAATCCGAAAAGATAAATATAGATTGTCTTTGTTGCTCTATTCAGCAGCTTGATAACTTAATAAACAAACAGTTTGATTTAGTCATTTGTCATGCTGTATTAGAGTGGGTTGCTGAACCAATTGAATTAATAAAATCATTAAAACAACACCTTAAATCTGATGGTTTTTTATCGTTAATGTTTTATAACTATCATGCGCTTTTGTTTAAAACGGTCACATTAGGCAATTTTGGTTACACAAAATCAGGGTTAGCTAAGCGTAAGAAAAAGACACTTTCTCCCGATTATCCAAGAGTTCCAACAGACGTATATCACTGGCTTACACAACTTGATTTTGATATTTTGCAAAAAACAGGGATTCGTATTTTTCATGACTATCTAATCAATAAATCCAAAGCAGAAACTCATTTTGAACAACTATTAGAACTGGAACAAAAATACTGCCAAACTGAACCTTATCTTAATTTAGCAAGATATATTTTAGTTACTGCAAAAAATAAAGTGAATTCATAAAAAACTCGTCTTGCCCATGCTTTTTTAAATGAGCACTCGAAAAATTTATCATAAATCGCTATTATAAGCAGATTAGTTTTATTGATTAAGGAAAATGATCATGATTGTTGTAACAGGCGGCGCAGGGTTTATTGGTAGTAATATTGTTAAAGGTTTGAATGACCTGGGGCACAAAGATATTTTGGTGGTTGATGATCTAACTGACGGCACCAAGTTTTCTAATCTAGCTGATCTAGATATTGCCGATTATATGGACAAAGATGAGTTTATCGCAGCTATTATTAGTCATGACGATCTTAATATTGATGTTGTTTTTCATCAAGGTGCCTGTTCGTCAACCACAGAATGGGATGGCAAGTTTATGATGGAAAATAACTATGACTATTCTAAAGACTTGTTGCATTACTGTCTCGATTTCAATATTCCATTTTTATATGCTTCATCAGCCGCTACTTATGGTGGGCGCAGTGATAACTTTATTGAAGATCGCACTTACGAAAAGCCATTAAACGTATATGGATATTCTAAATTCTTATTTGACCAATATGTGAGACAATTACTACCCCAAGCTAATTCGCCAATTTGTGGATTCCGTTATTTTAATGTATATGGACCACGTGAATCACATAAAGGTAGCATGGCAAGTGTCGCATTTCACTTAAATGAACAAATTAATAAAGGTGAAAAACCAAAACTCTTTGCAGGTAGTGAAAACTTTAAACGTGACTTTATTTATGTTGGTGATGTCGTTGCGGTCAATTTATGGTTCTGGAAAAATAAAATATCAGGAATTTATAACTGTGGAACGGGTCGAGCAGAGTCGTTCCAAGCTGTCGCTGATGCGGTTCTTACTTACCATAAAAAAGATGAAATTGATTATATCCCCTTTCCTGAACATCTAAAAGGACGATATCAAAGCTATACCCAAGCAGATCTGACTAAATTTAGAAAAACTAAATGCCCAATTGAATTTAAGAATGTTGCAGAAGGAACTGCTGAATATATGAAATGGCTCAATGAACAATAAGATGGAATTGATTAAATGAAAACACTCATTATTGGTCCTTCATGGGTTGGCGATATGATGATGTCGCAAAGCCTGTATCGTACATTAAAACAACTTGATTCTAATAACGAAATTGATGTTTTAGCACCGGCTTGGTGTCGAGCGTTATTAAATAAAATGCCAGAAGTGAATCAAGCAATTGCAATGCCATTAGGCCATGGTGAGTTTGCGTTAAAAAAACGTCATAAAATAGGTAAATCACTGCGTGATAACCATTATGATCATGCTATTGTATTACCTAATTCATTCAAATCAGCACTGATTCCATTTTTTGCCAAAATTCCTAAACGTACAGGTTGGAAAGGCGAGATGCGTTATGGTTTATTAAACGATCTTCGTAAACTTGATAAGCAAGCATTTCCGTTGATGATTGAACGCTATATTGCTCTTGCTTATCCTAATAGACAGATTCATTCGGCTTCCGATTTACCACAACCACTACTATGGCCAAAACTCAATGTCGAACAAAATGAAATAACCCAAGCTCTTTCAACTTTTACTATAACACAAGATGAACCATTAATTGGCTTTTGTCCTGGTGCTGAATTTGGTCCTGCAAAACGTTGGCCCGATTATCATTACGCGGCACTTGCTGATATGCTAGTTAAACAGCACGCTAAAGTTATTATTTTTGGGTCCAAAAATGATCGCAAAGTAGGAGAACAAATTATTGCTAAAATGATACATCGCGATAAATGTATCAATCTAGCAGGTCAAACACAATTAGAACAAGCTGTTAGCCTAATTGCTGCTTGTAAAGCCATTGTAACTAATGACTCTGGACTAATGCATATTGCAGCAGCTTTAGACAGACCACTGGTTGCTCTTTATGGGCCAAGTAGTCCAGATTTTACCCCTCCACTATCAGATAAAGCCGAAGTTATCCGTTTAATTACCGGTTATCACCGCGTCCGTAAAGGCGATGCAGAACAAGGTTACCATCAAAGTCTGATCGATATTAAACCCGATATTGTTTTCGAAACTTTGATGAAACTCATCATGCGCTGTAAAAAGAGTAAAGAATAATGAGAGTATTAGTGGTTAAAACATCATCCATGGGGGATGTACTTCATTCTTTACCGGCATTAACTGATGCGGCTAACAATTTACCAAATATATCCTTTGATTGGGTAGTAGAAGAAAATTTTGCCCAAATACCTAGTTGGCACTTTGCTGTAAACCAAGTGATACCGGTTGCAATAAGACGCTGGCGAAAAAATTGGTTCACTAAAGCAATTCGTCAAGAGCGCCATGATTTTATTAATACCTTAAGACGACAACGTTATGATGTGATTATTGATGCACAAGGACTCATTAAAAGTGCGTTTATTATTACTCGTAAAGCACGGGGCATTAAACACGGTTTGGATCGCAAAAGTATCAAAGAACCAATTGCTAGTTGGTTTTATGATGTAAAACACAATGTACCTAAACAAATGCATGCTATTGAGCGCATTAGATTGCTGTTTGCAAAAAGCCTACAATATACATTACCTGATTCAATGGGTGATTATGCTATTGCGCGTCACTTTTTATCTTCATTACCTAACGATAATCAGCAATATCTAATTTTTTTACACGCAACAACACGAGATGAAAAGCACTGGAGCGAAGATGCCTGGCGGAAATTAATTAAATTAGTTGAGCCTACTGGGTTAAAAATAAAATTACCTTGGGGAGCACCACATGAGCAAGCACGAGCAATTCGTCTAGCACAAGGATTCCAACACGTAGAGGTACTTCCCAAGCTTTCACTTTCCGATATAGCAACCGTTATTGCGGGAGCAAAAGCCGTTGTTTCGGTAGATACAGGTTTAAGTCATCTAACTGCTGCATTGGATCGTCCAAATATTACTTTATTTGGCAAAACCGATCCAAAATTGATTGGTGGCTATGGAAAAAATCAATTTAGTATTATCTCAGATGAAAAATGCATGCAAACCATTCAAGCTGAACAAGTTTATAAACAATTAGTTAGCTTTTTATAAGTGGAATAAAAAGAAATGAATTTAATGAATAAATATAGCGATCTTATTTATGAAAAATACGCACAAATTGGCAGTAATGATCTCGGTTATATTGATGATGCCTTAGGCGCTGTTATGCAAGTGTTAGACGAAGTTGTTCGTAACGAAAATGTCCCACAAGAACTAAAAGATAAAGCCGCTTATGCAGCGGCTAATTTACTGATCAGCGACTTTGATGTTAAATAGTGGTTGGTAAATTAATAATAAAACGGGTTGATTGCTCATCAGACTCAGCGTAAATTGAACCTTTATGTGTTTCAATAATGGATTTGACGATAGCAAGCCCTATTCCTGTACCTGAATTATCATTACGATGACGTGATTCGTCAACTCTATAAAACCGATCAAAAAGGTGTGGCAAATGTTTACTATCAACTTTCTTGCCTGGATTCGAAATGATGATTCGAACTCGCTTTTCACTTACTTGACTTAAAATTATAGTGATAGTCTGATTTTCAGGTGTATAACGAATTGCATTGGATAAAATATTACTGATTGCCCTTCTTAACATCATCTTATCACCTTGAATATGGGAACAATTTCCTTCAAGATTAAAGGCAATATTCTTCTCGTCGGTAAGTGGTTCAAAATATTCACACATCATTGTGATCAAGCTATGTAAATCAATATCGATTAAATTAGGCACCAATTGACGATTATCTGCTTGTGCTAAAAATAACATATCAGAAATCATCTGTGACATTTTTTCGTATTCTTCTAAATTTGAATATAATATCTCGCGATATTCATTAGTTGTTCTGGCATTACTCAGTACTATTTGCGTTTGAGTTGTTAAATTGGTAATAGGTGTTCGCATCTCATGAGCGATATCTGCTGTAAAATTACGTTGCCGCTGAAACACATCCTCTATCCGATTAAGCATCTCATTGAATGCTTTCACTAAACTAACATATTTAATTGGTACTAAAGAAGCAGGAATACGGTAATTTAGACTTTTAAAATTAACTTTTTCGATCTTTTTAATCAACCGATTAATTGGTTTTTGGGTAAAATAGACACTGACAAAAGAACCAATTAAGGCCAAAATACAAGCAATAGCAATAAGCAAGCCTAAACCATCGTGTAATCGCCGAATGAATTCGAGATGTAAATCACGACCAACAGCAACTATAGTGGTATATTGTCTACCATTTTCAATCGAAACTCGTGAAGCGGCAATTCGATATGATGCTTTATCTTGATTCCAAATAGCGGTACTGTGATTTGCAATAATGGTATCAAAATCAATATGATTTTTAGCAACGGTTAGATTAGGACCACGTGTTCGATAAACAATTTTACCTTTCTCATCAATAACATAAACAAATAGGCGATGATGTCCTGTCAAAATTAATAATAAATTTTGAATAAATTCGTCACGATTCTCATCTGGAGAATAATAAACTAATTCACGTTCTATAGAATCAATAACCGAATTAAGTTCGGACACATTTTGTTGGATTGAAATTTTTTCAAAAGAACGTTCAATAAAAAAACTAAAACAATAAAGTAAACCGCAGGTTAATAAACAAACAATAAGAGGCAAGCGAAATGATATTAACTTATTCTGTTTCATCCAAGACATCTAACTTATACCCCATTCCACGGACTGTATGAATCAATTTTGGCTCGAAATCAGCATCAATTTTATTACGCAATCTCCGAATTGCAACATCAATCACATTAGTATCACTATCAAAATTCATATCCCAAACTTGAGATGCAATTAATGATCGTGGTAATACTTCCCCCGGATAACGTAAAAAATATTCTAATAACAAAAATTCTTTATTGGTTAAATCAATGCGTTTATCTCCACGTGTTACCATACGTTTAGGAAGATCCATGACCAGATCTGCAATACTCAATTGGGAATTATTGACTTGAGGGACATTACGTCGGAGCATAGATTTCACACGAGCTAATAACTCAGCAAACGAAAAAGGTTTTACTAGATAATCATCAGCACCTAAGTTTAGGCCTTTAACTTTATCATCCACACTTCCCATAGCGGTAAGTAACATGATAGGTGTCTCTTTACCTGCTTCACGCAGTGACTGAACAATTTTCCAACCAACTATATCGGGCAACATCACATCTAAAATAATTAGATCATAATCTTCTGTCATGGCTCTATGATAACCATCAAGACCATTATTTGTTAAATCAACAACAAACCCAGATTCAACTAAACCTTGACGAAGATACTCACCTGTTTTTTGCTCATCTTCAACTACTAACAATTTCATACTTGAATATTTCCTTTGTTATTTGTCTGGTTGTCGTAATTGCATAACACAGCTATAGAATAAATGATAAACACCAAACCAATCATGATGGTTTAATGACTATTTTGTAATCATAATGTCATTAATTAGTTGGTTTATCTTTGTTATAGTAGCTACACAATGATTCATGAGGCTAGACATTATTGTTTCATTGTTTTATTTCCTTTCATCCATTCCTTGCAATTTAATGCAGCCCTAGTTTATCTAGGGTTTTTTTTTTGTTATAGATCGATGCAAGTTTACATACACCCGAAACAACAATTAGTTAGGTACGAATTGAGTATATTTTAACAAAAATACTCTACATTGAATATTACTTCCTTTTACTTTTTATACAACACAATACCCGTCTCGACATGATCTGTATAAGGAAATTGATCAAACATAGCAAAATGTTGAATTGAATGTGTTTTAGTCAATAACTGTAAATTGTCACGCAATGTATTAGGATTACACGAAATATAAATAATTTTTTTATAGGTTTTTAATATATTAATGGTATTTAAATCCACTCCCCCACGTGGTGGATCAACAAGTACCGTATCACATTGATATTCATCCAAATTGATTCCTTTTAAACGATTAAACTCTCGTTCTTTTTTAATTGCACTAGTAAATTCTTCGGCTGACAACCGTACAATATCAAGATTATCAATTTGATTAACTAAAATATTATGCTGAGCTGAATAAACAGACGCTTTAGCTATTTCAGTAGCCAATACTTTGCGAAAGTTTTGTGCTAGAGCAATTGAAAAGTTACCATTACCACAATAAAATTCGAGTAAATCACCAGTTGAATTTTTGGTAACCGATATGGCCCACTGTAGCATTTTAATATTTACCGCTGCATTTGGTTGAGTAAAACTATTTTCAATTTGTCGATAAATAAACGTTTTATCCATTACTGGCAACACTTCATCAACATAATCCACATCAATGGCTATTTTTTGATTACTTGCTCGCCCTACAATATTAGCAACTACTCCATGTTCAGCTAATTGAGTTTTTAATTTTTTTGCTTCTATAATCCATCCATCACTTAACTTTTTATGATATAAAAGCGTAATTAATAGCTGACCACTTAAAGTCGAAAAATAATCAATTTGAAACAGCATATGGCGAAGTAACAAATTATGTTGTAACAAAGGTAAAATGGTTTGCATTGCTTGATTAATTAGTTTTGTTGCAATAGGAAATTCATCAACCCGTATTCGTTTTTTTGTTTTTTTATCATACATAATATGATAAAGATCTTCACCATCATGCCAGATCCTAAACTCAGCACGCATACGATAATGACTAATAGGTGAACAATATACCGATAATTCGGGCAGTGAAAAATCTGATAATAATGCTTTTAAATTATCTACTTTTTTTTTCAACTGTTGATTATAATTATCATTCGAGAAACATTCAGTCATATTCATTATCTGATAGTTATTAAAGAAGTATTATTTAATATGGAAATTTGAGCCAATCCGTGTTAAGCCACAAAATAATTAAACATTAATTATTTAAACCAATTTAGCCTCGGTAGCATAAATAATCATTATGCATGTTATCGCAAACGGATGCGTATCTTATCACAAACAGCTAACAATGATAAGTTTTGCTTAAATAAAACATCTAATTTTAGACATAAAACTATATTTTACACTGCAATAACTACCTTACAATTAATCGCTCCATAAAAATAAAATAATATTCCATCACATTTTTATTGATTGTAGTTACAACGATTAACGTTATAATGTGCCTTATAATTTTAGATGAAAAGAACACTATGACTACACACACTTTTTCTGGTTTAGAATTAGATGATATTTTAATTCACAATCTCCAAACACAAAATATAAATACTCCAACCGTAATCCAAACACAAACAATCCCTGTTGCTTTAGATGGCAAAGATATTTTAGGTTCTGCACCAACAGGCACAGGTAAAACGCTAGCTTTTTTAATTCCGGCCGTACAACATCTGCTCGATTTTCCACGCCGTAAACCAGGTCCACCACGAATTTTAATTTTAACGCCAACGCGTGAACTAGCCATGCAAATTGCTGAACAAGCCAGATTATTAACCGAATCAACAAATTTAAGCATTGCAACTATTACTGGCGGTGTTGCTTATATGAATCACGCTGAAGTGTTTAGTAAAAACCAAGATATTGTTATTGCTACAACAGGCCGATTATTACAGTATATAAAAGAAGAAAACTTCGACTGCCGAGCAGTTGAAATGCTTATTTTAGACGAAGCTGATCGGATGTTAGATATGGGTTTTTCACAAGATGTCGAAATGATATCTGCCGAAACCCGTTGGCGTAAACAAACTTTATTATTTTCTGCCACACTGGAAGGTGAAGGACTGCATAACTTTGCTAGCCGCATTTTGACTGATCCAATCGAAATCAATGCCGAGCCTTCACGCAAAGAACGTAAAAAAATCCTGCAATTTTATTATCGTGCCGATGATTTAACTCATAAAGTGGCACTTCTTATTCACTTATTAAAACAAGAACAATTAAAAAAAACGATTGTATTTGTTCGTAAACGCGAACGTGTGCATGAATTAGTTAGCTTACTACACCAAGCTGGTATCCATAGCTGCTATTTAGAAGGTGAAATGGTACAAGCAAAACGCAATGAAGCAATAAAAAGGATCAGCAATAATACTGTCAATGTACTTGTAGCAACCGATGTTGCTGCACGAGGTATTGATATTGACAATATTACTCATGTTATTAATTTTGATGCACCCAAAACTGCCGATGTATATTTACACAGAATTGGACGCACCGCTCGAGCAGGGAAAAAAGGCACAGCTATTATGCTAGTCGAAGCGCATGATAACGAACTACTGCAAAAAATTGAGCGCTATATTAAGGAACCAATCAAATTAAGAACGATTGATGGATTACGCCCTAAAACTAAAGCACCAAAACCAGTAACTAAGAAAAAACATTCACAAAAAGCAAAACAAAAAAGTGCGAACAAAAAGCAAGAACAAGTAAAAAAGAAAAAGATAAAACAACGCTATCGAGACACAAAAAATAAAGGCAAACCGAAAATCAATAACTAATACCGAATAATAATCACAACTTAATAGCTTAAACTTATGATACCAATCGTTTATAACAACTTTGACAATAGATTTTAATTGCTATAATGCTACGCTACATGAGTTGCAGTTAATTATAAAGGAGAAATACTATGACACTAGTCACTCGCAAAGCACCAGATTTTACATCAGCAGCAGTTTTAGGTACTGGTGAAATTGTTAATAATTTCAATTTATTACAACATATCAAAGGTAAATATGCCGTTGTGTTCTTTTGGCCAATGGACTTCACATTTGTTTGCCCATCTGAAATCATTGCATTTGATCACCGTCTAGAAGAATTCAAAAAACGTGGTGTTGAAGTAATTGGTGTTTCAATGGACTCTGAATATGTACATAATGCATGGCGCAATACTCCACAAGATAAAGGTGGTATTGGTGAAGTTAAATTCCCAATTGTTGCAGATATCAAACACTCAATTATGCAATCTTATGGTATTGAACATCCTGAAGCTGGAGTTGCACTGCGAGCTTCGTTCTTTATTGACAAATCAGGAATTGTACGCCATGAAACAATTAACGATTTACCAATTGGACGTAACATTGACGAAATGATTCGTATTGTTGATGCTTTCCAATTCCATGAAGAACATGGCGAAGTTTGCCCTGCTCAATGGACAAAAGGTAAAAAAGGCATGCAAGCAAATCCAAATGGCGTTGCTAGTTTCTTAAAACAGCATGCTGACGAAATTTAATTCAGTATAATTTTTTATTCATCCATATCTTATTTTACGCTTTGCGTTACCGGAGTTAATCTCCGGTTTTTTTATATATATAAACGCAATTAATTATAGAGTGGCATGTAATCCTACAACACCAACGATAATAATGGTGAGACCAAATATACGAGGAAAATTCTTAGGCTCATTAAATAACAGCATATTGGCTAACACCGCACCCGAAGTCCCAAGACCAACCCAAACAGGATACACAACACTCAATTCAAGATAATGGAGCGAAAAATAGAAAAGCACAAAAGAGACAAAAAAACCTCCCCAATATAAAACCAATCTAAATAGACCTTTTTGCTCAGCATATAATTTAAGGCCTATAGCACCAATTACTTCAAAAACTGATGCAATTAATATTAACAGCCATCCCATGATTAAATTATCCTTATAAAATATTAACTGTCGGCACGTTTTAGTTGTACAACACCAATAATAATTATCGCCACAAAAAAAAGTTGAATTAGCTTAATCTCTTTATTAAAAAGTAAGATATCAATTAGCGTTGCACCGACAGCACCAACACCTGAAAATATGGCATAAACCGTACCTGTAGGTATTGTCTTGCAAGCATTGGTTAAAAAAGTAAAATCAATAATAATGAGCGATACAATAATAACCCATTGCCAAAGCTCGGTTGCGATGCTAAATCCTAAAATCCAACATATTTCAAAAAAGCAGGTTAGCACCACAAATGCCCACTCTTTATTCATGCTAAACATATAGCTACCTCGTTTATGCTACTTTATTTTATGTCGTAATCAATTTTCTGCTGCAATGTGTTTAAGTATAATGCTTGATTATGCCCTATTGCTAAAAGCAACGACAAAACAAAAGATGGTTCGCAAATAGAATTTGCCGCCAAAAGATATCAATTGTTATATGGTCCTATCCATTAAACCAAAACGCCTAACGTTCACGAAACATCATCACAATTTTTATTATTATTTTTCAAATAAGTAAGTAATTCTATAATGAAGATATATAAATGGCAAGGGCAAAATTACACAATTCAATGTTAGAGAGCTTATACAAGCTAACCAATTCACCTCTATATAATACTTAATTATGCAAGATATAATAAAGATTTGTAATTTATTAGAAAAAAATAAAAAATGTTATATCTTTTTCAATTTAACCTAAAATAGTTATAGAATGCTAAAAACCACTTTTGAGGCATTTTTTAACTAAATTGTATAATAAACATTTTATACTTATTAAATATTGTTAATTGTAATAATACTTAATATTTTTTAAACATTCGGAAAAAGGAAGGCAGCATGTCAAAAAAGACAGATAATGAATTTAAAGTTGGTATAAAAGCCTATATATCACTAATAGTAGCCATTTTATTTTTTTCAGGCTTATTTTTTAATGTAGAAGGTAAAGAATGGCTAGGAGCGTTTGATTTTACCAGCTTAAGCGGCAAATTTGGCACTATGCTACATCCTGAAAAAAATACTTTTGTGGGTGAAGGAGGTCACAGTGCAAGAGCTGGTTTTATTTTCGCCTTATCACTTATACCTACGGTTATGTTAGCGCTAGGCGTGTTAGAAATATTTACCCATTACGGCACCATTCGTGCTGCACATAAATTATTAACACCATTATTAAAACCAATTTTAGGTGTACCAGGTAAAACTGGACTTGCATTAATTACCGACCTACAAAGCACTGATGCTGGTGCTGTATTAACTAAAGAGTTATATGACGAAAAGCAAATTACTAAAAAAGACCTTATCATTATTAGTGCTTGGCAATATTCTGGTGCGGGTTTAATTAATAACTACTTCTCGATTGGTTCGGCATTATTTGCCTCAATGACTGTAGCTATTTTTATTCCTCTTGTCATCATGTTAGTGCTTAAATTTGTAGGCTCAGTAATGGTTCGCTTAGTATTAAATACAATTTATAAAAAGGATTTTATCAATGAGTAATTCACAAAAACAAACTAATAACCCTTTAGATATTTTTGTAATCGGTGCTCGCAAAGGATTCAACATTGCTATTAATAATTTAATGCCCAATATTTTAATGGCATTTGTAATCACCGAAATACTAAAACGTTTAGGTATAATGCAATTAATAGGAACTTATTGTGCTCCAGTAATGGAGATTTTTGGCCTACCTGGCGAAGCAATTACCGTATTACTAACTGCATGGTTATCAGCATCAGCTGGTACAGGCGTTGCAGTTAACTTATTTACCGCAGGGACAATCAATCCAACAGCAATAACCATATTAGCCCCAGCTATTTTCTTAATGGGCTCACAATTACAGTATATGGGACGATTATTAGGCGTTGCCGATGTACCAAAAAAATACTGGCCATTACTCATGTTAACCAGTATTTTTAATGCATTAGTTTCAATGATTATTATGCGATTTTTTGTTTAATAAAGGAGATAAACATGTCTAATGTTTTAGAACATTATCAGTATTTACACCAAATTCCAGAGTTGGGATTTGAAGAACACAAAACATCGTCATATATCGCACAGCAACTTGAACAAGCAGGCTATAAAGTAACTCGCAACATCAATAACACAACAGGAATTGTTGCGCAATACGATAGCGGCAAAACTGGCCCTGTACTCGCTTTACGGGCAGATATGGATGCTCTAGGACATATTATTAACGGCGAACCTTGCGCAAGACATACCTGCGGTCATGATGGCCATTCATCAATATTATTAAGCTCGGCACAAGAGTTAATAAAAGAAGGTAACATCAAAAAAGGTCGATTGAAACTCATCTTCCAACCTGCCGAAGAACTTGGAACAGGTGCTTTAGCTATGATTGAAGGAGGAGCTATTGATGATGTTGATATGATTATCGGTTTACATTTACGTCCAAAAGATGAATGTCCAAAAGGCTTTGCTGCAGCGGCAATGTACTATTCAGCATCCACCACAGTTGAAGTAAATATTCATGGTATCCCAGCACATGGTGCTCGACCTCATTTAGGCGTTAATGCCCTTGATGCAGCAACACTGGCCATTCAAGCAGTTAACACCATTCACCTTGCACCTAACTTAAACTATAGTGTTAAAGCCACACGTTGCATTTGCGATGCTGGAGTCACCAATGCTATTCCATCCGAAGCATATGTATGCTGGGATCTAAGAGCGCCAACTAACCCAGCCATGGATGAACTAAAAGCCAAAACGTTAAATGCGATAAAACTCAGTGTTGAATCTATCGGTGCGAAAGTGGATATCAATGTCACTAAAGAAATTCCAGCCGCGGAAATTGATAATGATGTCACAAAAATTATTGCCGAAGCCATTGTCGATGTACTTGGCAAAGAGGGGTTAAAAGAACCTATTTTCACCCCAGGTGGAGAAGACTTTTTCAATTATCCTTGTGAACGTAATGTCAAAGCTGGTTTTTGGGGATTAGGAGCTGATCTAACACCAGGATTACATCATCCTGAAATGAAGTTTGACACTTTAGCATTAGAAAATGGAGTCAAAATAACCAAAGCTTGTACATTAAAAGTACTTGGCTAATTTCCACCCTATTCCGCCGATACCTTACTTCGGCGGAAGATGATTTAAATCACAAACAAAAGATCTTTCCCTAACTTGTATAATACTGTTGATAAGCACTTAACATTTTTAAGTTAGGATTTTCACTTCAATGCCAAATAGTTACGATATTCAACAATATCTTCGATCGTCACAACTGGCATATGATACTCATTAGCAAATTTAACAACCTCTGGCGCTCTTGCCATAGTCCCATCGTCGTTGGTTAACTCACACAATACTGCGGCAGGCTTTAAACCCGCTAATGTCACTAAATCAATAGATGCTTCAGTATGACCTCGGCGAATTAATACACCACCTTCTTTAGCAACTAAAGGAAACACATGCCCTGGATGATTAAGATCACTTGGTTTGGCGTTATCATTCACAGCAGCCTTAATAGTCGTAACGCGATCAGCGGCTGATACACCTGTTGTAACTCCATTAGCCGCTTCAATTGAGATGGTAAATGCTGTATTATTTTTACTAGTATTATTTTCTACCATCATAGGCAAATTTAACTCATCACAGCGTTTTTTAGGCAAACATAAACAAACAATACCACTGCCGTAACGAATAGTTAGAGCCATTTGTTCACTGGTAATAGACTCGGCAGCCCAAATAATATCACCTTCATTTTCGCGATCTTCATCATCTAAAACTAGTACACCTTGACCGGCTTTAATAGAAGCAATTGCTTTTTTAACACGTTCAATGGGCGTTCCAAATTCATTTAAATTAAACTGATTCATGGTAAATACCTATATTTTTATTAACTCATTTATTTCATTATTTATCTAATTAAAATCAAATGGCTATTTGCTATCTAATTAATTAAGTATAAATAAAATACCAGAATCAGGGCAGTGCTTGACCAGCATGACTTTGCCTTTCAGCAAATATTGGAAAGATAAGCAACTCTCTTTTATCCAGACTTTTACTGTCGGCTTTGGAATTTCACCAAATCTGCTTGTCCTTAATCTATCAAAATCTAACTGAGCAATAAAACAACTACCACAGTTAACAAAATAAATTAAGCGCTCGTGGGCTATACCACCGGTGGGGACTTACACCCCGCCCTGAGAATTTTGCCAAAAAATTGACGAATCACACTATAATACAAAATGATAAAAAAGACACGGAGTTTTAAAATGAAATATTGCCGCAAACAGCGGCAATAATAGAAAGAGCAGAGTTTAATTAATGCCTACGAGTTTCACTTATGCGACGCCGTTCGGCTTTACGCATCCATAGCCACGAAATAAAGCCAATAATACCAACAATTAGCAATATAATTGTTGCTAAAGCATTAACCTGAGGATCAACTCCTAAACGTACTTTTGAAAATATCAATTTAGGTAACGTCATAGCACCTGGTCCAGTCACAAAGTTAGCAATAACCACATCATCAAGTGACAATGTAAATGCTAAAAGCCAACCTGACACTAACGCTGGTGCGATCATTGGTAGTGTAATAATAAAAAATACCTTTAAAGGATTTGCACCAAGATCTAATGCAGCTTCTTCAATTGACTTATCTAATTCACGCAACCTAGCACTAATTACCACAGTCACATAAGCTGTACAAAATGTAGCATGAGCCATCCAAATAGTTATAGCGCCACGGTCTTTTGGCCAACCAAGTACCTGTCCCATTCCCACAAATAACAACAGCAAAGCCAAACCAGTAATAACATCTGGCATAACCAGCGGTGCTGTAGTCATAAACGAAAATAAATTAGAGCCTCGGAATCCTCTAAAACGAATGATAGCATAAGCCGCTAATGTACCAAGCACAACAGCAAAAGTTGCAGCACCTGCAGCAATAGACAAACTTAGCCCAACAGCTTTAAGTAATGTTTCGTTATTAATTAACTCAAAATACCATTTGATCGAAAAATCCGCCCAAACTGTCACCAAACGCGAGCTATTAAACGAATAAACAATCAAAATAACCATTGGGATATATAAAAACGAAAATACCACCAAAAAGATAAGTCCTTTCAAACACCGGAATAGCAATGCAATGGTAACTAAAACGGTAATAATGAAACTAAAAACAAAACAGCTATAGTAAAAGCTCCATTCACCCAAAAGCGATAATCCCGATGATGAAATTAAAATACTCATTAAAATCGCACCAAGCAATGACGAGATAAAAACAATCAAAGCCGATCGCATAATAACGGGCAAATTGTTCATCTATTTACCTCCCATTTGTCGATTTTGGAATTTATTGAAATAATAAATAGGCACAATCAATATCATCAACATCACACTAGCTACAGCCGAGGCAGCTGGCCAGTCATGATTATTAAAGAACTCAGTCCAAAGCTGTGTACCAATCATAATCCCTTCTGAAGGGCCTAATAATTCAGGGATCACATACTCACCTACAGCAGGAATAAACACCAACATCCCCCCAGCAATCACCCCATTTTTGGTTAAAGGTACAATGATCTTAAAAAATGTCTTTATCGGTTTACAACCTAAGTCTAATGCTGCTTCGATTAACGTTGAATCGACCTTACTTAACGACGTATAAATTGGCAATACCACAAATGGTAAATAAGAATAAACAATACCAATATATACAGCAAAGTAGGTTTTCATAATAATCAAAGGCTGATCAATAACCCCTAACCACATTAAAAAATGATTTAATAAACCATTAGGATTCAAAATACCAATCCACGCATAAACACGAATTAAAAACGATGTCCATGAAGGTAAAATGATTAACAACAATAAAATATTACGGGTTGACTGTTTGCATTGAGAAATAGCCCAAGCCAACGGGTAACCAATTAAAACACAAAGCACGGTTGAAATCGCAGCAATCTTAAGTGATTGCAAATACGAATCAATATAAATCGTATCGCTAATTAGATTTAAATAATTGCCGAAATTTAACGTAATATTAAGCAAACCATCGTCATAACTTAACAAATCAGTATAAGGTGGTACAGCTAAAGCAATTTCAGAAAAACTGATCCTAAATACGATTAAAAATGGTAGCAAAAACAGTAATAGCATCCATAAATAAGGGATCGCAATTACGGTTAACCGTCCATAAAGAGTCATTAAATCCGAATCATCTCGCTGTTGACGCAATTTTTTATATGTATAAAAAATTACAACTAACCCTGCTGGAATAAATAAAATACTGCCAGCAATAATAAGCCGATAAGCAAATTTAGACGACCTATAATGCGCTAAAAAACAACCAAAGCATGACAATAAAAAGCTCAATGTCATTGCGGTAAATAGCGCATCTAAAAATAAATTGTCAAATGCACCTGTTGTTACAAAACGCCAATAAACATTGAGCAACACAAATGCATTTAACAACAATCCCAATACAATGGATCGCATTATGATATCCTCTTTTGTTTATTCAGT
This sequence comes from Gilliamella sp. BG1, assembly GCF_046635625.1. Lineage (NCBI taxonomy): Bacteria > Pseudomonadati > Pseudomonadota > Gammaproteobacteria > Orbales > Orbaceae > Gilliamella > Gilliamella sp. BG1. The sequence continues at coordinate 125,247 of NZ_JBIDFG010000003.1, read as the reverse complement.
AAGCACAACACAACTGTCAACTTCCCAACTTAAGTTAACTATATCACCCCAAGTTGGCATTCCTTTACGATAACGATGCTCATTTTGCAATTGTGCAATAATAACTTGCCCACTTGGCAATTTGACATGATAAATCGATAAATCCCCAAGATAAGCGATTTCAACAACTTCACCTGTAGCGCAGTTATAACCATCTTCAGGTAATTGCTCACATAATTGGATTTTTTCTGGGCGCAGAGCAACTTTAATCGGCACACCTTCCACAGCTGGAGAATCATAATCTACTTTAAATGGATGTTTAATAGTAGGACAACTCAAAATCAAACCATCTTCTAACGTATCTTGCAAGATACCGTCAAAGATATTAACCGAACCGATAAACTCAGCACTATAACGGCTATTTGGATGTTCATAAATTTCTTCTGGCTCACCAATTTGTACAAATTGACCTTTATTCATAATAGCAATACGACCTGCCATAGTCATAGCTTCTTCTTGATCATGGGTAACCATAACGCAAGTTGCCCCCACTTGTTCTAAAATGCTCACCACTTCAAGTTGCATTCGATCACGAAGTTGTTTATCAAGTGCACCCATTGGCTCATCAAGTAACAATAATTTTGGTCGTTTGGCTAAGCTTCTTGCTAAAGCCACACGTTGGCGCTGACCACCTGATAATTGGTGTGGTTTACGTTTGCCAAATTGCTCCATATGTACAAGCGCTAACATCTCTTCAACGCGATGTTTAATTTCGCTATTGCTTAATTTATCTTGTTTTAAGCCAAAGGCTATATTTTGTTCAACCGTCATGTGAGGAAATAAAGCATACGATTGGAACATCATATTAATAGGACGATTATAAGGCGGAACCTGTGATAAATCTTTTCCATCTAAAATGATTTGCCCCGAAGTCGGTTGCTCAAAACCAGCTAGCATACGCAATAGTGTTGATTTACCGCTTCCAGATGCACCTAATAATGCAAAAATTTCACCTTTATATATAGTCAAATTTACATCATCAACGGCATAATAATCATCATTAAAAACTTTTGTTAAATTTTTGATCTCCAATAAAGGAGTTATCATCTTTTTTTTAGGCTGTACCTGATTTGTTGTTTTATCGTTCACTCTTTTTTCCTCATAACAACAAGCCAAAAAAAACGAGACGGAAAGACTCACAGCCTCTCCGTCTTGGATTATTAGTTAAGATTCGATATACAAAATATCGATTATTTACCAGTTTTGAGCTTAGTCCACGTGCGGGTAATTATACGCTCAAGTTTTGGATCTTTAACTTTTAAAGTGAATAGTTTTTCCATCACTTCTGGTTTTGGATAAACTGCTGGATCATTTTTCACTTCTGGTTTTACAAAATTTTCATTAGCAACCTGATTAGCGCTAGCAAAGTTAACATCGTTAGTAACTTGCGCTGCAATTTCTGGTTTCATAACAAAATTTAAAAACTCATGAGCTTCATCTGGGTTTGCTGAATCTTTTGGAATAGCAAAGGTATCAAAAAAGACTAAAGCACCTTCTTTTGGTATTTGATAACCAACATGCACACCGTTATTTGCTTCGTTAGCTCTATCTCGTGATTGTAAAATATCGCCAGACCAACCCAAAATCACACAAATATCGCCATTAGCTAGATCGGTAATATATTGTGAAGAGTGGAAGTAACGAATATTTGGACGAACTTTTTCTAACAGCTCATAGGCAGCACCAGTATAATCCTTGGCATCTGTACTATTTGGATCTTTACCTAAATATTGAAGAGCACTAGCAAAAATTTCGGTAGGCGCATCCAAAAATGCCACACCACAATCTTTTAGTTTTTCCATATTTTCTGGTTTAAACACTAAATCCCAGCTATCAACTGGTGCATTATCACCTAGACGCTCTTTAACTTTATCAATGTTATAACCGATACCTGTTGTCATCCATACATAAGGGATAGCATATTTATTATCAGGATCATGTGTTGCCATTAATTTCATTAGATTAGGATCTAAGTTTTTCCAATTAGACAATTTACTTTTATCTAACGGAAGATAGATATCAGATTTAATTTGTCTAGCTAAAAAGCTATCTGAAGGCGAAACCACATCAAAGCCAGAATGACCTGCCATTAATTTACCTTCAAGAGCTTCGTTAGAATCATAAACATCATAAACTAGTTTAATACCAGTCGATTTTTCAAAATCCGAAATCGTATTAGAACCAATTTGCCCTGCCCAATTGTAAAAATGTACGACACGATCTTTAGCTATAGCAGATTGAGATAACGCTAGTGAAACACCAGCCACGATTGAAAGAATTGTTTTACGTTGAGTAAACATGCTCACCACTTCTCCTCTAGTTGTAGGGATATTACATGTTAGACACAAGCCCATTGCAAAGACACAACGGACCCCCAAATTTTACTATCGACATTGTTAACAATAATAAAAATTATCAAAGTAACAACCATCTAGCGAAACCGAGGTAATCAGGCAATCACAAGTCATTAATAACATAAATGAACTAGTAGAGCTAACCTTGCATTACGAGGGATAAAATACCTTTTTTTTTAAAGATGTCCACTTAAAAAATCAAATATTGAAAGTTTAAGGATTGAGTGGTTGTATTTTAACCACCCAAGGAGTAAGGAACAACCAATTAACAATTAGATAACAAAATTATTCAGCACTTGCTTGCATAATTTTAGCATTTGGTTGCCACACACGATATTTAACTTGCAAATCGTTCGGAACATAAAAGACTAACGGTAATTGGCTGTTATAGCTAAACAAACCTAAATTATGGTTGATTGTCACAAATTGATTTTTATTAGTACCTTCAGGGCAAGCCATTAATGTTGAAATGTTACCAACAGTCTTTTCAACTACGTAATAAGAGTATCCCCAACCTTTAAGCTCTTCTTGCTTAACTACACCACCTAAATTTTGCAAATTACAATCAACATTCATTTCTTTACCAATGATCACCTCAACTTTCGCATTGTTTTCATTAGCAATAGTTGGTAAATGAATAGCATAACGAGTATAGCCAACTTGAGCTGCAGGGAATGGCGCTATATCATTGACACTTTGTGCAACAGGTTGCGTTTTTTGTGAATTTGCGCATGCTGTTAATGCTACACCTAATAATGTTAATAACAATAATTTTTTCATTTTTATCTCCTTTAACTAATTAATCATAAACACCATCGTATTAATTTTCAGTGATAATGCGTATAATAACACCATCTAGATTAATAAAATTGGTGTAAAAATGCCAGCAGAAAAAAATACTACCGATTTACTTAAATTGATTTTAAACCTGTTAATAATTGGTTTACTAATCATTATTACCTATCGTGTTGTTGAAGTTTTTTTATTCGGTTTCTTCTGGGCGGTGATGGTCGTAATTGCCACTTGGCCTTTAATGATAAAAATACAACGAAAATTATTTAACAAACGCTGGCTATCACTACTAGTAATGGCACTAATATTAGCCTTTGTTTGTATTATACCTTTCATATTAATTATTAGCTCGGTAGCACAAAACGGTCACCATCTTATTGAATGGGCAAAAACGCTATCTCACCAAAAACTACCAACACTTGACTGGCTTGAAAGCGTACCTGCCTTCGGCTCTGAACTACACCAAAAATGGTTAAACTTAATACAAACTGATGGCTCTGATTTAGTTTCAAGCATACAACCTTATATTGGCACCATGATAGGTTGGCTACTTGAGCAAGCCACCAATATTGGACTATTTATCTTTCATGCTGGTGTAATGATTATTTTTAGTCTATTACTATTTTTAAAAGGCGAAAATATCACCAAATACGTTTACCTACTAGCCAACCGATTATCAAAACAATATGGCGAAATCACTGTCACATTAGCAGGACAATCCATTCGAGCTGTAGCTCTTGGTGTTGTGGTTACTGCCATTACCTTAGCCTTAATTGGTGGATTAAGCTTTATATTAACCGACATGCCGTTACCAGGTATACTCACTCTAATTTTATTTATTTGTTGTGTCGCACAAATTGGTCCTGTGATTGTAATGCTTGGATGCATTTTTTGGCAATTTTGGGCGGGCAACACCATAGCTGGTATCGTATTAATTGTTGTGGCAATTATCTTAACCACCTTAGATAGCGTAATGCGAGCTTACTTAATAAAAAAAGGTGCCAATTTACCGTTTTTACTTATATTATTTGGTGTGATTGGTGGCTTACTTGGCTTTGGCATAATGGGATTATTTATTGGTCCTGTCGTACTAGCTTTAACTTACAAAATAATTCAAACTTGGGTTGATGAACAATCTTAAACAATTTATTATCACCCAGTAAGAAGCATAAGCGCATAAACAAGTTGCTAAATACGCTACATAACTTAAAGCAACTGAGCTAAAATGCATACAAATTAAAAGGAGTGTTATTTTTACTGGCTTAGCTTATATTAGAAAACAAGTTTCTAAAGTAACTTGACAGTTATAATGACAAAAAATCATGCGAATACCATTTATAAAATACAATCACCAAAAGCATCTTGACGAATTAGGTAAAATTCAGCAAGACGCCAAGCAATATCATATCTGCTATACCCCAAAAGCATATCGACTGGCTTTAATTGAAAGTATAAAAAGAGCTCAGCACCGAATTTATATAGTTGCGCTCTATCTAGAGCAAGATGAGGCAGGTCAAGAAATTCTTAATGAACTGTACCAAATCAAACGGCAACGCCCTAATTTAGATATCAAAATATTTGTTGACTGGCACCGTGCACAACGCGGAAGAATTGGCGAAGACAAAGCCCATACCAACGCAAATTATTATTACCAACTAAAACAGCAATATCCAGATATTGACATTCCTATTTATGGTGTACCTGTCAATCGTCGTGAAGTACTAGGCGTACTGCATTTAAAAGGTTTTATTATTGATAATACTGTCATTTACAGTGGAGCTAGCATTAATAACGTATACCTACACAAGCGTGAAAAATACCGTTACGACCGTTATCACTTTATTACTAACCCACTATTAGCAGACAGCATGGTGCAGTTTATTCACGACCACTTTTTACCATATCAAGCGTTGCAACTACTTAATACTGGCACCCATAAAACCCGCAAACAAATTAAGTCTGAAATTAAAGAGCTACGCCAACACTTAATGAATACCAACTACCAATATAACAGCAATACCGACAACAACACCTTATCGGTTGCACCAATAATGGGGCTTGGTCGCAATAACTCGCTCAACAAAATCATCCATCATTTAATCAACGTAACCGAACAAAAAATCATATTTTGCACGCCGTACTTTAATTTGCCTAACATCCTAGTTCGCGATATCATTCGCTTGCTTCGTAAAGGTCGCCAAGTTGAACTGATTATTGGTGATAAAGAAGCAAATGATTTTTATATTCCACCAGACCAACCTTTTAACATATCGGGTGGATTACCCTACTTATACGAAATCAATTTAAGAAGCTTTATTGAGCGCCTACAATCTTTTATTGACAAAGAGCAACTTATCATACGTCTGTGGAAGGATGGAGAGCAAACCTATCATCTTAAAGGTATCTGGGTGGACAATACTTGGGTACTTATAACAGGCAACAACCTAAATCCACGCGCTTGGCGACTTGATCTGGAAAATGGCATATTAATACATGATCCAAAGCAAGAATTAAGCCATAAATTTAACCAAGAACTTGACACTATTCGTCAAAAAACCACATTGATCACACATTTTCAACAAATCCAAGCGAGTCAATTTTATCCAAGTCAAGTTCATAAGTTGATAAAGCGACTGAGCCGCATTAAAGTGGATAGGATTATTAAGCGGTTGTTGTAAAGGTAAGATGTTTTGAAAGAAAAGGTTTCTTAAAAAACATAATAAAAACAATATTTTTTCAACTAATTTTGAGAAAAAAGCGCTTTTGCTGTTTAACAACAAAAGCGCAAATTTGATCTAGACTTCATATTAAAGGTCTACAGATAGGTGCGTTCTAATCATTGCAGTAAGGCAATATCGCCTTTAACAAGAAAAGCACATATAGAATTAAGGGGTAACACAAGCCATAAAGTGACTATTAGCTGTACTCTGCAGAAAAATTCCCCCATCGGCTGAATAAACACCATATAGACTGCCATTATATGAATTAGCCCAATATCCTGTATCATTAGCCCAGTTGTTACCAATACTGAGATTCCAATCACTACCTTCATAGAAATTATTCATAGTATTGGCAGTAAAACCCCACTCGTTAAATAGTCCGCCAACCCATTTACCGCTAATATCTTTATAACTGACTTTTCGTTGACAGTTATTAATACTTCTTCCAGGTAAACCTTCTGTCCAACCAGCTCCATTCCCATTGGTATAGTCATTTATATCGGGAATTCGATAACCATTACCTAAATTACGACAAAAGTTTTGAGCATCCGCATATCCATATCTTACTGTGATTCCTGGTTGAGAGATATACCAACGTTCTATCTTAAAGCTATACAGTAATTTTGTATGATTTACATCAGAGTAAAGCTTAAATAACGAAGGGGAAAAAGCCTTATTACTTGAATTTATGGAAGGGCCTTTTAATATAATCTTTAGTGCTTGTTCGCCACCAGGATAAAGGTTACCATCTCTAATACAAGTTCTACATATCCTATCAATGTCAATAGCCCAATGTTGTGTATTCTCTTTGCTTAACGATAATGATACACCACTACCGCTAACCGCACTCACCGTTGTACCATTTGCAGCTATAACTTGTTCAGGAGAGATTCCTCCCAATAATAAATAGAAATATAACCTATCAGATCCTGTCGTCGGAAAGTTTTCTGCTATATTGCTATTATTTGTGACTTTAAACCCTTTTAACGAAACCCAATTTGGACCATCCATATCCCAAATGGTAGTACCAAAAGCATGGTCATCGTAAGCTAAATTTGGTTGCGCATAGCAAGCAACTGGCCTATTCATATTGGCATTAATATAGTAACTATGCTCATTACCCGTAAAATTGCTACTATTGGGAACACCATACTGCGTCGATAAGGTGCTTGCAGTTGCTGTTAAGGTGAGTTTATAAGGCCCATCACAAAGATTTAGCCGTCTATTCGGATTTGCTTTAACTTCTCCTGTAATATCTGTACCATTTTTATCTTGCCATTTTATGGTTAAATTTCCTGTTGCATTTATATTATCATCGCCATCATCGTCTCGACCATAATTATAAGGTGAATCCATTAATTCGCTTAATTGAATTCTTGGGTAATTTACCAATGGTACTATTGCTTGTATATCAGCAAATGTATCTGTTATATTTGGCATTTCAATTGGTGCATCTACGTTAGATTGATCTATTACTGCATTGGGATAAAGTGCACTATTTGCTCCCTGAGGAATATAACTAATATTTGGTAGCCTTATACCCAATAAATCTTCCATACTAGCAACTTTAGTTACACCATCAATACTTAAATATGGTGCAGAGCCGTAAATGACCTGTGATGTCTTTGCCGATAACGCCTGCGAGCTCAGCGAATAAGGCAATAAAAGCAATGGAGCAAAAACCAGCGGTGACTTGGATAGCAATCTAGAAATCAAAGATATCCTTGCCAACAACTTTATCGATTTCGATAGATTTGGTGATAAAAATAAGAATCGAATCTGTTTTTGACTACTGTGAAATTGAAAAAGATTTAAGGCGTAGGGTTGCCAGTGCTGGTGCCTGGTGCCTATTATGATAGCGCATAACATTCTACCTGTCAAGTAATTTGTTGTTTTATTTGTGTTTTTATGATTATTTGCTTATTTAATAAGCTGTATTATACTAAATAATGCGTCGAAATTATAGCTGGTTAAACACTAAAGAGCTAGTATTTTGTTAATTTATTGTAATGTCTTGAATACGATTGAAACATTACAAAAAACTCAGCATAAATATTTTTTCGCTATATTTTATCGTCATTTATAAAAGTCAAATTACCCATGCCATATTTATGGAAAAGCCCTTTAACGGAAATACTCTCTTTAGTTTTTTTAAAATAGGGCTTAGGCAAATATTTTCTGAACCTAGTATATAGTCATGGATCGGCTACACTATGTGCCCATTTATTGCTTTAGTATGCCTTATTATCTTGTAAAAAAGATTCAGGAGTTTATACCGTTTCATATCTCAACGAGTCGTTAAAAACTACTAGCTTGAAGATCTTGTTTTTGTAGTCGATTTAAACCGAGCAAGACAAGCTGATAAATGTTGAATATTGATTAAACATTCTTTTTTTATTTTTGATCTTTTAAGAAAGTAATTTTGAGACAACTACTGGCATAAATGTAATGCCAGTGCCAAATAATTTTTTTGCTATTTCAGGATGAAGTCCTAGATATCAACAAATATAGATCTTTTTAATATCAAGTAATTTAGGAAAAATTTAACTTTTTAAAAGAATTAGGATGTTGATATTAAACGCTTTGGCGATAATTTGTTATTTTGCATTATACCAGCGCCAATAAATTGCTTGCCTTGATAAATTCGCACTAAGGTTTCAACTTGCGTGGAGCTTTCAAGTTCAATGGTTCGTCCTAATAATATGTCTTTACCTTGCGTATCGCTAAGGGTAACTTTTGGGCGATCTTGCAATGGGCTGTCAACGGGCATTAGTAGATCATCTTTAAGTTCGATATTTTGTAGCTGTTCTAAGGTGACCATGTTTTCAATCGGGTAGTTGGAAACTTGTAAACGCCTTAAATAAATAACATGTGCTCCGCAATCCAATAATTCACCTAAATCATCAATAATGGTTCGGATGTAAGTGCCTTTTGAGCAGTGTATTTCTAACGTTAATTCGTTTTTTATTGTATCAAATTGGATAAATTGATTTTCGTAAACGGTAATTGGTCTAGCTTCACGTTCAACCACAATACCTTGGCGAGCATATTGGTAAAGCGGTTTTCCTTGATATTTTAATGCCGAAAACATAGTTGGCACTTGTAAAATATCACCGCGAAAATGTGTTAAAGCTTGGTTGATTTGTGATTCAGTCACTTTAACAGGTTTGGTACATATAATTTGACCATCAGCATCAGATGTATCGGTTCGTTCTCCTAGTTTGGCGATCACACGATAACGCTTATCTGAATCCAATAAATATTGTGAAAATTTGGTTGCTTCACCAAAACAGATAGGAAGCATCCCTGTCGCTAGTGGATCAAGAGCTCCCGTATGCCCTGCCTTTTTAGCATTAAATAACCATTTTACTTTTTGCAACGCATCATTTGATGTCATGCCTTGCGTTTTGTCTAGCAACAAAACGCCGTGAAGATCACGGCGAGTTTTTTTTATATTCATCATTTTTTATACTGAAACACATAGTTACCGGAAACTTTTTTACAGAGTTCAGGACTATTTTTTAATATTAATCTTTATGACGCTCATTATCTTGTTTGATAACATCCGCCACCAAACTCGACATTTGCATACCTTTAACGAGCGACTCATCGTAAAAGAATTTTATCTCTGGAATGATTCGCAAACGCATCGCTTTGCCAATTAAGGTTCGAATGTAACCTTTAGCATCATTAAGTACCGTTAATCCTTGTTCAATAACTTGTGGATCATCGTCATTCAAAAAAGTCACAAAAACTTTGGCATACGAAAGATCACGCGAGATATCAACGCCTGAAACAGTTACCATACCAAGACGAGGGTCTTTGATTTCTCGTTGTAAGATAATTGCAATTTCTTTTTGTAATTCATGCCCAACTCGAGATGAACGATTAAATGCTTTTGCCATATCTATTTTCCTTATAAATGAATAAGCAAGGACTATACCTTGCTTATAACATAAATACGTTGTAATTAGATCGTACGTTTGATTTCGATAGTTTCAAAAACTTCAATCGTGTCGCCAACACGAACATCGTTGTAGTTACGCACACCAATACCACATTCGGTTCCATTACGTACTTCGTTAACATCATCTTTAAAGCGACGTAATGATTCAAGTTCGCCTTCATAGATAACAACGTTATCACGCAATACACGAATTGGGTTGTGACGTTTAACAACACCTTCGGTTACCATACAACCTGCAATTGCACCAAATTTAGGTGATTTAAACACATCACGCACTTGAGCAAGACCAATAATTTCTTGTTTGTATTCTGGTGCAAGCATACCGCTCATGGCTTGTTTAACTTCGTCAATTAGATCATAAATAACAGAGTAATAACGTAGATCTAAATTTTCTGATTCAATCACTTTACGTGCTGAAGCATCGGCACGAACGTTAAAGCCTAAAATGATCGCATTTGATGCAGCAGCCAGTGATGCGTCAGTTTCGGTTATACCACCCACACCTGATCCAATAATTTTAACTTTAACTTCATCTGTTGATAGTTTAAGTAATGAATCAGAAATCGCCTCAGCAGAACCTTGAACATCTGCTTTTAGAACAATATTGAGTTCAGAAACATCGCCTTCTGTCATGTTGGTAAACATGTTTTCAAGCTTCGCCTTCTGTTGACGAGCAAGTTTTACATCACGGAATTTACCTTGTCGATAAAGCGCAACTTCACGAGCTTTCTTTTCATCGCGTACAACAGTAGCTTCGTCACCAGCTGATGGTACTCCAGACAAGCCAAGAATTTCAACTGGTATTGATGGACCAGCTTCAGTCACTTCTTTACCTAGTTCATTACGCATCGCTCGGATACGACCGTATTCAAATCCACAAAGTACGATATCACCTTTATGCAATGTACCTGATTGAACAAGTACTGTTGCAACTGAACCACGACCCTTATCAAGGAATGATTCAATCACAACGCCGCTTGCCATACCTGTTTCGTACGCGGTTAATTCAAGCACTTCAGCTTGTAGTAAGATGGCTTCAAGTAGTTGATCAATACCAGTACCTGCTTTAGCAGACACATGAACAAACTGGGTATCTCCACCCCAATCTTCTGACATCACGCCATATTGTGCAAGTTCGCCTTTTACACGCTCTGGATCAGCTTCAGGTTTATCAATTTTGTTAACAGCAACAACAATTGGTACATTTGCCGCTTTAGCATGTTGGATTGCTTCTATAGTTTGTGGCATTACACCATCATCAGCAGCAACAACAAGTACTACAATATCCGTTGCTTTAGCACCACGAGCACGCATTGAGGTAAATGCCGCATGCCCTGGAGTATCTAAGAAGGTAATTTCACCGCTTGCCGTTTTAACATGATAAGCACCAATGTGCTGAGTAATACCGCCAGCTTCGCCTGATGCGACTTTTGCTTTACGGATGTAGTCAAGTAATGAGGTTTTACCATGGTCAACGTGTCCCATAATGGTAACAACTGGTGCGCGCGAAACTTTTTCAGCGCCTGTATCACGGTCGCTCATGAGTGATTCTTCAAGTTCATTCTCACGACGTAATACCACTTTATGTCCCATTTCTTCAGCCACTAATTGTGCTGTTTCTTGATCGATAACTTGATTAATAGTTGCCATTGCCCCCATTTTCATCATAGTTTTGATCACTTCGGAACCTTTTACTGCCATTTTATTCGCTAATTCAGCAACGGTAATGGTTTCACCAATAACAACATCACGATTAACCGCTTGGACAGGTTTAGTAAAACTTTGTTGCAACGTGCTTTTACCTTTCTTTTTATTATGGCCGCCACGAGTCACAGCTCGAGCTTCTTCACGTTCCGCTTTGCCTTCTGATAGCTTGTTGCCTTTTTTCTGTTTAGTTTGTTTAGTATTTCGACCACGTCCACGAGCGCTTTCAACTTCACGATCAGTTTCATCTTCTGCTGCTCTAGCGTATTTAGAGGTTGTCACATGATAATCTTCATCTTCTGTATGATCACTATCATCAACTTCATTATATTGTTCTGCTAGCTTACGAGCTTCTTCAGCCATACGCTTGGCATCTTCCTCTAATTTTCGACGATTTTCTTCTTCCGCTTTACGTTTAATTTCATTCGCTTCAGCTTCTAATCGTGCTTTTTCTTCTTGCGCTTTTTTTACTTTTGGATCAACTGCTCGCTCTTGTGCCGCTTTCGCTTTTTCCTCTTGAGCACGCTTTTTCGCTTCTTCTTCAGCTTTCTTTTCTTTTTCTTCCGCTTCTTTACGCGCTTTTAATTCGGCTTCTTGTTTCGCTTTTAATTCAGCTTCTTGGCGAGCTTTTTGTTCAGCTTCTAAGCGTGCTTTTTCTTGCTCCGCCGCAATTTCAGCTGGATCGCGTTTAACAAAAGTTCGTTTTTTACGAACTTCTACTTTTATTTCTTTGCTTTTGCCACCACCGCTCGACACATTTAAGGTTGAGTGCGTCTTACGTTGCAATGTTAACTTTGTTGGGCCTTGCTGAGGTTTTAAATGAGCAAGCAAAGCTTCTTTCTCCTTTTGTGTGACAGTGTCTGTTGCAGATTTCTTCATACCTGCATCAGCAAACTGTTGCAAAAGTGTTTGCACTGGTGTATTGATTTCTTGAGCCAGTGTTTCTATTGATACTTTGGTCATGTATTACTTTTCCTCAATTATTCATCTGCAAACCAACAAATATTACGAGCAGCCATAATAAAATCGCCAGCTTGTTCGTTTGTTATACCTTCAATTTCAGCTAAATCATCAGTACCTTGTTCTGCTAAATCTTCCAAAGTAATGATGTCATGTTGTACTAATTGATAAGCTAACTCTTGTGTCATACCAGGTAGATTTAGCAAATCTTGAGCTGGTTGTTTTTCGCCACTATTTGCTAGTGCAAGTGTTGTTAATGCATCTTTTGCTCGCGTTCTTAATGCTTCAACAAGATCTTCATCAAGTTCTTCAATTTCAAGCAATTCGTCAACTGGCACATAGGCAAGTTCCTCAAGTGAGGTAAAGCCTTCTTCAACTAATAGCTGTGCAAGCCCTTCATCAATATCAAGATGTTTCATCAAATTATTGATTGCAGCAAAAGATTCTGCATGATGTTTTTCTTGTAAATCTTCGTTACTCATCACATTTAGTGTCCAGCCAGTAAGCTGTGAAGCTAAACGGATATTCTGACCATTTCGACCAATGGCTTGTGGTAAAGTTTCAGCATTGACGGCTACATCCATGGTGTGTTTGTCTTCATCAACAACAATTGAAACAACATCTGCCGGCGCCATAGCATTAATTACGTATTGTGCAGGATTATCGTCCCATAAAACAATGTCAATACGTTCTCCACCAAATTCATTAGATACTGCTTGTACGCGCGCACCACGCATACCAACACAAGCACCAACAGGGTCAATACGACGATCATTACTACTAACTGCGATTTTAGCACGTGAGCCAGGATCACGAGCCACGCCTTTGATGTCAATCATCTCTTCACCAATTTCAGGGACTTCAATACGGAATAACTCTTCCATCATTTCAGGGTTTGAACGGCTAATGCATAATTGTGCAGGTTTATTATTTTGTTCTACAAGATATAAAATACCACGGACACGATCGCCTATGCGGAAGTTTTCACGCGGTAACATATCATGGCGTGACATCATTGCGTCTGCATTGTTACCTAAATCAAGAATCACGCTATCGCGATTGGTTTTTTTGACAATTCCAGTCACAATATCACCAATACGATTTCTAAACATGTCAATGATCATTGCACGCTCAGCTTCGCGTACCTTTTGTACAATAACTTGTTTTGCTGTTTGTGTGGTTATACGGTCAAAAGCAACGGATTCAATTTGCTCTTCAACGTAATCGCCAAGTTTAACAGATGGGTCTTCGTATTGTGCAGCGTCTAATGTCATTTCTTTAGTTGGTTGCGTAACTTCATCAACAACAAGCCAACGGCGGAAAGTGTCGTAATCACCTGTTTTATGATCTATTTTAACAACAACGTCAATATCAACATTATGCTTCTTTTTTGTGGCCGTTGCTAATGCGGTTTCTAAAGCTTCGAAAATTTTATCACGCGTAAGTGCTTTTTCGTTTGATACAGCTTCAACAACAGCTAAAATTTCTTTATTCATCCTTTACATCCGTACTCTATTTAAGGTTAAAATTAGGTACAATATTCGCTTTTTGAATATTACTAAAAGCAAATACTTCATCTTTATCATCTACAGTTAATGTAATCATTTGGCTATCGATAGACTTAATTCGTCCTTTCCATTTACGGCGATTAGCAACAGGTATACGTAGACTGACTGTAACTTCTTCACCAATAAACCGCTGATAATGCTCAAGCGTAAACAAAGGTCTGTCCATTCCTGGTGATGAAACTTCAAGATTGTAAGCATCTTTGATCGGGTCTTCTACATCAAGCACCGCACTGATTTGACGGCTTGCATCAGCACAATCATCAACCGTAATACCATTTTCACTATCAATATAGACTCGTAGTATAGGATAACGACCACGAATATATTCAACTCCGACTAATTCAAAACCAAGTGCATTAACTGGCTCTTGGATAATATCGGTTAATTGTTGTTCTATATTAGCCAAACAAACCTCCACAGCAGAAAATAAAAAAGGGCATAAAGCCCAACATTCTTTTTAAACTTACGCTTAAATCATTACACGAAAAAAAGCCTCGACATGCGAGGCTTACATTCAAAAACTAACTATAATGAAGCCACTTTATTCGAACTTTCAGACAATAACAGGATAAATTGGTTTATGAATGAAAATTTAAGTGGTTGCGGGGGCTGGATTTGAACCAACGACCTTCGGGTTATGAGCCCGACGAGCTACCAAGCTGCTCCACCCCGCGATAGATGAATGAGAATTATACGGCATTTTAAATAAAATGCAACTGCAAATCACACTGATTTTATCAGTAACCTTAAAATTATTAAAAATATGCTACACGTCAATTTTAATATATATACCACTTAACTTAAGCATAATTGTTTAACTTATATTGGCACAATAATTCCATTTTCAAGCCTATTATTGTGCCCACTATTTAGTACTATAAAGTAATATAAATTACTTGCTAGTTGCCTGTTTCATTGATTGAACAAATTTGGCTAATTGGTTAAGCATTTGTTCAGGATTGTCGAGGTTTTTCTCAATAATTTTTACTGTTGCCGATCCGCTAATTGCCCCAACTGCACCGGATTTAATCGCTTCGCTAACTTGATTCGGTTCTGAAATACCAAACCCTTGTAACGCAGGTGGAGCGCCAAACTCAACTAATTTTTTGATCAGATGGGTAAGCGGTTTGTTAGCTCGATTTTCAGCACCAGTAACACCTGCTCGTGATACCAAATAGGTATAACCTTTGCCTTGCTTAGCAATACTTTGAATGACTTTATCATCAGCATTTGGTGGACAAATAAAAATCGGTGCTATATTGTATTTTTCGGCGGCCACTGTAAATTCTTGTGCATATTGAGCTGGCAAATCAGCAATCAATACTGAATCAACTCCCGCTTTGGCACACTTGGCATAAAAGTCGTCGATACCATTTTTGAAAACTAAATTAGCATAAATAAGTAATCCTATTGGAATATTGGTGTATTGCGCTCTGACATTGGTTAAAATTTCAAAACACTTTTCAACTGTTATTCCTGCTTTAAATGCCCGAATATTGGCATTTTGAATAGTTGGACCATCGGCCATAGGATCTGAAAATGGGATCCCTAGCTCTAGTGCATCAGCGCCAGATTCAATTAAAGTGTGAATGATTTTAAATGACAGTTCTGGCGTTGGATCACCAACTGGAACAAAAGGAACAAAAGCACCTCGTTTTTCGGCTGTTAATGTTGCAAACAGTTTTTGATAACGGCTCATTCTATTTCTCCTTTTGCTTTTAAAATATCATAAACGGTAAAGATATCTTTATCGCCACGCCCTGACAGGTTAACTATTAGTAGCTGTTCTTTAGTTGGATTTTCTTTTATCATTTTCATAGCATAAGCTAATGCGTGTGATGATTCTAACGCAGGAATAATACCTTCATGCCGTGATAACGCTTTAAATGCATCAAGCGCTTCATCATCAGTAATTGAAACATAATCAGCACGACCAATACTATCTAAATACGCATGCTGTGGACCAACTGATGGAAAATCTAACCCTGCCGATATTGAATAAGATTCTTCAATTTGTCCTTCTTCCGTTTGCATCATCGGTGATTTCATACCGAAATAGATGCCAAGCTTACCATGCTTTAACGAAGCGCCATGTTCGCCACTTTCAATCCCATGACCTCCTGGCTCTACACCAATTAATTTGACGGATTTATCATCAATAAAATTAGCAAACATACCAATTGCGTTTGAACCACCACCAACACATGCAATTACTGCATCAGGCAAACGTCCTTCTTTTTCAAGGATTTGTTGTTTAGCTTCACGGCTGATCATCTGTTGAAATTCACGTACAATTGTTGGAAAAGGATGCGGACCTGCTGCTGTGCCAAGCATATAGTGAGCTTTTTCGTAACTACCAGACCAATCGCGTAGTGCTTCGTTACATGCATCTTTTAACGTTGCTGATCCCGTTTCAACTGGAATGACTGTTGCGCCCATCAATCGCATTCTAAATACGTTAGGAGCTTGACGTTTAACATCTTTTGCACCCATATAAATTCGGCATTTTAAGCCAAGTAGTGCGCAGGCTAAAGCTGATGCAACACCATGTTGCCCTGCACCTGTTTCGGCAATGATTTCGGTTTTTCCCATTCTTTTTGCAAGTAAGGCTTGCCCTAATACTTGGTTGGTTTTGTGCGCACCACCATGCACTAAATCTTCTCGTTTTAAATAAAGCTTAGTTTTTGTTCCTGCAGTTAAATTTTTACATAATGTCAGTGCTGTTGGTCTACCTGCATAATTAACTAATAGGTCATTAAACTCTTTCTGAAAGTTTGGATCGTTGATTGCAGAGATGAAGGCATCCTCAAGTTGCTCAAGTACTGGCATTAATATTTGCGGGACATATTGCCCACCAAATTCGCCAAAGTAAGGATTTAATTTAGACATAACCATTCCTTTTTTAAATTAAAAAATTAAATTTGTTCAAATACTGCTTGGATTTTCTGTTTATCTTTAACTCCTGGTGAAACTTCAACCCCTGAATTAAGATCAACACCAATCACATTCGTCGCTAAAGCTGATTTAATATTTTCTGGATTAATGCCTCCAGCTAAAATGACATTATTTAGATCTTGATTATCAAGTAGCGACCAATCAAAGCTTTTTCCTGTACCGCCTGCACCATGATCAAAGATATAACGAGACACTAATGGATTGGCATGTTCAGGTACAGCACCATCAATACTTAATGCTTGCCAAATTTGACAAGTTTTGGGTAATTCTTGGCGCAATGTTTTGATATAGTTTGCATCTTCATCTCCATGCAGTTGCACTGCATATAAAGATAACTGTTTTGCTATTTGGCATACGGTTTCAATATCTTCATTTCGAAATACACCAACCCAATTAAGTGGCGCTGCTGCAATAACTGTTCGAGCTTTAATTGGCTGTATATAACGTGCTGAATTTGTGACAAAAATCAAACCACCATAAACTGCACCAGCTTGATAAGCACTAACAGCATCTTCGGGACGTGTTAAACCGCATACTTTATTTTCGCCTAACATCACCTTACGAATTGCCAAAGTTAAGTTTGGTTCAGACATTAACGCACTGCCAATTAAGAATCCATCTGCAAAACGACTCAGTTCTTTAACCTGATTGTGAGTATAAATACCCGATTCACTAATAATAATGCGATCGTTAGGAATTGATTTGGATAAGGCCTTTACCCGATTTAGATCAACCGTCAAATCCCTTAAGTTACGATTATTAATACCGATTACTTTCGCACCCAGTTGGATGGCTCTTTCAACTTCGTTTTCAGTACTAGCTTCTGTCAATATCCCCATATTGAGCTTATGAGCAATGTTACTTAGATGACGATATTCATCATCCGTCAATACAGATAGCATTAATAGTACTGCGTCAGCTTGATAATAACGCGCTAAATAGATCTGATATTCATCAATAATAAAGTCCTTACAAAGCACGGGTTGTGTGATTTCATTACGAACTATGGGTAAAAATTCAAAGCTACCTTGAAAATATTTTTCATCAGTCAATACTGAAACTACTGAAGCATAATCTTTATAAACTTTAGCAATAGCGGCTGGATCAAAATCATCCCGAATCAATCCTTTTGATGGCGACGCTTTTTTACACTCTAAAATAAAAACCGTTTTAGGTTGATTTAACGCTTGATAAAAATTGCGATCACTAGGGAATATCGCTGATTTAAAGGTATTAATTGGCTTTACTGCTAACTGCTCAGTTAACCATGTTTGTTTATCTTCAATGATTTTTTTCAATACTGTTGCCATTTCAACATTTTTTACTAATGCTGCAATTGCCATGTTATTCTCCACTTATTATCTTGCTGCTAGTTGTTGTAATAATGCATAAGGTTTACCACTTTGCATCATTTCAATTGCCCGTTGTGCATTTTGTTTTAAATTTGACTCGCCAAATAAGCTCATTAACATCGCAACATTAGCGGCAATTGCTGATTGGTGTGCTGGTTTTCCGTGACCTTGTAAAATGGCAATTAACATATCACGATTCTGCTCAGGTGTACCCCCTTCAATATCTTTTAAGGTAAATGTTGGCAAGCCAAAATCGTCAGGTTTAAGCGTAAAATAACGAATTTCACCATCTTTAACTTCAGCAACGTCAGTTTTACCATGAATAGCAACTTCGTCCATTCCTGCACCATGCACCACATAAGCATGTTTATAATTAAGCATTTTTAATGTTTCAGCAATCGGTTGGATTAAATCTGGATGATACACGCCTAATAAAATACGTTTAGGACGAGATGGATTAATCAATGGCCCTAACACATTAAAAATGGTCCGAGTTTTTAATTGTTGGCGTATTGGTGCTGCATGGCGAAAACCTGAATGATATTGCTGGGCAAATAAAAAGCACACGCCAAGTTCATCTAATGCCTGACGAGATGTTTGTGCTGACATATTTAATTTAATGCCTAAGGCAGAAAGCACATCGGAAGAGCCTGATTTACTTGATACACCACGATTACCATGTTTAGCCACTTTATAACCTAATGCTGCAGCCACAAAAGCACTAGCTGTTGAGATGTTAATGCTATTGGTGCCATCACCCCCAGTACCAACAATATCAGTAAAATCATAATCTGGAGAATCAAAAAGATCGGCATTCTCAAGCAATGCTAAAGCTGCCCCTGCTATTTCATCCGGTTTTTCACCACGAACTTTCATACTAATTATTGCGGTAGCCAATACAGTTGGTTCAATCTTACCTTGAATAATTAAATTAAATAGTATTTTACTTTCCTCTTGTGTAAGGGTTTGCCCTAAATATAATTTATTAACAATAGGTTGAATATTATACTCTTGCTTATCAACAATAGCTTCCTGTTTTGGCTTCTCTTGTTTTTGTGGAGGATTTAGTGCCCATTTAATAGTTTGTTCTAATAATTCTACACCTTGAATGGTTAATATCGATTCTGGATGAAATTGAAAACCACAAACCCGATCCTCATCATTACGAACTGCCATTACAATATTATTGCAAAGCGCATTGATGGTTAGTGTTTTTGGAATATTTTCACCTTTTAAAGAGTGATAACGAGCCACCGGTAGCGGATTTGGTAATCCTTTAAACATCGCTTGCTCATCATGCTCAATTAAAGATGCCTTACCATGCAAAATATCGCCAGCTGGCACAATCGCTCCACCATAGGATTCCACAATAGCTTGATAACCAAGGCAGATACCAATAATAGGCAATTTACCTTTTAAACGTTTTAACAGTTCTGGCATGCATCCAGCGTCACTTGGCGCTCCTGGACCTGGTGATAACATTAAAATAGGGTTTTGCATTTGTGACAATTTTTCAATAATTACATTTGCAGGGATAGTATTTCGATAAATCGTCACACAATGCTTACTATTACGTAATTGATCGACCAAGTTATAAGTAAAAGAATCAATATTATCAATAAATAAGATATTAGCCATTAGAATACACCTTCTACATTATGCGCTGCCATGATAGCTCGAATAACTGCACGTGCTTTATTACGTGATTCATCAGATTCTGATTGTGGCTTTGAATCTAGCACCACACCACTGCCAGCTTGTACTGTCGCTATGCCATCTTCGACATAGGCACTTCGAATCACAATACAGGTATCAAGATCACCATTCGCGGTAAAATAGCCAACAGCACCACCATAGCTACCACGTTTAACTTTTTCTGATTCAGCAATTAATTGCATCGCACGAACTTTGGGTGCTCCTGTTAATGTTCCCATATTCATAGTGGCTTGATAAGCATGAAGCGCATCTAAATCACTGCGTAACTGACCAACCACACGCGAAACTAAATGCATCACAAAAGAGTAACGATCCACTTTTAACAAATCTTTAGTATAACGAGTACCGGGTTTACAGATACGCGCTAAATCGTTGCGAGCTAAATCAACTAACATTAAGTGTTCAGCCAGTTCTTTTTTATCGGTACGCATTTCGAGTTCTAATCGACTATCTAAATCATAATCAATATCGCCATTAGCAGTTAAACCTCGTGGACGAGTACCGGCAATTGGGTAAATTTCAACTTGATTAGTTGCTTTAGTATACTTAAGTGCACTTTCAGGTGAGGCTCCAAATAACACAAAATCACTATCTTGCATATAAAACATGTAAGGGCTTGGATTATTGTTTTTTAATACCTGATAAGCCGATAATGGCTCAGGGCAAGGTAATTTAAAACGCCGTGAAGGTACTGCTTGAAAAATTTCCCCCTGCTCAATTGCATCTTGCATTTTTTTGATAATTGTATTGAAATCATCATCACTTTTATTACATGTCACATCGATATTAGTAAGGGACTGAGTATGAATGGCTTTCATTGTGCTATTTAATGTTGCTTGTAAATTAGTTAACCGTTGCGTTAAGCGCTCAGTTTCTTTTGAATCAGAAGTGAAAACCGTCGTTTTTAAAATGGATTTATGATCTTTATGATTTATTTCTAATATTGTTTCAGCTAAATAAAAACAGAAATCTTGACAACGCTGCTCTGTAGGTAAATTAGGTAAGTTTTCAAATCCAGCGACAAGGTCGTAACAAAATAGCCCACCAACAAAAATCGCATCTTGACCACATTGTTCAGGGATATTCACAATAGTCAATAATGTGCGTAATGCATCAAAAACTGATAGCGACTTTAATCTTGAATCTTCATCTTGCATACTATCAATAGTGGGAAATACCAATTTAAGTGTTTGTTCATCCACTTGTACATTATCTAACTTGTCTGTAAAAGCCTGTTGTAATAAAGGTAATAGCTTTTCACCATTTGTGGTCAATGCCTTAAAACTCACTTCATTATTTATTGCCGAAATACGTAATGCACTATCGACAATCATGACACTTTTAATTCCTTGCTTATTATCAATTTCGGCTGATTCTAGTAACAACGTTGCCGGTTTACTATCGCACAATTGATAAAACACTTGAGTTGGATCTTGATAATAACCGATGGTTTGGGTTATTTGTGTTAATGTCGGCTTATTCATTGTTGGCTCTCTACATTTAAATTTTTATTTAGCTGATTCGTTTAACATCCAAAAACTAAAAAACCCGCATAAAGCGGGTTGTGTAAAAAAGACAATACATCATTACATCACCCGCAAAAGGTAACGCACCACCAACCAAAGCTGGTGAATTGACGAGTAATAAGATGTAAATATTGTGCTTTCATAATTTTTATCGATTAAAAATAAATTTTGTACTATTAAACTAGTTTACTAGCACACTGTCAAGAGATTATTTATTTTTAAAAACAAACTTCGCATTTATAACTAGGCAAAAAATTTAATAATCTATAAAATGGTTGACTCATTTTTATTATAAAAAATTATAAGGATTTTTGAACTATGCCAGTATTTTATATCGTCATTGGTGTTATTGTTTTGCTTGCGTTAATTACTGTCTTAAAGGCAATTACAATTGTTCCCCAAGGTTATCAATATACTATCGAACGTTTTGGTAAATATACCCATACACTTGAACCCGGTTTAAATATCATTATTCCGTTTATGGATGGTGTTGGTCGTAAAATTAATATGATGGAGCAAGTACTCGATATTCCATCACAAGAAGTCATTTCAAAAGATAATGCTAATGTGCAAATTGATGCTGTTTGCTTTATCCAAGTACAAGAAGCGGCAAGGGCTGCATATCAAGTAAATCAATTAGAGCGTGCTGTCATTAATTTAATGATGACTAATATTCGTACTGTTTTAGGTAGCATGGAATTGGATGAAATGTTATCACAACGTGATCATATTAACTCTAAGTTACTAAGTATTGTCGATGAGGCAACAAGTCCATGGGGAATCAAAATTACCCGTATCGAAATTCGAGATGTTCGCCCACCAGCAGAATTGATTGCTGCGATGAATGCGCAAATGAAAGCAGAACGTAATAAACGTGCCGAAATTCTTGAAGCAGAAGGTGTTCGTCAAGCAGCGATTTTACGCTCTGAAGGTGAAAAACAATCTGAAATATTAAAAGCAGAAGGTGAAAGACAATCTGCCTTTTTACAAGCCGAAGCGCGTGAACGTGCTGCCGAGGCAGAAGCAAGAGCAACTCAAATGGTATCCGATGCTATTGCTGCAGGTAATATTAATGCTATTAACTACTTTGTTGCCCAAAAATATACTGAAGCATTACAACAAATTGGTTCATCGGATAATAGTAAAGTGATTATGATGCCACTTGATGCGTCAAGTTTAATGGGTAGTATTGGTGGTATTGCTGAATTGATTAAAAACACGAAATAAAAAATCAATTTTTATACTTAAACATAGTGTTTCCTGAAACTTTTCAACAAAATCGTAAACTCTATATTTAGAAATTTCACTGAATGAATCTTAGAGGTGATTGATAATGAATGGTTTTTTGATGGTTTTCTATAATCCACCTTATTGGGGATTTATTGTTCTAGGTGGTATTTTGCTAGTTATAAAATTACTCAATACTGGCAAATATGGTTTTTGGAGTGGGATCGCTACTTTTATTATTGTTTTAATTGCTTGGATTTTACCGTTTTCTTGGCCAATTTTGTGGATCATGGATAGCATTGGAGGCATTAACGAAATGATTAAAAATACTAAATAAAAATCAAATTTTATACTTAAACATAGTGTTTCCTGAAACTTTTTAACAAAATCTATAAACGCTATGTTTAAGATTTTTACTGAATGTATTATAAAGGTAATCAACAATGACTGATTTTTTTATGGTTTTCTATAGTTCGCCCAATTGGGTATTTATTGCTTTAGGCGGTATTTTGCTGATTATAGAATTACTTGGTACTGGTGGATACGGGCTTTGGAGTGGGATAGCTGCTATTATTGTTGGTTTAATTGCTTGGATTTTACCTCTTTCTTGGCCAATTTTATGGATTTTATTTGCAATTCTAACGCTTGTATCTGCTTATCTTTGGTGGCTTTGGCTCAAAAAGCAAGGTAAAGATAAATCAAGTAAAGGCGAAATCAATCAGCCACAACAAGATTTAATTGGTATTAAAACAGTTGTCACAGATGCTATTGTTAATGGCTCAGGTCGGGTAAAAATCAAAGATGGAACATGGTCGGCAAGATGCGTTGAAGATCTTAATGTTGGGCAGCGTGTTGAAATTATTGCTGTGGATGGTTTAATTTTAGATGTGCTACCTATAAATCAATAGTTTTTTGCTAGTTATAAAAATAAATAGGGGCGCATTAACAATGCGTCTTTTTTATTATAAGAGCGAAAAATGAATTACAAAAAAATGATTTTCATTGGGGTATATGTCAGAAATTACTTTTTTCAAATCACTCAAAGTCATATTCTCTTGTTGGGCATGGTTTTCGGTAAGT
Source organism: Gilliamella sp. BG1 (assembly GCF_046635625.1). Lineage (NCBI taxonomy): Bacteria > Pseudomonadati > Pseudomonadota > Gammaproteobacteria > Orbales > Orbaceae > Gilliamella > Gilliamella sp. BG1. Next base: position 101,287 of record NZ_JBIDFG010000003.1, on the reverse strand, counting down.
TGATCAAATGTAATTTGTGTAATGTTAACTATTTTAATTGTACAAAAATACTCATCAGTTTCAAAAGTTCCAACACGAAGCTTATCACCAACTTTAAAATGTGATTCACTCTTATCTCGAATGGTAATGACTTTTAAACCAGCTAAAATATCAGACTTAAAACGTTGATAAAAAGTAATATCATTTTGCACAGCATTATCCTATGTGAAAATTACCCAAATTACTTAACAAGTATTAATCAAGCAAAGTAAATGTTTGCTTGTCCTGAGTTGTCGAATCACTACCGATATACACATTAAATTTTCCTGGTTCGGCAACATATTGCATTTTATTGTTCCAGAATTTCAGCATGTCATATTTAATCACAAATTTTACTTGCCCCTTAGTGTGCGGTTTTAAAGTAATATTATCAAAACCAATTAACTCTTTCACTGGGCGGCTAACCGACGCTGTCACATCTTGCAAATAAAGCTGGACGGTCTGCATACCTTCTCTATTCCCTGTATTTTCAACATTAACGGTGACAATAATTTCACCATCTCGATTCATTTTAGTACTTGATAACGAAAAGTCCATCGCAAAATTGGTATAACTCAAACCAAATCCGAAGGGGAATAACGGCTCATTAGGACTATCAAAATACGAGGTTGTATATTTGCCCATATTTTCCGTACCACGAGGACGGCCTGTATTCAAATGGCTATAATAGACTGGGATCTGCCCAACATTATAAGGAAAAGACATGGGTAATTTACCCGAAGGGTTATAGTCACCAAATAGTACATCGGCAATGGCATTACCTCCTTCAGTTCCTAAAAACCAAGTTTCAAGCATAGCATCAGCTTGAGCATACTCTTCAGATAATGTTAAAGGACGACCATTCATTAAGACAATGACCAAAGGTTTACCTGTCTTTTTCATTGCTTTAATTAATTGTTTTTGAGTTGCTTGCAAAGATAGTTCTGTTCGACTTGATGACTCATGAGCCATACCTTCTGCCTCACCAACAAAGGCAATAACAATATCAGCTTTTTTAGCTATTTTCATCGCTTCTGCAATCATTTTGTCGGCTGGTCGATTATCAAATTTAGTTGTTTCTCCGTATAAATTTAAAAACCGATATAAATTTTTATCATCAGAAAGATTGGCACCAAATGCATAGCTAATTGATTCAGGATTTTTAACTGCATTTTTAATACCTTCTAATGGAGTTACCGCTAAATTAGCACGCCCAGCTCCCGACCAACTCCCCAAAATATCACGTTTTGAATCAGCTAATGGACCAATCACCGCAATTTTCTTATTTTTAGCTAGCGGTAATATCTCATTCTCATTTTTTAATAACACAATACTGCGGCGTGCCACATCACGAGCTTCTTCACGATGTAATCGATTATCAGCAAACATTGTATCGATATCTAATTTTGGATCTAAATTACGATTAGGATCACTAAATAACCCCATATCATATTTAAGTTCAAGTACATGACGACAAGCTTGATTTATTTCATCTTCTGTAATGGCACCTTCTTCGACTAATTCAGGTAAAAATTGTAAGAAATATTCATCATTCATACTTATATCAATGCCAGCTTTAATCGCAACACGTACAGCATCTTTCGGATCACTAGCTACGCCATGATTAATAAGTTCACGAATAGCCCCATGATCACTGACAACAACACCATCAAAATGCCACTGATTCCGTAGCACTTCGGTTAACAACCAATGATTCCCCGTTGCTGGAATACCATTAACGCTCACTAACGAAACCATAACTGCCCTGCTACCTGCATCAATTGCTGCTTTATAAGGCACAAGATATTCTTGGAACATTTTGCGTTCGCTCATATCCGTACTGTTATACTCACGCCCTGCTTCAACTGCGCCATAAAGTGCAAAATGTTTTACTGATGTCACCAATGATTTTTTATCGGCAAGCGATTGCTTTTGCATCTTTTCAACAAAAATCCGCCCAGCTTCTGAGGTTAAATAAGGATCTTCTCCAAACCCTTCAGACACACGCCCCCATCTAGGATCACGTGTAATATCAACCATTGGCGCCCAAGTTATATTTAATCCATCCGAGGTAGCTTCGTCAGCTGATACTTCAGCAGCTTTTGCAATTGCACTACGATCCCAAGTGGATGCAATACCTAAATTAATTGGGAAGATAGTTCTATGTCCATGAATTATATCAAAACCAAAAAATAGAGGAATTTTATTGCGAGATTTTAGAGCACGCTCCTGCATTTGAGAAAGGTCAGGTTCGACAACAGTATTAAAAATGCCACCAATTTCACCTGCTTCAATTTTATCAAGTACTTTATCTAACGTTAGATCACCACCAACACTAATTAGGCGCAATTGTCCCGCTTTTTCTTGAAGCGTCATTTTTGATAATAGATTATCAATAAAAACTTTCTTTATTTCCTTTACTTCGCTATTAGGTTCTTGTGCAAACAAATGCCCAGAAAAGATAAGAAAAAATAAATATATAGCTACTTTTTTCATCATAATAAATATTGTTATAATTAAGAGGATAGACAAGCAGACAGCATAACGTATTTACAAAAAATCTCGTTTTTTTATCTACTTACATTCAGGTTTAAAACATCATAATAGTTATTGCATCCCCTTATTCAAACACTGTCTTTTCTGAAATTTTTTACAAAGTTTAAGGGATAATATTGCCGACAATTGTTGGCAATATCAACTCAATAACACATTAATCTCTAAAATTGGTAAATTGAAACGGTTGACCAAATTCGCTATTTTTAACCAATGCCATAGTAGCTTGTAAATCATCACGTGATTTACCTGTAACACGGACTTGTTCACCTTGTACTTGAGCTTGTACTTTAATTTTGCTGTCTTTGATCGCTTTTACAATCTTTTTAGATAGCTCTTTATCAATACCCTGCTTAAGCTTAACCGTAATGCTATAAAGTTTACCGCTGTGCTCCATTTCTTCAGGAATTTCAAGTGCACCACCATCAATACCTCGTTTAGCTAGCTTATCGCGCAGGATATCGAGCAGTTGCTGTACTTGAAAATCAGATTGGCTTGTTGCTTTAATCGTTTCATTTTTTTCATTTAATTCAAACGATGCTTCAACATTTTTAAAGTCCCAACGAGTAGCTAACTCACGAGTGGCATTTTCAACACCATTTTTAACTTCTGGCATTTGAATTTCTGAAACGATATCAAAAGAAGGCATAAATTCTCCTCTTCTAATGGTTATAAAACTAAAATTATCTAGTTAATAAATAGAATAATCGTCGCCTAACAATAATTTAGACGACTTTAAAATATAAGCGTGAATTAATCGATAGTACGAAGCAATTCATTGATACCTACTTTACCTAAAGTTTTAGCATCAACTTTTTTCACAATAACTGCACAATAAAGACTATATTTGCCATCTTTTGTCGGTAAGTTGCCAGAAACAACTACTGAACCAGCTGGTACACGTCCATAGTGAATTTCACCAGTTGCACGGTCATATATTTTAGTACTTTGACCAATAAATACACCCATTGAAATTACGCTACCTTCTTCAACAATAACGCCTTCAACAATTTCGCTACGTGCACCAATAAAACAGTTATCTTCAATAATGGTTGGGTTAGCTTGTAACGGTTCTAAAACACCACCAATACCAACACCACCCGATAAATGAACATTTTTACCAATTTGCGCACAAGAACCAACTGTCACCCATGTATCAACCATCGTACCTTCATCGACATAAGCACCAATATTGACATAAGATGGCATTAATACAGTATTTCGAGCAACATAGGCACCTTTACGAGCAATAGCAGATGGAACAACACGGAAACCTTCTTGTTGGAATCTTGCTTGATCATATTCAGCAAATTTTAATGGCACTTTGTCATAATAGTTAGTCGGACCGCCATCAATCAGTTGGTTTTCGTTAATACGGAAAGAGAGCAAAACCGCTTTTTTTAACCATTGATGAGTTACCCAATCACCATTGATTTTTTCTGCGACACGCATTTTACCACTGTCTAATAAAGCAATGCATTGGTTAATCGCATCACGTGTAACTGTATCAACATTTGACGGTGTAATCTCAGCACGACGTTCAAATGCTGCTTCAATAATAGTTTGTAATTGTTGCATCTCAAGTTTCCTTTAATTTATAGTCCGTTAGCAAATAATAATTAGATGGACAGTATAATATAATCTTTCTTGCTTTTTAAGTGGTTTAATCAAAACACCACAATCAATATCCAAGCAATCAAAAACAATCGAAATCTTAGTAAAGTCATAGGAAATCACAAAAAAACAGAAAAATAAAAGCTTTAATAAAAATCAATACTTTTTCTGATCACTTTTGGGATGTAATTGCACTGCTTTTTAACACAAAACAACTCACAAAAACCACCTAAGGCTATGTTATTTGTCTTATTCTCGCGTCAGACAAATTTGTCTGGAACAAATTTGAACATCTGAGCACAGAGAAGATGGCCTCGAAAAGGCGAGTATCAGGATGATACGAGAAGCGCCGTAGACACATTATGCGCTAAAGCGTGGGATTGCAAAAGGAGTTCACTCTAATTCCCCTTGCTAGGACATATTCAAGATAGCTATTTTATTCCCCAAAGGTCAATACGTCCGAAACCTTGCCGAACTAAAATAGACCACAGCTTTAAACCGCCACAGCGTAATACTGGACTACCTGCCACGCTTTCTGCGTCGGCGGCGGGGGGCGGCGCGATTGTGGCTTCGCCACAATAGCGCAACCCTAAGGAAAACGCCCCAACTTACGCGGGGGCTTTATTCTTTGTTATATTATCCTCTCAAGCACCGTCCCCCCCCGCGCCTAAGGATTAAGAACTAAACACTAAAAACTAAGGTGTGGTGCAAGCAGCAGAGAAGCTGTAACTGTTACCGTTGCCGTCAACGCCGCCACTAGTAGAGAGAACATGGAAATTACGGATACTTGTGGCATCACTCGTCCAGTAGTTGTTGCTGATGAAACCCGTATCAGCATAGCTGTTCATATTACCCCACTCCGTGAAAAAACCTGCTCCTACATGACGTCTATAATAAAAAGTACCTGACGACGGCATCGCACCATCTATGTTATTTATACATGGGAACCTACTACTATTTACATCACACTTCGCATTGGTTAAATCACTTACCCGTGACAAACGATAACCCAAACTATTACACCATGTGGTTTGATTAGAAACGCTAGTTCTTTGAGCCCCCCGATTGACGAACCACTGCTTTAAGACAAAGCCATATCTCACCCCATTACCACTTCTATCACTTCCCACCAACTCAAATGTCTGTGGCAAAGATGGCACGGTAATTTGACTAGGATTAGAATTGCTCCACAAGCTTCTTGCCTCTGGACCATTCAACGTTACCCGTGTTACATTCTTGGATTTATCTCTAATCCAATTATCATATTGTACAGTACTTCCCCATGGGTCTATAAATGAACCTGAACGCGGCCTAACCCAACTCACCGTTGCCGTTATATCACCACGTGTGGTAACTGTCCAACTAAACTGACTTGCATCTATTCCACCTATATCCAAATCAAAATACAATCCATCTGCACCTGTTGTTGGAAAATTTAAACCGTAAGATGATGGATTAGTAGACTGAACTAAAAAGCCCTTAGCTGGATTCCATATGTTAGCAGGACCTGAGAAGCTGTCTGTGCCATAAGTTAGATTCGGCCTGACTGCACAAATAACGGGCTGTGATGGCGTGATATAATACTCCGCTGTTCCTCCACTAAAAGTACTACTATCTGGCAAACCATATTGTGTAGTTAAACTACCTCCAGTACTACTTAAAGTTACCTTATAAGGTGCATTACATATATCTAATGCATCACTACGATTAATGGTATTGCCATCTTTATCCGTTATTGCTAACGATATACTTCCTAATGCAGTAACTCCACCTGCTCCCTGTCCATCTCCATCATCGTCTCTCCATTTACCTTGTGTCACTAAGTCATTTATATTTATTGAGTCACTTAATGGCGGGACTATCATTTCAATATCAGCCAAGGTATCCCCTACATTAGGTAACTTGATTGGCGCTGTTGGTGATGAAGAATTATTTTGCGATGTGAATGTTCGACCATCTGATAACTTAATACCTAATAAGTCCTCTGTTTTAGTCACTTTAGTAACACCACCATCAAAGGTTAAATAAGGCGCAGTACCGTGAATGCGCTCAGAAGTCGTGGCCGATAATGCCTGCGATTCTAAGGAGTACGGCAATAACAACAACGGCACTAATGCCAATGGGATTTTTGAAAATAATTTTGTGAATAATTTCGATAACAATTCGAGAGATAATTTCGATGATATAAATGAGTTTCGTGCAAAAACTCTTCGAATAGGATTATTTAATAAATTTAAGGCATAGGTTTGCCAGTGCTGGTGGCTAAAATGATAATGCATCATGGTTCACCTGTCAAGTAATTATTTGTTTTATTTATATTTTTATAATTATTTGCTTATTTAATAAGCTTGTTTTCCTATAGCGATAAAAGTATAACCATTTTAAAAATTGTTGGCTAGTTTTTTGGCGGACTTTTTTGTAAAGAAATGTAAAAATAAAAACGATTTGTCTTTATAGAATAGATGGGTTAATTTTCTAATTAAAATAAGGTGTTAGTTTTGTAAGTTTTTGTATTTTGCGGAATGATTAATATTGCTGATAACATCTAAAACACAAACACGCCCAACAACCTAGTTTAGCGTACTAGCTTTACTTCGTTATCGGCACATTTTGACGCTCTAATAAGGCAAGCATATTAGCCTTGTAGTGCTATAAGTGTGTTTCTTGCTTTAAAAGCGTTCAAATGGACTATTGATTTTATTTAAGTTTTTTGTTAATTTCCTTGATTGCACCATGAAGTGTAATTCGTCTTAACGCTTAGAATAAAAAGCGACAGGGCTTTTAAACTTATGCCGTTTTCTTGTGTGTAAGTTCAATAGATATTGTGTATAGTTATAAATACAAAAATCTAGTATCTTTCCTTCCTAGAAAGGTGATTATAATACATAACAATCTCCAAACTGTGATGGTGCGAAGGTGCTAGTATAAATCACCTTTCTACTTTCTTCACTCCACCGTGTTTAAAATTGCACTTCATGTTTGAATCCAGGAAAAACAAAATAAAAAACTTAGTAAAATCAATATACTTGCCAACCGCTTTTTGACGTAATTTTTAAATAAACTTTTCATCAAAACAAAAAGCAAAGTATTAACGAAAAAAGCACAATTTATTTGAGCAATGTATCACAAATCTAGAATGTCAAATAACCAATTGTTTAATTAAAATGTACTCTGCAACTATCGTGATAGTTACCAAGACAATATTATGCAAAATTGGGGATTTTCATTACTAGAATTGTTAATAACTATTTGTATTAGTGCTATTTTAGTCACAATAGGCGTTGAGCATTGGAAAGAGCAACAGCTGCGTAATGAATTAGCTTATACAACCAAACAGTTAGCTTATTTTTTGTATGAAGTTCAAATAAAAGCGTCGATTAAAAATGAGAATTACATTATTCACCAATTTACTTCACCTTGGTGCATTGCAATCACTAACGATGAAAAACCTACATCATGCAGTGAAGGAGTACTTTATTTTATCAAACCTGATAATTCTGTTGAAATTAGTGAATTATTAAACAATAAAAATGCTTTGATCTTAGGTCGTCGCAACTTAGCACAAACAATGTCTTTCCAATTAAAAAATAAGATAGGTACTAGCAGGATTTTTATTTCTTTATTTGGACGCATTCGATTCTGTGCAGAAAATAGCTATATAACAGGGTTACCTCGATGTTAAAAGCATCTGGATATTCCTTATTTGAAATGCTTATTAGCTTAATATTATCAAGTCTAATTTTTATGGGTATAACCTCGTTTTACATTCAATTACAAACAAGTATTATGCAATATTATCAAAAAATACGTTTACAACAGGCAATTGAACTTGGATTAGCTGGTATGAAAAAAGACATAAGACGAGCTGGTTTTATTGCTAATGACCCCAAAAAAATAACAGCTAAAGCTATTAAAATCGATAAACAAGGAAAATGTATTGTTCTTCGATACGATAGCGAAATTCGCAATTCTTGGGTTTGGGACAAATTTTCCCCTATAAAGTCAGATGTTTTTACCTATCGCTATAAAGAAAACAATATAGCCTATAAAACAGGAGCAATAGATTGTTTTGGAACTAAATGGGAAAACTTATTTGATTCAAACGAAATCAAAGTAACCGATTTTACAATAAAACAGCTACCCGATGCCATTAGTCTATCTGTTACTGCTGAATTAAGAAAAAACAAGCAGATTAATTATCACATAACTGAAATAATCAAAAATGAAAACCTATTTTAAACAAATTTATACTTCGTCTGGGTTTAGCACTATTTTAATGGTAATTATTTTGATGGTTGTGGGATTGGTGCTATTAATTGGTTTTAATATACTTATTACCTCGTGGCAAAAAACTATCTTAATGGAAAGTCAATACTATCAAAAATTTAATCAAGCTAGTTCATCTTTAACTTGGGCAATAACCCAAAATTGGCAAACTCCTAAAACAAATTGGTATTGTATGACTGAACCCACTTATCAATTAAAAGCATGTATAAAAAAGTCTTTATTAAAAATTGATAAGTATGTGTTAGTAAGGGGCGAAGCTAAAGACTTCTATTTATATACACTCGCACATTTTGATAATAATCGATTGATTGTTGAAAAAGGTCATTGGCTCGATTATTGCCCAGAAAAAAGGGCTATTTATTGTGAATAACAAAAAGAAAAAAATAGCTGGCTTTAGTTTAATTGAAGTTATGATAGCAACGCTATTATTTTCAATTATTATGTTAGGATTTGTTAATTACCAACAAGCATTGTTTTATAAACATCACTACTTTACAAACTACTTACGTGCCAACAAAATTGCTTTTCAGCTACTTGATAGCTACCCTTATACCACAAACCAAATTATTCCTTCTGGTTGGCACTATAAGCTCACCAGTAAAACTTATAATGCTCAGTGTAAAATGGTTGTTATAACGGTTAATGCACCTAACAAACAAGTTGCCAAGCAGCAACGATTATTTTGTAATTCACTCTAAATGTTTGCAAGTTAAATACCATTCATCCCTCTATCCAGTTATGTAGAAGTTGCAAAACTTGTGACGTTTTTTCAGCGTGAACATTATGCCCTGCACCTTCAACTACTTCAATTTTTGCATTAGGAAATTGTTCGAAAATCGCTGGATAAGCTTCATTTGTAATATAAGTAGAGTTATTTCCCCGAATAAATAACGTGGGTTTTAAGCAAGGAGAGATATTTTGCCAATCGCATATATGAGCATATTGTGAATTAATTGCTTCAATATTAAACAACCATTTATCATTCTTAAACGATTTTAGTAAAAAAAGAATGGTTGGCATGTTAATACCTACTTGTTCCATTAAATTGATGATCTGCTTTTTATCGGTAATTTTGTTACTAAGGCAATACATTAACACTCTTAAAATAGTGGCATTGGCCGAACGGTGATATTTTATAGGCGCAATATCGATAGCAACAATTTTTTGGATAGAATCTGAAAGCATTTGCGATAATTGCAAAGCAATCTTCCCCCCCATTGAGTGACCAACTAATATTATATCTTTTAATTGTAAATCATAACAAAGTTCAGCTACATCTTCAGCCATAGTTTGATAAGTTATCTTATCAGACCAAGGGGAATGCCCATGATTACGCAGATCAACTTGCACGGTTTGATAATACTGCATAAAATCCTTCGCTAACATATTTAAATTATCTAAACTCCCAAATACCCCATGTAAAAACACTATCGACTTTCCATCACCCTGTAATTTATAGTTTAATTTCATACTTTAATTCGACCAATTATTTTAAGTGGCATTATTATACGTCTATTTTCAATACCATCACCGATTAATTCAATAACCACAATTTGCATAAATATGATAGAATTTAATACCAACTTTTTAACTAGTGTTAGGCCATATGTTTCAAAATAACCCTCTACTTGCACAATTAAAACAAGAACTCCATGAGCAAACACCACGCGTTGAAGGCACTATTAGAGCTCATGAAAAAGGATTTGGTTTTTTAGATGTTGATAATAAAAAAAGTTATTTCATCCCTATTGCTAAAATGAAAAGAGTTTGCAATGGTGATAAGGTATCAGGGACAGTAATAAGTAATAACGATAAAGAGTCTTTTGAACCTGAATCATTAATTGAAAGTGCATTGCAAAAATTTATTGGCAAAATAGGCTTTCAAGATCGTGCAATGGTTATTTATCCTGAAAATATGTCAACTAATCTAGCCATTCGTTGCAAAATAAACAAGCAAGTTAGCGAAAAACTAAAAGAAGGCGATTGGGTTTTGGCAACGCTTGTTTCTCACCCTTTGCAAGAAGAACAGAATCAATTTCTTGCCGAAATTGTTCGTTTTGTTGCTGAAAGCAATTCACCTTATCAACTTTGGCTAAAAACGTTAGCGCGCTACGATTTAGAAACTCACGCCCCACAGTTCGATTCATTATCAATTAACGGTACTGAACTTGATAACCGTCAAGATTTAACCGATGTTAACTTTTTCACCATCGATAGCGAAGATACAGAAGATATGGATGATGCTATTGCGATATCAAAAGGTGAACAAGGAGATTATCAATTGATGGTTGCCATTGCCGATCCTACCGCTTATGTATTACAAGATAGCGAACTTGATCGTATTGCCAAAATCAGAAATTTTACCACTTATTTGCCTGATTTTAATATCCCTATGCTACCCAAAGAGCTTGCCAATGATTTATGTTCATTAAAAGCAAATCAAAAACGTCCAGCAATGATATGTAAAATGAGTATTGACGAAACGGGCAATATTAATAGCGATGAGATCACTTTTATACCAGCTTGGATTGAATCAAAAGCTAAATTAACTTATAACAATGTTTCTAATTTTTTAGAAAATAATGAAGATTTAGAAACTAACAATCCAATTATTAAACAGCAACTTAAACATTTAGCTGACTTAGCAAAAATTCGTATGACATGGCGGCAAAATCATGCATTAGTTTTTAAAGATAATGGAGATTATCGTTTTGAACTTGATGAAAATCGCCAAGTTAAATCAATAATTAAAGAGTCTCGTCGGATTGCAAATCAAATAGTAGAAGAAGTCATGGTTTTAGCTAACCAAGCTTTAACATTGCAATTAAAAAATAAAATTGGTTTTGGAATTTTTAATATTCATTCAGGTTTTGATAATAAATATATTGAACAAGTAGTGACTTTTTTAAATGACAACGGAATCACTGAGTTTGATAAAGAATCATTATTATCTTTCGATGGTTACGTAAAGTTGCGTCGTATAATCGACAACACTCCATTTTTGTCCACAAAACTTCGCAAGTTCCAAAGCCCTGCTGATTTTTCAACTGAACCTAAACCACATTTTGGTTTGGGATTTGATGCCTATGCAACATGGACTTCACCAATACGTAAATATGGTGATATGGTCAACCATCGATTAATCAAAGCATTTATCCGATCACAAGAATTAGTCGCACCCGATAAAGATCAATTAAAAAACATGAATGAAAGACGCAAAACATTACGCTATGCAGAACGTGATATGGCTGAAAACCTTTATGCTCAATACTTATCAAATAAAGTAGGTGAAAGTTTTTCTGCTGAAATTATCGATATCAATCGTGGTGGTGCTCGAGTTCGTTTATGTGATATAGGCGCTTTTGCATTTATGCCACTTTCAATGATTCACTCAGTCAAGGAAGAAATTACTCCTTTACCCGATGAAGGAATCATCAAAATTAAAGATGAGGTTTGCTACAAACTTGCTGATACTATATCTGTTGTTATTCACCAGGTTAAAAGCGAAAATCAATCAATCATTACAAAATTAGCCAACAATTAAAAATAAAAGAAAGATTATTCTTGCTTGAATTTACAGCTTTTTGCTGTTATTTCTTCCCCCGATGTAAATCAGGGGGAATAATTAAAACTTTATTATATTTTTAATATCAAACCTCTTTTTCTTATTAAAAATATCTGTTATCTTTCGGGACTAAAAATAATGAATTAATCATTAAAATGAACAATAATTCAGGGAGGCTATAATGTCAATTCATGGACACGAAGTATTGCATATGATGAATGGAAACAATTATACCGAATCTTCTTTACTTGATGCTATCAAAAGTAAGTTTGGAGAAGATGCCATATTTCATACTTGTTCAAAATCCAACATGAATGCCGAGCAACTAATCGCTTTTTTAAAAGCAAAGGGGAAATTTAAATCCTCAGTTGATCATGAAACTAAATTTACGGTCGATAATAAAAAAATATGCAAACATTAGAGAGAAATGACCGTATATAAAGTACAATTTTTATAAATTTAATTTAATCTGCTAGTGTTTTTTAAAATAATAAGAGTATATAATTTCGCGCTATAACAATAATCGTTATAAGTGGCTGTTGTTACTAATAACGTGACTAAATTAGTGGCAAAGTTGCTCGCTTTAAAATTAACCTAAAGAATATGCTCATGGAATTTGATAAATGAAAGTAAGTAATATCCTTATATGCACCTTTGTCGCTATTCTTGTCACAAGTTGTGCAAAAAAAAATTTACCTTTAAAAAATAATGAACCAATTTCCGAAACAGAGCAACTATCTCTATTAAAACAACAAACTGAAACTAACGACCCTTATGTTGTTGATGCTAAAAATCAACTAATTCGGTTTGTTGGTGATAAAAACTTCGATAACTACATTATTAAACAAGGTATTCTAAATTGTAAAGGCAATAACAATCTCTCCTCTTGTGTATTGAATTTTTATTTAAATGAACTATATAAATTAAAGTATCATGTGCAACTCAAAAAAGTAGTTGAGGAAAACCAAGCCGAACATAATATGGAACTAAGTAAAATAAAAGCAACTGAAAACAATATAAAAAGTTATTGCCAATATTCAGCTGATTTCGTTGCAGCAATTTATACAAAAGATAATGCAAAAATAACACAATATTTTCGACCACAATTTAGAATGTCAGAACAAGATATCTCATCCTTAAAAGCAAAGATTACTAAAGATGACTATTCTTACTTCCTAATAAACGAAAACCCAAGCATTCTTCAAGAAATGAAAGTGGATTACGTTGAGAAATGCTTAGATGATCCAAAAAACAATATTATCAATTATTTCAATATTTTTAGATAATACTAACGCGAGTCTTTTATGTGCAATTTATTTCCAATTCATAAGTTTAATAAAACTTTAATTTGCAAGGTGCTTTGCTTAGCTTCAGCTACTTGTATTAGTTTTTCTGCATGGGCTTTTTCGCTTGATGATGTAGTTGAAAAAGCTGAAAAACTATCTAAAAAGGCTTATGTTCAACCATCTAAAAATATTCCTAATGAATTAGCATCTTTACAATTTGCTGATTACCAAAAAATTCTATTTAATCATAAAAAAGCTTACTGGGGTGATCAAAAAAGTCGTTTTAAACTTGAGTTTTATCACGAAGGAATGTACTTTGATGTTCCAATAAAGATTAATGAAATTGTTAATAACCAAATAACTCCAATACAATATGATCCTAGCTATTTTGATTTAAGCCAGATTAATCTTGATAAACTAGATACTAAAAATTTGGGTTTTGCTGGTTTTAAAGTCCATTACCCAATTAATAATCCAACAAAAACCGACGATGAAATATTTTCAGCTCTTGGTGGCAGTTATTTTCGTGCGGTAGGTAAAGATCAACGCTATGGTCTTTCGGCAAGAGGGCTTGCCATTAACACTGGAGAAATGTCTGGTGAAGAATTTCCACGTTTCAAAGAGTACTGGATTGAAAGACCAGAACCAAATCAAAAACATTTAGTTATCTATGCATTACTTGACTCACCAAGCGTAACTGGTGCTTATAAAATTACATTGATTCCAAGTATTGATACTACTGTTACAGTTCAAGCTAAGGTCTTTTTCCGCGATTCTGTAAAAAAACTTGGCATTGCCCCACTCACCAGTATGTTTTTATTTGGGCCTAATCAACCATCACCATTGTTAAATTATCGACCTGCAATGCATGACTCTAATGGTCTGTCAATTTTAGCTAATAATAACGAATGGATATGGCGTCCATTAAATAACCCTAAACGTCTATCGTTTTCATCGTATAGTTTAGAAAACCCAAAAGCTTTTGGCTTAATTCAGCGTGATAAAGGTTTTGATGATTATCAAGATCTCGATGATCACTATGAAAAACGACCAAGCGTTTGGACTGAAATTTTAGGCGATTGGCAAAAAGGACGAGTCGAATTAGTTGAAATCCCAACAGCAGACGAAACTAACGATAATATTGTCACTTTTTGGGTGCCAGAAAAACAATATAAAGCTGGCGACGTGCTTGATATAAAATATCGATTACATTATTCATTACATGAATTACAGCGTTATCCTAATAATATCGCAAAAGCTATTAGTACCCGATTATCACTCGGCGATATAAAACAAGCTAATTTAATTCGTAAACTTGATGGCTCTAATGCGTACGTGATTGACTTCGCTGGTCCTTCATTATCAGAAAATGACCCAGTCAAAGTAATTTCAAGTATTACTAACGGCTCTATTGTAAGCTGTGATTCACAGTACAATCCAATAATAAAAGGATGGCGTGTAATTGTTAGATTCAACGTCCAAGATAGTAAAAAGGCAACGGATATTCGTGTACAACTCGCTTCACAAGCAACCAATGAAGTGATTTCTGAAACTTGGAGCGGGCAATACCCAGCACAATAGTAATGTAATAGTCATTATTATTATAAGATAAAAATATGAAAAAAGATTACTTTACAAATCTACCTGATGCTGAAGCTTGGCGTCAAAAATATGAAAATAATACAACATCACCTGATGATGTTGAGTTCTTAAAATATCGCTTAAATCAGATTGGCGATACTAGTTCTTTTATTGATGACCGAAAACAACAACCAAGTTATCCTGAAGTTGAACGCGTTCCAATTCAACCTCAAATCTGGAACCAGCGCTATATTGCCAAGTCAAAACATAACTTTAATATTTTAGCTATAATTCGACGCTTTATTATGTTTGCGCTGATTGTAGTACAAACATATTATGGAACCACTTATCTATCTTCTTTATTACCATACCAAAGTTGGCAAAAAATCAATTTTATGACTAATTGGGATATCAATCCTGAATTAGCCATCTACAGCATAATACCTTATATCATACAAGGGGCGATTATTATCCTGTTTGCTATTTTGTTTTGTTGGATCTCCATTGGATTTTGGACCAGCATTATGGGCCTAATTTTAGCCGTCATGGGTAAAGACCGTTACACTATTCCTATTCCCAAGGACCCAGCATCACATATCGACGCAAAGCATCGAACCGCTCTTGTTATGCCAATTTGTAATGAAGATGTTGCTCGAGTATTTGCTGGGTTACAAGCAACTTATCAATCTTTAGCTGAAACAGGCCACGCAGCTTGTTGTGATTTTTATATATTAAGTGATACTAACGATCCCGATCTATATGTGAACGAACTTAAAGCTTGGGCTGAATTTAATGCAGCAAAACAAAACAATGGTTGCAACGTTTTTTATCGCCATCGCAAACGCCGAGTAAAACGTAAAAGTGGTAATATTGATGACTTTTGCCGTCGTTGGGGACATCAATATGAATACATGATGATCCTTGATGCCGATAGTATCATGACTGGTGATTGCATTTTAAAAATGATCGCCATGATGGAAATGACCCCAAAAGCCGGTATTTTACAATCACCACCAAAATCAGTAAGAATGACCACGCTTTATGGACGTATTCAACAATTTGCCAACCAGATTTATAGTGATATATTTTGTTCTGGTACACACTTTTGGCAATTAAGCGAAGCGCAATATTGGGGACATAATGCAATGATTCGCTTAAAACCTTTTATTGAGCATTGCATATTATCTCCATTGCAAAAACGTAAGGGTCCAATTCATATCTTATCGCATGATCTAGTTGAGGCGACGCTTATGCGTCGTGCTGGTTATGGCGTCTGGATTGCTTATAATATGAATGGAAGTTATGAAGAGCTTCCTGGTAATATGATTGAAGATTTAAAACGTGATAATCGCTGGTGTATGGGTAACTTAATTAATTTAAGGCTAATCTTCAAAAGCGGTATTAAATTGACCCATCGTTTAATGTTTGCAACTAGTGGCATGGCTTATATTTCTTCATTATTGTGGCTAGTATTTTTAATATTTTCGACACTATTATTATTGGTGTTTAATATTTCTGAGCCTCAATATTTCTTCCAACCTAACCAATTTTATCCGACTTGGCCAAGGTGGGATGAACAATTAGCCATTCAACTATTATCAACCACAATGGTTTTACTGTTTGCACCTAAATTCTTCAGCTACGGTATTATTATAGCCAGAACTGGGGCAAAAGATGTTGGCGGTATATTTAAATTAACTTTATCAATACTGATTGAAATGATTTGGTCAATGATTTTAGCGCCAATACGCATGATCTTTCATAGTAAATTTGTACTTAAAGCATGGATGGGCAGTAAAATTCAATGGAAGTCACCATCCCGAAATGACGACGCTCTAACATGGGGGGAGTCATTTTATTTTTGTTGGCCACTGTCATTATTAGGTATTATCTGGTTAGGAGTAATTATCTGGTTAAATCCACAATTTACTTATTGGTATATAGCCATATTAATACCTTTAACCATTTCACCTTTAGTAATTAGAGTATCTGGGCTTTCAAGTATCGGCATGAAGGCAAAAAAAGCAGGACTATTTTTAACCCCTGAAGAAACGCATCCTACAAGAGCTGTTACTCTTACAGGCGAATATTTAATTAAAACTGAAACTGCATTTGTTGAGCATGGCTTTGTTATGGCGTTGGTCGATCCTATATATAATGCGCTAACTTGCTCTTTATCGACTTCAAGACATAGAGTTAATAATAAAAACCAACAAAAACGCAATGAGCTTATTGAACAATATCAACACATAGACTTAGAAAAAATGAGTAAAGAAAAGCAGTTAGCGATTTTAGAAGACCCAATTATTCTTTCCGCATTACATCGTCATATTTGGCAACAACAAGAAAAATACGACAATTTGTTCTCAATATGGCAAAATGAACGCCAGCAATAAGAAATAGGGCTTTTGCCCTATTTCACTTCTTTTTAGTAACTAATCAAAATCCATGGATATTTTTATGACTTGGCAACCTTCTGCACCTATAAATAATTTACTTAAGCGCGCGAAAATTGTTTCTCAAATTCGTCAATTTTTTGCTGATCGCTGTATTTTAGAGGTCGAAACACCTACCTTAAGCCAATATGCAGTAACAGACGTACATTTAAGCTCTTTTCACACTAAATTTTTAAAGCCTGGTGAAATCGATGATCAACAAGGGCGAAACATGTCATTAATTACTAGCCCTGAATATCATATGAAACGCTTACTAGCTGCTGGTAGTGGTCCAATTTATCAAATGTGTAAATGTTTTCGTAATCATGAAGAATTCAGCCGTTATCATAACCCTGAGTTTACCATGTTAGAATGGTATCGCATCCAATTTGATATGATGCAAATGATTAATGAAGTCGATGATCTATTACAAACCATTTTAGATTGTGAACCTGCTGAACGTATTTCTTATCAAAAAGCGTTTCAAAGGCATCTTAATATTGATCCTTTGGAAGCCGATCACGCAACCTTAGTCAATGCAGCAAATCAGCTTGATATCGGACTTAACACAGATAATTATGATAAAGATGGATTGTTACAATGCTTATTCACTTTCGGTGTTGAACCACATATTGGTCAAGACAAGCCTATTGCTGTATTTAACTTTCCAGCATCACAAGCTGCATTAGCCGTTATTAGCCCAGAAGATCATCGTGTAGCTAGCCGTTTTGAGTTCTATTACAAAGGTGTTGAACTTGCTAATGGCTTTAAAGAATTGACTAATGCACAAGAACAACGAATGCGTTTTGAACAAAATAATTTAGATCGTACTAATCAAAATTTACCAGCTCAGAATATTGACATTGAATTACTGGCCGCTATGGAAGCTGGGCTACCAGACTGTGCTGGAGTCGCTGTCGGATTAGACCGTTTAATTATGCTTGCCTTAAATTGCAATAGCTTGAATGATGTGATGTCATTTACTTTTGAAAGGGCTTAATTATGTTCAATGCTTTAGGATTAACCGAATGGATTGCCATTATTATTGGGATTGTTGCCTTAATGTTATTTATATTTGCTATAAAATCTCAATCAACAATTAATAATTTACAGCAACTATTCGATCTACAACTAATTCAAAAAAAGGAAGAAAACCAAACTTTAGTAATTCAAGTAAAACAACTTGAGCATGAATTAGAGCAGTATCGACAACAAAATCTAGCGCAGAATGTTAAAATTAGTGAACTCAAAACGCGTTTAGAAGAAACGTTAAGTGCAACACATGAACGACAAACCATACTAGAACAAAGCGAACAACGGCTTACGACTCAGTTTGAAAACCTAGCCAATCGTATTTTCGAACAGAGTGGCAAAAAGATTGAACAACAAAATAAGCAAAGCCTTGATTTTTTACTTTCACCACTAAAAGAGCAACTAGAAGGTTTTAAAAAACAAGTACAAGACAGTTTTGGACAAGAGGCAAAAGAACGCCACACACTGACGCATGAAATCCGTAACTTGCAACTACTTAATGAACAAATGAGTAAAGAAGCAACCAATCTAACTAATGCGTTAAAAGGTAATAACAAAACCCAAGGGAATTGGGGGGAATTTATTCTAAGTCAAATTCTGGACAATTCAGGATTACGTTCAGGTTATGAGTACGAAACACAAGTTAATCTAACCAACGAGAACAATCAACGATTACAACCTGATGTCATTGTTCACTTACCGCAAGGGGGTGATGTAGTTATTGATTCAAAAGTGGCCTTGGTTGCCTACGAACGCCATTTTAATAGTGATGACGAAAACGTTAAAGCAAAAGCAATGGCCGAACATTTAACGGCTGTGCGTAACCATTTAAAACAACTTAGTCAAAAAGATTATCATAAACTTATTGGCATTAATTCATTAGATTATATTTTGATGTTTATTCCTGTCGAGCCAGCATTTTTAAGTGCAATAGATAATGACCCAACATTAATTAACGATGCGCTGAAAAGTAATATTATGATAGTAAGCCCCACTACTTTATTAGTTGCATTACGAACTATCCATAATTTATGGCGATTTGAATATCAAAATCGTAATGCTGAACTTATTGCCGATAGAGCAAGCAAATTATATGACAAAATGCGTGGCTTTGTTGAAGATATGGAAAATCTGGGAAGTTGTTTAGACAAAGCTCAACAAACCTATCAAAATTCCATGAACAAATTATGTAAAGGTCGTGGCAATGTAATTGGACAAATTGAACGATTTCGTGAAATGGGTATCGAAGTTAAAAAACCGATTAATCCAGATATTACCTTATTATCAATGGATGAATTGAATAATGAAAATGAGAGTAAATAAACAAAACCTAGATTCACGATTATGGGAAATAAGTGTATACTCATCGCACGCAAAGAGGAATTGAATATGGCAAAAAAGCAAGACAAAGAAGTAAGTTTCGAAGAGACACTTAAACAGCTCGAAACCATTGTAGCTCAATTAGAAAACGGCGATCTACCATTAGACGAAGCACTAAATGAGTTTGAAAAAGGGATCAAATTAGCAAAAGCAGGACAAAAACAGTTACAGCAAGCTGAGCAACGCATTCAGATTTTATTATCTGAAAATAGTGA
Organism: Gilliamella sp. BG1; assembly: GCF_046635625.1. Taxonomy (NCBI): domain Bacteria; kingdom Pseudomonadati; phylum Pseudomonadota; class Gammaproteobacteria; order Orbales; family Orbaceae; genus Gilliamella; species Gilliamella sp. BG1. The sequence goes on along the minus strand of NZ_JBIDFG010000003.1, from coordinate 81,321 downwards.
CTCCGAACTGTCAGAATTCTCAAATGATGATAATGAATAGTTTAAAGCCATTACAAGAACGAATTGATTCGTTTTTAACCACCTATATTTCACAAATTGAACCATCTCAACTTCAACAAGCAATGAGTTATAGTTTGTTGGCTGGTGGAAAACGAATTCGACCTATTTTAGTCTATTTAACTGGACAAATGTTTAATTGCCCCCTTTCTAAGTTAGATGAAGCCGCTGCTGCGATTGAAGCAATTCATACTTATTCATTAATTCATGATGACTTACCTGCAATGGATAATGATGACTTACGCCGAGGAAAACCAACCTGCCATATCCAATTTGGTGAAGCTCAAGCAATACTTGCTGGTGACGCCTTACAAAGTTTAGCCTTTTCAATACTAGCAAAAAGTAAATTAATCGATGCTGAAACTAAAATTAATATGATAACTGAACTTGCCCATGCCAGTGGCGTTAATGGCATGTGCCTTGGTCAATCACTTGATTTACAGGCCACACATCAATCAATTAGTCTTGAACATTTGCAAAAAATACATTGTTATAAAACAGGAGCATTGATCAAAACGGCAATCCGTTTGGGTGCTTTTGCATGCGGTGAAATAGCTAAACCTTATCAGCTAATGCTCGATCGCTATGCTGAGGCTATTGGGCTAGCATTTCAAATTCAAGACGATATTTTAGATATCATTGGCGAGCAATCTATTATGGGTAAACCACAAGGTTCAGACCTTACTCATGAAAAAAGTACATACCCTGCATTAATTGGGCTAGATAGCGCAGTAAAACTAACCCAGCAACTCTATCAGCAAGCTATCGATAGTCTAAAACAAATACCTTATAATAATCAGCCATTACAGGATCTTGCTGGTTATATTATTAATCGCAATAGTTAATAACTAGCTAAAATACAGCATTACATAATGAATTTAGATAATTACCCTTTGTTAAAACAAATAAACTCGCCTGAGGATCTAAGACGTTTTCCTCAGTCACAGTTATCGTCTATTTGTCACGAGCTTAGACAATATTTACTCGCATGCGTAAGTCAATCAAGTGGTCATTTAGCATCGGGACTAGGTGTTGTTGAATTAACAACAGCCTTGCATTATGTTTATCACACACCTTTTGATAAAATTATTTGGGATGTTGGTCATCAAGCTTACCCTCACAAAATTTTAACTGGTCGACGAGACCAAATGCTCACTATTCGTCAAAAAGGGGGACTTCATCCATTTCCTCATCGTAATGAGAGTAAATATGATGTGCTAACCACAGGTCATTCTTCAACTTCAATTAGTGCAGCACTTGGTATTACAATTAGCGAACAAAAAAAACAATCAGGTAAAAAAGTAGCTGCCATTATTGGTGATGGAGCATTAACTGCTGGTATGGCATTTGAAGCAATGAATCACGCTGGTCATGTTAAGCCAGATATGCTAGTGATTGTCAACGATAATGATATGTCAATTTCTGCAAATACTGGAGCACTTAACCAACATCTAACTCAAATATTATCAAGTAAAGCCTATACATCTTTTAGGGAAAATAGCAAACGAATATTAGCTAATATTCCACCATTAAAAGAACTTGTTAAAAAAACTGAAGAACACTTAAAAGGATTAGTCACACCAGCTATCTTATTTGAAGAACTTGGATTTAATTATATAGGTCCTGTTGATGGACATGATATTAATGGATTGGTCGCAACTTTACAAAAAGTTCGCCAATTAAAGGGTCCACAACTGCTTCATGTAATAACACAAAAAGGCAAAGGCTACGCACCAGCTGAAAAAGATCCGACTTTATGGCATGGCGTACCAAAATTTAATCCAAATGATGGTATATTACCTACTACTCAAAAAGTTGCGCCAACATATTCGCAAGTATTCGGCGATTGGTTATGCGAAATGGCGCAAAATGATAAACGTTTAATGGCAATAACCCCAGCAATGGGGGAAGGTTCAGGTATGACAAAATTTGCAAATAATTATCCTGACCAATTTTTTGATGTTGCAATAGCCGAACAACATGCGGTAACCCTTGCTGCTGGGTTTGCAATTAGTGAATTAAAACCTGTTGTAGCTATTTACTCAACTTTTTTGCAACGCGCTTATGATCAAGTAATTCATGATATTGCTATTCAAAACTTACCTGTATTGTTTGCTATCGATCGTGCAGGAATTGTCGGCGCCGACGGTGAAACTCACCAAGGTGCATTTGACTTAAGTTATCTACGCTGCATACCCAATATGGTCATTATGACACCGAGTGACGAAAACGAATGTCGACAAATGCTCTACACAGGCTATTTACATAATGGTCCTGCAGCAGTACGTTACCCCCGTGGTGAAGGCACTGGAACGCCATTAATCCCATTAACAGCAATTCCTTTGGGACAATCTAAATTGTGCCGGCAAGGTGAAAACATTGCTTTACTAAATTTTGGCGCTTTACTTACCGAAGCTTTACAAGCTGCAGAACAAATCAATGCTACAGTTATCGATATGCGTTTTGTTAAACCATTAGATGAAAAAGTCCTTTTGCACATTAGCCAAACTCATAATATACTTGTCACCATCGAAGAAAACAGTATCAAAGGCGGAGCAGGTAGCGCCGTCTGTGAATATTTATTATCGAAAAAAATAAAATGTGATATTTTAAATATTGGACTCCCTGACAAGTTTATTTCTCAAGGCTCTCAAAGCGAAATAAGGCAAGAAATAGGACTAGATAAAAAACACATTATCGATAAAATTAATCGTTTTATGAATCAATAGGTTAAATATGGAAACTCAAGCTGTCACTATTCAAATTTTTGGACGAACATTAAAATTTAATTGTCCTGTTGATGAAGTCGACGCACTTAACAATGCCGCAAAAGATTTAGATGCGCGCTTAACAAATTTACGAGAAAAGTCTCCACATGTTGGCAGTGATCAACTTATTATGACTGCCGCTCTAAACATTTCTTACGAACTCTCAAAAGAAAAAGAAAAAAGCAGTGAATTTGGCGATCGGTTAAAAATGTTACAACAATTACTCGATTCTGCCCTAAATCCTAATAATTAACTACTTGAATTGTAAATTTAATACAAATAGTATTGTATGATCCGTCAAATTTTGTATTATAGCATACGACTCTGAGATGATCGCCATATGGGTTAGTCCCCTGAGCCGATATTCTAAACTTAAGAACGGAGTGACTTTTAATTGGTGTGTATGCCTTACTTGTAAGGAAACCTAAAAATTAAAACACAATGTTCACCTTGAACCTTGGGTTCAAGGGTTACGACCCTAACGACATCTTGGAGCGCTCTTTTACTTTTAAACAACAGTGAAAACTGATGAATATAAGGCAAATCATTCGTCAAAAACGGCGACAATTATCTCCCGATGAACGTGAGATTGCACAACACGCTATATATCAAAAAATTGCCTGTCACCAAGCGATTAATACTGCAAGAAATATCGCCATATTTTTATCATTTGATGGCGAAGTCGAAACCCAACCTATAATTAACTATTTATGGCAACAAAATAAATCCGTCTATTTACCTGTTATCCACCCTTTTGCAACCAAAAACTTGCTCTTCTTAAAATATACTAGCCAAACTCAACTCATAAAAAATAACTTTGGTATATTAGAACCAAAGTTAAATGTATTAAATGTACTTCCTTACCATCAACTCGACATTGTTTTTACGCCACTAGTTGCTTTTGATCAACGAGGTTATCGTATGGGCATGGGTGGAGGGTTTTATGACCGATTACTAGCAAATTATCAAACTCAACAAATTTTACCAATTGGGCTTGCTTTTGCTTGCCAAAAAGTCCAACATATTGAGAACAAACCCTGGGATATTCGATTGCCCGAAATTATTTACGCTTGAATTTATTGATAACAATTTAAAAAATTGTCAAAATTTTCATAATTATCAAAAAATAAATGATTTAGTGTATTATTCCATTGAGAACCTTAAATTTAGAAATACACAAATTTATAGATATAAATTAGATGTTGTGAGTTTAAATATATTTTAACGTATTGAAAACCCCCAATATCCAGCTTTTTACTATGCACTACCGTCCCATATATATGTTTTAGTAATTTTAAATTCAAAAATTAATTAATTGATTATTTTAATTTACAAAAGCGCTTTAATATACTAGAAAGGAGTGTTGCAATGTCAGAAAAAAAAGAACTAACCACCAATAACGGTGCCCCAATAGCCGATAATCAAAACTCTCGAACTGCTGGCCCTCGTGGTCCAGTATTGCTTGATGATTATCAACTCATTGAAAAACTAGCCCATTTTAACCGTGAAAATATTCCTGAAAGACGTGTACACGCCAAAGGCTCTGGCGCACACGGTACATTTACGGTAACAAATGATATCACTCAATATACTCACGCCAGTATATTTGCTAAGATAGGTAAACAAACCCCTCTTTTTGCAAGGTTTTCAACAGTTGGTGGAGAACGTGGCTCATCGGACACCGCCCGCGACCCTCGTGGATTTTCGGTAAAATTTTACACTGACGAAGGCAACTGGGATATAGTAGGCAATAATACACCTGTATTTTTTATACGTGATGCATTAAAGTTTCCTGACTTTATTCACACTCAAAAACGTGATCCCAAAACCAACTTAAAAGATCCACAAATGATGTGGGATTTTTGGTCTTTATCACCAGAATCACTTCACCAAGTCACTATTTTATTTTCTGATCGTGGTATTCCTGATGGTTATCGTCATATGCACGGCTATGGTAGCCATACTTATAGCTTAATTAATAAAGATGGCGTTCGCACTTGGGTTAAATGGCATTTCAGAACTGAGCAAGGAATAAAAAACATTCATCCTAAAAAAGCAGCAGAAATGGATGGAACTAATCCAGATTCAGCACAAGAAGATTTGTTCAAAGCCATTGAGCGAGGAGATTATCCAAAATGGCGACTTTACATACAAGTAATGACAGAAGAACAAGCTAACAACCATCCTGAAAACCCATTTGATGTTACTAAAGTTTGGTCACAAAAACAGTTCCCATTAATCGAAGTCGGCGTAATGGAACTGAATCGTAATCCAGAAAACTATTTTGCTGAAGTTGAACAAGCAGCATTTGAACCAAGTAATGTAGTGCCAGGAACGGGTTTATCACCAGATAAAATGCTTCAAGGTCGAATTTTTGCTTATGCCGATGCGCACCGCTATCGTATTGGTACTAATTATCAACAATTGCCGATCAATGCTCCAAAATGCCCTGTTCATAATTATCAACGTGATGGTGCAATGCGTTTTTATGCTCCTGATAATGCGCCTAACTATGAGCCTAATAGCGTCGATAGCGCACCAAAACAACAACCACAATATACCGAACCGCCAATGCATGTACCAGCTGGCACAATGGACAGGCACGATCATCGTGTTGATGACGACTATTACTCACAACCACGCGCATTATTTAACTTAATGCAGTCTGATCAAAAACAACTGCTTATTGATAATATCGTTGGCTCTATGAAAAACGTGAATCGAGACATTCAAATCAGACAGCTCAAACACTTCTATAAAGTGCACCCTGACTATGGAACTGGAATTGCCAAAGGATTAGGCATTGATATTAACCTAATAAAAAATTAGCACTAAAAATAACAATGCCGACTAACCTAGTCGGCATTTTAAATTATTAGTTATAACTATCTACTGAAAATACACATCAATAATGACATAGGATTTACAGAAAAGCTTTTTACTCATTGGGCTATACGGTATTTCCATAGCTTATCATTAAATTAGCCAACCACTATCAAAATGGTTATATTAAGCAATATAACTACATACAATAAAAAATATTAAATTTATCCCTATTAAATAATCTATTACAACTAAAAATAATAATGAAAAATTGCTTTTGATGGTTTATATCGTACATATACTGTTTTAGATAAAGCAGTTAAAAAGATTGAACATAAAAAGGACTAACCAATGAAAGCCATTAAACTAGCTGTTATATTATTGTTTAATTGTGTCGGAGGATTGCTAAGTTATCAATGGTGTTATCGCTTTATCAAAAGACAATACCATACACCTGAATATTATTATTTAATGTATTATGGATTGTGTTATTTCTGTTTTATTCTTATTTCAATCTTCATTTTAAACAAAATAAAAAAACCGTCAGGTTTAGTCTTTTGTGGTTTACTTATTGGCATTTTAATTAGCCTTATTTTTATGATTATCCCTCGGTTAATTCAATATCCTTATTTATATCAGCGTTATTTAATCAATTCGATTGGTATTGATTTGCTGATATCAGCATGGATCACGCTTAATTTCATCATATACCCAGCCATTTTATTATGCTGTCATTACACGATTTTTTGGATTGAAAAAATATATAAGAAATGTATTTTCAAGCAATAATAGATGTTTCCCCATAGATAAAATATTAGGCAGTACGCACGAGTATAAATAAAAATAAGATCGCAACTTGTTAAAAAGCATTTAACGATCTAAAAAACAATATTTTTTACTGAAACGTAGGGTTACCTGAAACTTTTTGACAAAATTATACTCATTTGTTTACTTAATTTTTTAAAGACAAATAAAAAATTCATGCTAATAAAAAAGATGCTTACTAATATATTTTTACGATTGTTTTAATTAACCGTATTAAAGTTCAACTAATCTATTGATTTAGTATGAAACTTAATCAGTTAGGTAACCAATACGGTTATAACCATCTAAATTAGGTTCTGATAGCTGATTTTTGCCGAACAATTTCAAATAAACAAACACCAGTTGCAACCGATACATTTAGTGATGACACAATTCCTGCCATTGGAATGCTCACCAATTCATCACAGTGTTCTTTGGTTAAACGACGCATACCTTCACCTTCAGCACCCATTACCAATGCAAGTGCGGTCTGTGTTGATGTTTTATAGAAGTCTGTTTGATAAAGCGTTCTATCAGCTTCTCCAGCGGTGCCCACAATCCAAACTTGGTACTCATCTTGCAGCATTCGCATTGTACGAGCCAAATTGGTCACCCTAACCACAGGCACGCTTTCAGCTGCACCACAAGCAACTTTTTGTGCCGTTGAATTGAGCGGTGCGGAGCGATCCTTTGGTACAATAATAAAATCGACACCAGCAGCATCAGCAGTTCTTATACATGCACCTAAATTATGCGGATCAGTTACACCATCTAAAATTAAAATAACTGGATTTGGCTGTTGTTCCATGAGCAAAGGTATATCATTTTCTTGATAACCTCGATTCGGCGTAACCATGGCTAAAATACCTTGATGTACACCATTTTTAGATTTTTCATCTAACCATTGGCGATTAGCAACTTTAACTGGCAAACCAAGTTGCTCTAATTGACGCACAACGGCAAGAAGGCGTTTATCTTCACGCCCTTTAATAATAAATACTTCAATAATTCTTTCTGGCGAACGTGCTAATAATGCTTCAATGGCGTGCAGGCCATAAACTGTTTCACTCATTTATTTGTTACTCTTTTATTTTATTAACTATTTAGTTTTATTCGTTGATTTAGATTTACTACGTTTTTTACTTTTGGCTTTCACTTCAACTTTAGCACTTGCTTTCATGCTTGATTTAGCGTTCGATTTTGCCTTTTTTGGGGTACTTGATTTAGTACTTGGTTTAGTATTTTGCTTAGTATTTGGCTTCGCGCTACTTTTTTTACTGGTTGATTTTTTGCCTTTTCGTTTTATTGGTAAATCGACAATTTGATCGTTTTTGACTTGTTTGGACTTATCTTTTGCCGTTTTACCCTGACGTTTTGGCTTATTATTACTGCCAACCAATGAAAAATCAATTTTACGTTCTTCTGGATTAACATTATCGACTTTCACTTGCACTTTATCGCCTAAACGATAAGTAAAACGTGTATTTTCACCAACTAGGCGATTGTGCGAGGCATCAAAAAAATAGTAATCATTTTCAAGCGATGACACATGCACTAAACCATCGATAAATAGATCGTCCAACCGCACAAAGAAACCAAAATTAACCACGCTTGAAATAGAGCCGTTAAATACTTCACCTACATGATCTTGCATGTAATCACACTTAAGCCAATCCACCACATCACGTACGGCCTCATCAGCTCGTCGTTCGGTCATTGAACAGTGTTCACCAAAGTAAAGCATTTCATTTGTATCATAACGATACCCCCCTGTTTTACTGGTTTTATGTTTTTCATCAGCTAAAATCCATTTGATAGCACGATGCAAAAGCAAATCAGGATAACGGCGAATTGGCGAAGTAAAATGTGCATACTCCTCAAGTGCCAAACCAAAATGTCCTCGATTTTCTGGATCATAAATAGCTTGTTTCATAGAGCGTAAAATCACGGTTTGCAACATATCATGATCAGGGCGTGTTTCAACCACTTTCATTAATTCAGCAATATCTTTAGGTTTAGGACTTGCACCACCACCAAGTGATAAACCAAGTTCACTTAATACACTGCGCAAGTTACTCATTCGATCTTCATCAGGTCTGTCATGTACACGGAATAATGATGGCACTTGGGCACCAATCACTAATTTTGCCGCTGAAATATTGGCTAAAATCATGCACTCCTCAATGATTTTATGTGCCACGTTACGCTGTGCTAGCTCGACACTTTCAATACGCTTATCAGCATTAAAGATGAATTTAGGCTCTTCTGATTCAAATCCTATTGCACCACGGGTAACCCGTGCTTTATCAAGCACATTATAAAGTCCATAAAGATTTTCAAGATGAGGGACTAATTCATGATAGTGTTCACGAAGTTCTTCATCACCATCTAAAATCTTAGCCACTTTAGTATACGTTAACCGAGCATGCGAGTTCATTACCGCTTCATAAAACTCAAACCCCGTCAACCGTCCACGATTAGACACCGTCATTTCGCAAACTAAACATAAGCGATCAACTTGCGGATTTAACGAACAAAGCCCATTAGATAATGCTTCTGGAAGCATTGGTACAACTCGTGAAGGAAAGTAAACCGATGTACCTCGCAAACAAGCTTCTTTATCTAACGCCTTACCTGGTCTAACATAATAACTAACATCTGCAATAGCCACCCATAACCGATAGCCACCACCACGATTTTTTTGGCAATAAACCGCATCATCAAAATCACGGGCATCTTCACCATCAATTGTTACCAAAGGTAATTGTCGCAAATCTCTTCGCCCTTTTTTAGCGCTTTCTGGCACTTGTTCAGTGAATTTGTTTACCTCTTTTTCAACAGCCTTTGGCAATTCATAAGGGATTTCGTGATTCCGCAGAGCAATATCAATCGCCAAATTAGTCCCCATTATTTCACCGAGCACTTCTTTTATAATGCCAACAGCTTTTTGACGGCGTTCAGGGCGTTGTTGTAACTCAACCACCACCACCGTTCCCATACGAACCGTGCGGCTAGGTTTACCCGCAATTAAAATATCAAAGTTTAAACGGCTATCATCAGGGACAACAAAACCAACACCTTGCTCAATAAAATACCGCCCAACAATTTGATTATTGCGTGGCTCTAAAATTCGCACAACACGAGCTTCCATTTTTCCGCGATATTTAGTTCCCATTGGCTGAGCTAAGATTACATCGCCTTGTAAAACTTTTTTCATTTGCTCCGGTGATAAAAAATAGTCTTCAGGACTTCCTTCAACGCGTAAAAAACCGAATCCATCACGATGCGCAATCACACTGCCTTTAACCATATCAAATTTTTCAGGCAAGGCATAACATTTACGGCGTGTAAAAACTACTTGTCCATCACGCTCCATTGCGCGCAAACGACGATGCAATGCCACTTTTTGCTCTTCATTTTTAATATCAACAGCTTGAGCAATTTTTTCTAAACTAGCAGGCTTTGCTTCTTGTTTAAGGTAATCTAAAATAAGCTCTCGACTGGCAATTGGGGAATCATACTTCTCGGCTTCGCGGTCAAAAAAAGGATCTTTTATCATAAGGAATATCCTGTGACTAATATTAACTGTAGCATAACACAGAGTCGTATAACTTAAAATGAAGATTCAATTTATAACCAAGAATCAAAATCTATAAAATAATTTATAAAAACATAAAAAACATCTAAATCTGCATCAAAATAACGTATTGAGCCTTAATGGCACTGCTAAAGAATCATAATTCAGTAGATAATTGTTTTACAATACTACATAAATCGTATTATGTTGATTTATATTAATGATAATTTTTAAATCAATATTATGAAAATAGTTATAGAGATGTTTGGTTTAGGGCATTTTGTTTTTGCCAAATAAAACGTCCTAAACCTCACTAGGTTAGAATAAGTCATAACTCTCAGTTATTTACACCATAAGCCCCCTTTCGTCTCAAGATCTAAAGATTAAGTACCAAACGCTAAAAGCTAAGGTATGGTGCAAACACCATAGGCGGGTCCATCGCCGAGTATAACATCGCCATCGGACGTGCTGACATGGAGCTTGCTACTAGCTGAGCCGTCACTCGTCATGCTGTTCTCGGAGAAACCTGAATCAGCGTAGATGCCTACCGAACCCCACTCCGTAAAAAATCCAGCGCCTATGTGACGCCTGTAACCATTCCAATCAGACGACGGCATGGCGCTATTTATGCCATTTATACATGGGAAAAAACCCATAGCCCCTCTTACACCACACTTCGCATTGGTTAAATCCCTTACCCTCGGCATGCGGTAACCCAAACTATCACACCATGCTGAATAGTCACTATAATTTCTCCATGTATGCCCCCGACTGACGAACCACTGCCTCAACACAAATCCATATTTTACTACCTCATTATTAGTTTTAATGTCTCTACCCACTAACTCAAACGTCTGCGGTAACTTTGGCTTAGCAATTGGGTTAGGATGAGGATTGTACCATTGATTTCTTGCCTCTGGACCTATTAACTTAACACGGGCGACAACTTGTCCCTTGTCTTCATAAGGAATCCAGTAATCATTAGGTACAACATTTGTCACTGTTGCAGTAATTCCCCCCAAAGTAACGGGTGCCCATGTCAATTCATTTACATCTATTCCTGTTATGAGTAAATCAAAATATAAATTATGCGCACCTGTAGTCGGAAAATTTAGGCTGTATGATTCAGGATTGGTAGATTGAACTAAAAAGCCCTTATTAGGATTCCATATGTCAGCTGGGCCTGCATATCGGTCATCATAAATATTAGATAGATACGGCCTTACATAATTGATAACTGCCGACGGTATTATTATTGCATCACTACGATTACCTGCTCGAACCTTTTTACCATTTGCCTGTACATCCCATGACGATGACAATAGTAACAGTGCTAATACTAGCAAAGCTGTTTTAGGTGATTTGAGCAATAATTTCGATAATAATTTGAGAGATAATTTGGAAAGTATAAATGAGCTTAGTGTAAAAACTCGTCGAATAAGATTATTTGATAAATTTAAGACATAGGTTTGCCAGTGCTGGTGTCTGGTGTCTAAAATGATAATGCATTACGTTTCTCTTGTCAAGTAATATTTTGTTTTATTTGAATTTTTATAATTATTCGCTTATTTAATAAGCTTGTTTTCCTACAGCGATAAAAGTATAACCATTTATAAAATAGTTGGCTAGTTTTTTGGCGGACTTTTTTGTAAAGAAATGTAAAGATAAAACAATTCGACTTTATAGATAGGTTAATTTTATAATTAAAATATGGTGTTAGCTTTATAGCTTTTGAATTTTGTCGGAATAACTGATATTGGTGGTAACGTTTAATTTAAGAATTTTGAGCGTAACATCTTACAACTCACATGAGATACAAAATATGAACTACGGTACCCAACGCTCTCGCTCTTAACCATCGGTATGATTTACTCGAATCATTATGATATTCGCCTTTTTTAAGCCTATTTGCTTTGCTAAAAAGTGCCAAGTTGTTCCTGATAAATTGGCATCCCTAACAAAGCACAAACTCACCAAACAGTCCTATTTGGCGTGCTGCCCTCAGTCTATCAGCAAAGCACTCCGACACAGTTAAAAGATAGGTGGATTGACCTTGCCGTGTTGTGTGTTTTCTCTAAAATATCTCAGGTAGACCATTGATTTTATTGAAGTTTTTTATTTTACTTAATTTAAGTAATTATTAGCTAATTTCTGTTTTTATTACAATGTTTTTGCTGTGTTTTTTGTGCCTTGCACACAACTAATCACTTTCGTTAGTTAACACACTATGGGATATAAATTTACTTTTATACTAAATAGATATTTTATTGGAGCGGGAAACGAGGTTCGAACTCGCGACCCCGACCTTGGCAAGGTCGTGCTCTACCAACTGAGCTATTCCCGCTTATTGAGGTGCTTCGTAAGAAGTGGTGAGCATTATACAAAAATTTTTGTATCTCGCAACCTCTTTTTATTATTATTTTTTGTCTTTCAAACTATCTTTCCAACTAAGTGATTCAAAAACACCAAATAAAAATAACCGTAACACTTTAAATTTGTCTTGTTGTTTTTCTTGTTTGGTCATGGTTGAGTTTAACATCCAAGCTTGTAAGCCATGAGTAACAGTAAAGGCGATTAAGCCAATATTGGCAACAACATTTGCCGGTTTTGGATATGGGTGGATTAAGTTAAATAATAAAAATAACCACATTAATGAGTATAAAGTTTTACCAATAAAGATGAACATTAATTATCTTCTCGTATAAATAGATAGCTGTGAACTTGCCCTGCAATTTTTTCACGATGTAAGCGCCAGTTAGTTGGAATATAAGTTGTTAGATCATGCTGTATTTCTGTTTCAATATAAATATAAGCCAACGGTTTTAGCCAGTTGTTATTTTCAAGTTCGTTAACCGTTTTTGCGACTAATGATTGATGAAATGGCGGATCGATAAATACAATATCAAACTGTTTTACTGCTGGCCTGTTTAGCCATTGTAAAGTATCAGTATGATAAATGTCGATTGCGTTGCTAGCAATAATCTGTTTATTTTTGCTAAGTAGCTGTGCTACTTGTTTATCTTTTTCGAGCAAAGTAACACTTTGGGCTCCTCTGGATGCTGCTTCAAAACCTAATGAGCCACTACCCGAAAAGCAGTCCAAACAATCACTATCATGTATAACTGGCATTAACCAGTTATATAGAGTTTCTTTGATTCGATCGGTGGTTGGGCGTAATCCTTGTTTGTCTAGTACCGACAATTTACGCCCACGCCATTTTCCGCCAATAATTCTTATTGAACCATTCATGCTAAATCCTTTATTAGAATAGTTCTGAAGTATTACCTTCTGAATCTGTTACTTTCGTGCCCACCTCTTGGGTCGCATAAGTCGTTGGTTCGGTACCTTTTATAAAGTACTCTGACATTGTTTTAGATCCAGATTGAGGTAATAGACCTGTTTTTTGATCAATAGTAACAGAAATAACATTTGCAGGTTTTACATCTTCTATTACTGGTACATCTTTTAGGGCAACTTTCATATAATCAACCCATATTGGGTTTGCGGTTACAGCCCCTGCTTCAGCTCGGACAGTTCGCCCCAAGTCACGGCGATGATCATCAAATCCCATCCAAACAGTAGTTACAATATTGCCACCAAATCCAGAAAACCAAACGTCTTTAGATGAGTTAGTTGTCCCAGTTTTACCTCCGACATCTTTTCTACCCAATGCTTTTACACGCCATGCAGTACCTTGCCAATCTGAACCACCAAATACGATGGATCGAAGACCATCTTTCATAATAAATGCAATACCACTATTTACCGTATGCGGTGCGTATTTTGGTGTTACATCAGTGACTTTATTTTCAGTATCAATATCAGGTAAAATTATATTATCATCTGCTTTTAGATTTTCTTGCTCTGGCTCTTCATTACCTAATTCGGTTGATTCATTTTCAACATTATCAAGTGATACTGGTGTGGCCCCTACAATGACGTCATCGTCAGTACAATTGTGACAAGCAATTAAAGGTTGATGCTGATAAATTAGACCTTTACCATCATTTTCCTCAATTTTTTCAATTAAATATGGTGATATTAAATAACCGCCATTAGTGATCACCGAATAAGCTCTTGCCACTTGCAATGGCGTAAATGATGCCGAACCTAAAGCTAACGATTCATTATAAGAAATATTTTCTTTAGGAAATCCAAAACGCTCTAAATAAGTCGCAGCATAATCTATACCAACTGCACGCAATGCTCTTACCATCATTACATTTTTAGACATTCCTAGGCCAATTCTTAAACGTAAAGGTCCTGCATAGGTAGGTGGTGAGTTTTTAGGACGCCATGTAGCACTACCCGCAGAACGAACAATTGGTGCATCATTAAGAAGCGTAGCCATTGTTAAACCTTGCTCTAATGTTGAGGTATAAATAAATGGTTTAATATTCGAGCCTAATTGCCTTAGTGCTTGTGTTGCTCGATTAAATTTACTCAAATTAAAATCATAACCACCAACAATCGCTTTGATTGCACCATTGTCTGAATCAAGTGATACTAGCGCAGCGTTAACAGCTGGAATTTGTGATAATTCCCAATTATCATCAGTTTTTTTGACCCAAATTAACTGTCCTGCCTTGATGGTGTCAGAGACTTTTCTTGGGTAAGCGCCTTGTCTTGTATCGCTAATAAATGGACGCGCCCATTTCATGTTTTGATATGCAATAGTAATATTACTTTTATCAGATAATACCGCTGTTGCTTCTTTATCTGAAGATGTCATGACCACCGCTGGGCATATTCCGCCATAGCACATGTATTTATTAAGAGTTTGCTGGATTTGTTCAGAATTCCATGGTGCTTCGTCTGGTTGCCATAATACTTTTTCAGCACCACGATAACCATGTCTGGTATCATACTCAATAATATGCTTTTGCACTGTTTCTGTTGCAGCTATTTGATCGGTTTTTGAGATAGTTGTATAGACTTTATAGCCATCTGTGTAGGCATTTTCGCCAAATTTGTCGTACATAAATTGACGTGCCATTTCGGCAACATAAGGCGCCGAAAACTCAATTTGTGGTGAGTGGTAGCTAGCGCCTAACGGTTTTTTAATCGCTTCGTCATATTCTGCTTGAGTAATATAGGATTGATCTAGCATTCGTCCTAGTACCCAATTGCGTCTAGTCAATGCTCGTTCTGGATGTGAAATTGGGTTGTAAGCTGATGGTGCATTTGGTAAACCAGCTAATAAAGCCGCTTCATCAACAGTTAACTGTTCAGGTGTTTTACCAAAAAAAGTATAAGATGCAGCAGCAACACCATATGCCCTCGATCCGAAGTTAATCATGTTAAGGTATAGTGCCATGATTTCTTCTTTTGATAACTCTTTTTCCATACGGATAGCCAAAATCATTTCTTTGACTTTACGCGCTATACTTTTTTCAGGTGTTAAGAAAAAGTTCTTAGCGACTTGTTGCGTAATTGTACTGCCACCTTGAGAAAATCCTTTCTGCTTTAAACCAATATACATCGCTCGAGCAATACCAACTGGATCGATGCCAAAATGTTCATAAAAACGAGCATCTTCAGTTGCAATGACCGCATTAATAACTATTGGAGGAATTTCATCATATTTCAGAGGGGTTCTACGCCGTTCACCAAAAATGGCAATTAATTCACCATCTTTGCTTAATACTTGCATTGGTGTTTGAAGTCGAACATCTTTTAATGTAGTGACATCAGGAAGATCCTTTGAATAATGAGCATAACCTGCAATACCAATAATTAAGCCACAAAGAAATAAGCCAATGAATAATTTTAGAATAATTTTTAACACTCTAATTAATATCACAAATCTTTCCTATTCTAAATTTTAAGGCAAAAATAATGGCACGAGAGTTCTCTCTGCGCCAAATTTAGTAACACTATCTTCAGTTCTGGATCTTCACATTGACATTAAAAGAAAAAGTCTATGGTTGATCGCTCGTTTATTAAAACACACAAAAATTATGCGCATTATCTCCCATATTTGTCTTTATTTTAAGTAATTTTTTGCAAAAGAATGAAATAATCCTAATTTAACTAAAGTAAAGAATGAATTATGTGGAGCATAAAACTTAGCATATCAAAGATACAATTACTGATTTCAACTCTTTTTTACTCAGTGTTAATCGCACTTTGTTTAGTTATGTTTGCTAACACATACTTAAATTGTTATACCTTTGTTATTATTCTATTATTAATAATAGAATGGTGGCACAGTCTACGTTATTTCAAAACTATTAAAGACGAATTTGCGCTATTTCACTGTATCAATCAAATATACTGGCACAAACAACGTTGGTACTTAATGCATAGACCGTTGATATTTCGTTATATCATTATTTTAAACTTAAAATCACGACATAATGGCAAACGCTGTACGCTATTATTAATGGTTGATAATCTTCAACCTAATGATTGGCGTACATTACGTTTTTACTTAAAGCAAATCGAATTAAATTGACACAAACACCTACTTTCCTGAAACTTTTTGCCATAAAAATCGTTACACTAATGGGATTTTTTGATCCAATACTGATAAGGTTGAGATTCTATTTGCAATGACAGTAATTGATGATCCATATGGCGGCAAAAGCTAGGTACATCACGAGTAGTTGCAAAATCATCAGCGATCACATAAAGAACTTGTCCTATAGATAGTTCTCGGATCGCTTTTCTAATTAACATAATAGGTTCAGGACAACGCAATCCAAGCGTGTTGAGTTCTTTGTCAATAGTTATATTCATATTTAATAATTATAAAAACAGTTTACTTAGATAATGTGGTACAGCATCTTGAGCGTTAGAGCCAATAACCTCTAACTCAGGCAATAATGATTTTAATTCCGAGCTTCCGTTTTGCATTATACAACCTTTACCTGCGGCTTTTAACATTTCGTAGTCATTCATGCCATCACCAAAAGCGATACTATCTTTTAAACTGTAACCTAATTTTTCTACCACTTTTTTTAGTGCACTACCCTTAGACACATTTTCGGCCATCACTTCAAGGCAATTTAAGGTTGAAAAAGCAATGCTAAGTTTGTCACCAAATTTTGCATCAAGTCGATTCTTTAATTGGACTAAATGCGGGTAAAGTGCATTATCCGTTGTCGTAAAATAAATTTTAGCAACATCGCTAGTGTCAAAATTAAGTGGATTAAATAATTGATAAGTAAAATCTGTGTCTCGAAAGAATTCTAATGAATATGTATCTTCCTTATTAATTAACCAATGATCACCACGATATACATGAGTATAAATTAAAGGATCATCCATACTCATTTTAGCTATTTCACTAGCAAGCGATGGGGAAATACTTTGGCTAAAAACTAGATTACCTTCGCTATCATGCACCCTAGCACCATTTGCTGTTATCATAAAGGCGTCAATTTCCATGTTTTCACGCATTTGAGCGACATCAATGTGGTGTCTGCCAGTTGCAAAAACAAAGTGAATGCCTTTTTTACGTAACGCTTGAAGGACTTGCTTGGTATAAGGTGATAAGCTATGTTCAGGAGTTAATAAAGTACCGTCTAAATCAGAAGCAACAACATGCATAATATTCTCTACTTTTATAATTAATGGTAATAATAATATACTTTAAAACAATATTTACTTATCAAAGCAACTGCTAAAACAAGTTAAAGTATGATACAACTCCGTTAACATTTACTCAACCAATTGCGGTGTAATAAAAATAACCAACTCTCGTTTTTGCTGTTTTTTTCTATTATATTTAAATATATTTCCAATAATGGGCACATCGCCCGCACCAGGTACTTTTTGTTGCCCATTGGTGTTAAGCTGTTGAAAAATACCACCTAAAACTACTGTTTCGCCATTCTTTATTTGAACTTGTGTTTTGATCTCTTGTGTATCAATAGCTATCGCCTCACCACCATCACTACGTTTTATTGAGCGACCAGCCGTATTTTGCGTAATGTATAAGTCTAAAATCATCCTATCATCTGTTAGTACTTTCGGTGTGACCTCTAGCCCTAACACCGCAGGCTTAAATTCAATAGATGTTGCACCATTACTACCACTAGAAACCTCGTAAGGAATTTCAGTACCTTGTTTTATCGACGCCATATTTTGATTGGCTGTTAACAAATTTGGGCTGGCTATAATTTCAAGTTGATTTTCAGATTCGAGCGCTGATAACTCTAAATTAAGTAAATGACCAGATATTTTAGCCAAATTAAAACCTACAGTTGTGGTGGGATAACTAGCTCCAAGCCCCACATCGAACTTATCTAATAATTGCGATGATTTTCCTGAATATCCCCATTTTATACCCAGCTCTGACATGCTCTCCTCATTCATGGTAACAATATGCGCTGAAATATGAACTTGAGGCATTGGTTTATCCAGTGTTTTAACTAATTTTTGGATATTAGCAAATTGTTTAGCTAAATCGGTAATGATAAGCGAATTTGTCCGCTTATCGAGCGTAATCTTGCCCCGTTCTGATAATAATCCTTGTTGTTGAATTGTTTCAATTAAGGTGGCTGGGTCTGCATGATTAACAGCTATAGGCAAAGAATTAAGTGGTTGGTTTAATTCTTTTTCTCTTTGTTCAGATTGCTGTTTTTTCAATAAAACTTCTGGTTCTATCGCTTTAGATACGAACAAAATATTATCGTCAATTTCGGCTTGTAAATTTGCCGAATCTAATATGATCTTTAGCGCTTTGTGCCAATCAACGTTGTTGAGTTTAATGGTTTGCTTAATTGGTATATCTTCGGTCATGACTAAATTCATCTGCTGATTATCGGCTAAAGCTTGTAAGATAATTGCAATGTCGGTTTGGTAGAATGTCATTGAGATATTTTGTTGCGAATCGACATTTACTGATTGCTTCATATTTGCGTAAGTTGTATTTATGATCATTGTTACAAATATAAAAATTATTACAGCTAACAAACTTATTATTGCTTTAATCAATCTGCAAATACATTGTTCTAGCCATTGATGCTTTTGATTCTTACTATTGTTATTATTCATTTAGCGACATTGTCCATGATACAGTACTATGGCAATAATCAGGTAAATCGGCCTGCCACGTTATTTTATCGTTTAATAAAGATTGCAAACGCCAAGGAAACAAAACGTTAGGCACCACATCATCGGTTATTGCTAGCCATTGATTTTCAGATGTTAACCAAATTTGCTGATAATTCTGATCAATTTGATTCATGCTTCCCCTAAAATGCCAAACTTGAATTTGTTCAAGCAGTAACGCCGTTTGCTCACTACAAGAAACTGAGTAATTTTGTTGAAAAGGATCTCGTCCTAAAGACACATCGGCCTTTAGTTCAAAACAGATAACAATTAATAAACTAATAAATTGATAGATATAACGTTTCACTTTATGCCTTTTTAAATAAGAGCGTAAACATGATCTGTAACTGCTGTTCTTGCTTGCTGATTTTTAGATTCTGAAAATCAAGATAATAAAAATCATCCGTTAATGATGAAATTAAAGCCATAAAATCAAAAAATTGCCCTTCTAATTCAATATCCCAATTAACCGTATTGTCAGTTTGATAATGTTTAAAGGAACTTAGTGTTAGATGATTTTGTTCAATAGCCAACGCTAATTCTTTTTCAGATATCAAACTATATAAACTATTTTTACTTGCCTGATAACGCCTTACTTTTGCCTGTAACAATTCAATTTCAGTAATCTTTTGCTGATATAACTCGGCCTTTAGCTCAGCTTGTTGCTGGCCTTCTTTAATAAAAAGTTGATAAACAATAACAAAAAATGCTAAACAACATAAAATACACAATGCGTACTGTTGCCAAACTGGGCGATAGAAAAAATCACTGTTCATTAAGTTCCATTTCCATTTCAAAAAATAAATTATTCTTATTGGTCGATACGGTCTTTATTTGACTTTTAGCGATATTTTTTAGCATTAACAAATTTTGGTTAAAATGAGTAAGTTCGACATAACTAAAGCTTTGCCCTTCTATTGCTACTTTTTTAGGTTCATAATAGAAAGAGTCAAGCCAAATTACTGAAGGTAACTGCGC
This sequence comes from Gilliamella sp. BG1, assembly GCF_046635625.1. Taxonomy (NCBI): domain Bacteria; kingdom Pseudomonadati; phylum Pseudomonadota; class Gammaproteobacteria; order Orbales; family Orbaceae; genus Gilliamella; species Gilliamella sp. BG1. Next base: position 61,254 of record NZ_JBIDFG010000003.1, on the reverse strand, counting down.
TGAAAGCAATAATAAGGATTGCTGAATTTGTTTTTGGCTTAATGATGGATTAGGCAAATAATTAACTAATTCTTCAGTTAATTTTTGTACTATCTTTTGCTGGTGTAGTAATTTTTCATCATAAGTTTGTAAATCATTTTTAGCGTGTACCCACAAATAACAGAGCAAACAACTTATTATGCCCATAAATCCAACAACCACGCCTGTCAATTGTCGTTGATGTTTTGTTTGTTTCTCTTGCCGCCAAGGTAAAAAATTAACTTTATTATTTTCAAATCGACAACCTACAAAAGTTAATAGTCGTTGATGCTTTTTAAAAAGATTGATCCAATTTTCAATATAATGACGTTCAACTATCATCACTGTAATTTGTTTTGTATGTTCAGTTGAATAAACAAAATCAAAAAATACACTTTTAGCCGACACTTGGAATAATTTATAAATGTTAGCTTCAACATATAAACTCAATTCATTTAAATTTAGCTTTACATCAGGTAAGGTTAATTGTTGTATTTGAATTAAATTGATATCCAAATTAAGTTCAAATACCGCACGCTCAGAAATTTTTTTTAGTAACTCATCAATAAAAATATCTATATCATTTTCATTTTGATAATTAAATACAATCAGATCTTCGCTAGTGGCTGTTGTAGCATTTCGCTTAACTGAATTTTCAATCCTATAGCGTAAAATTGTAGGTTCGACATAAATAATGACGCTACTTTTATTAAAAATCATGATGGATTATCTTCTTGTTTCTGATAATAGCATCACTTAATCATAATCATCTTTTCCTAAATAAAAACTGACAAAAGCGATTTTTGCGAACTATCACCCAAAAAATGTTTAAAATTAAATCGAACGAAGTAGATTTTAGAGAATTTTAAAAAAAAAGGTTGACTGAAATAAGTCGTGCCTTATAATGCACATCCACACGGTAAGGGTGATTAGCTCAGTTGGGAGAGCACCTCCCTTACAAGGAGGGGGTCACTGGTTCGAACCCGGTATCACCCACCAATCTTTACCGTGATGTTTCAGTAATGAAACACTTGGGGTGATTAGCTCAGTTGGGAGAGCACCTCCCTTACAAGGAGGGGGTCACTGGTTCGAACCCGGTATCACCCACCATCTTTAAGATGGGTCGTTAGCTCAGTCGGTAGAGCAGCGGACTTTTAATCCGTTGGTCGAGCGTTCGAATCGCTCACGACCCACCATTTTATTAAACAATTTCTGAATAAGTCCAATCAATCTAATTAAGTAAAAAAAGCGATGAGAACGATAGCGTTCGACAAATTTTTCTGGAACAAATTTGAACAACACGCAGTGTTGGCCCCGAAGGGGTGAGGCACACGATGTGCCGAATAATTGCTCACGACCCACCATTTCATGACATCAATATTTAATTAATAAACAACTTATTTAATTACGCTATACTAAACAGATAAATACGATAGAATAATTAAGTTATTTAATTTATAAGGAAGTTGTATGCTAAAGTTTTTTGCAAAACTATCATTAGTTTTATGTTTTAGTATTGCTGTTAATGCTGATCAACAAACATTATTTGATTTTAATGAAGAATATCAAAAAGCAACAGAACAAAAAGATGCAGAGGCGCAATACCATGTAGGTCTTATGTACGCTGATGGCTCATATACTAAAAAACGGCAATTTAAAGGTTTCGAATATGGTTTTGATGAGCAATTAAAAGCACAACCTGATTATATTAAAGCAAAAGAGTGGTTTGAAAAGGCTGCCAATCAAGGTCATATCGCAGCTCAACACAGTTTAGCCTTATTGTATTATAATGGACAAGGAACAAAACAAAACTATTCTAAGGGAATTGAGTGGGATACAAAAGCAGCTAAAAAAGGAGATGCCGTTGCTCAATATACATTAGCAACACTCTATTACAATGGTACAGGGGTTAAAAAGAACTATTTTAAAGCTAAACAATGGTTTGCTAAGGCCGCTGAACAAAACTATTCCGATGCTAAAGATCACTTAAATGTTGTAACAAAAAAGGTTAATGCCATTGTAGCCAAACAACAGGCCAAGAAAAAGCAAGCTAGTAATAACGATTGCGGTTGTTAATAATTAATCTGTTACACCAAAATGGAAAAATATCAAAAGATATCTATACATTAAATCATTGCTTTCAATAGACTTATCAAAATAAGCACAAATAGTTTTGCAAACAAGTTAAAAACATTCTTTAATAAGAAATTTGGGCCCAAAATAAAGAGGCAGTTAAATGAAAAAAATACTATTAATAATATACTTATTTGTAAATACGCCTATTTTTGCAACACAAAATATAGAATATAACTTTGATGTTGAATATAAAAAAGCAACAGAACAAAATAGTGCCGAAGCACAAAACCGGTTAGGTTATATGTACCAGTACGGTCTTAACGTTAAACAAGATTATGCTAAAGCTATTGAATGGTACCAAAAATCGGCTAATCAAAATTACGCCGATGCACAAGTAAGTTTAGGCTACATGTACAATTATGGTCTCGGCGTGAAGAAAAATTTGCTTAAAGCAAAGCAGTTTTATGCAAAAGCAGCCTCAAGCGGTTATGCTTTAGGTCTATTTAATCTAGGGGCACTTTACGAATTTGCAGAAAAAAAACATTATCTAAAAGGAATTGAACAAAATTCAGATAATAATACTATTAGCCAAGACTATGTTAAGGCAAAATATTTTTACGAAAAAGCTGTACAACTAGGCAATAAAGAGGCTCAAAACAATCTGGGTAGATTTTATTATATTGGAATTGTTGTCAAAAAAAACTATACCAAAGCTAGAGAACTATATGAACAAGCAGCTAAGCAAGGCAATATATATGCTCTGCATAATTTAGCAAATATGTATTACAATGGATTAGGTGGATTAAAAAAAGATTTTGCCAAAGGTGTAGAATTAGACACTCAATCTGCACAAAGAGGAAATCCTGAAGCACAATATAGCTTAGGTTGGTTATATTATAATGGCTCATGGTTTGAAAAAAATTATACAGAAGCTAGAAGATGGTTTCAGTTTGCCGCTGAACAAAATCATGCCGATGCACAATACAATTTAGGTATTATCTATCAACAAGGATTGGGAGTGGCAATAAATACCTATACTGCAAAATATTACTTTCAACAAGCTTGCCAAAACAACCATCAAGAAGCATGTAAACATGTCAAGAAACTTCTTTAATAAAAATATAATATTGGCAATGGGAAATAACTAAATGGCACTATAAAAGGTATTCAAACTGCTAAGCATTACTTTTAAACAATATTGTAAAAATAATATATATCAAGCTTGTCAAGAATAACCTAACACAATTCCCAAATAATAATTATTAGTTCAACGTTTTGGTTATGTATGTGCTTAATGCATATCAAATACATACATAACTAAACAATAGGCAATATAGAACATTACAGCACCAACTATACAGTCCAATATTACCCACATTCTTTTCTTTCTAAATAGCGGTATGAGTAATTTTGCTCCGTAACCAAGACTAAAAAACCATATGAATGAAACACTGACGGCACCAACCAAAAATGCAAATTTTTGTTCATTAGTTAACGTGCCAGCAATTCCACCCACAATAACAACAGTATCCAAATAGACATGAGGATTAAGTAAAGTAACAGCCAAAGTTGCCAATACAACTTTTAATGAGTTGTTATTGTTAAGAGATTGAGATTCTATTTGTATGCTACTTGTGCCTTTAATTGCACTTTTAAACGCACAAAAACCATACCAAATTAAAAAAATCGCCCCAGAGATTGCTAAAATATTAGTAATTAAAGAATTGCTACGAATAAAAGTACCTAGCCCAAAAATCCCTATTGACATTAAAGCAAAATCACAAATAAAACAAATTGCCGACACATAAAAGATATGATTTTTTAATAATCCTTGCTTGAGTACAAATAAATTTTGAGCACCAATAGCAATAATTAAACTAGCCGAAATGAAAGCACCACGTAATATTTCCAATAGCATTTAGTTATAACACCAGAATAAAGATAAGAAAATTTATTATATAATCTAAATGCTATAAGTTTATAACAAACGTATTGAATTTGTTATTTGTTATTTTTCTCTAACCACAATAGTTTGGTTTTATTTTTGTTTAAATAGAGAATGATCATTCCAATAGCTAACCAAATAATACCGACCATTTTTGCATCGTTATCAATATGTAATAATACAGGTAATAGCACTACAATACCTATAATAGGCATAAAGACGTCTAGAAACCACGAAAACCATCCTTTTGAGCCTTTTTTAAACTTAAAATAGCCAATTACAGATAAATGTAACATGATAAATGCAGTTAATGCTCCAATATCAACAAATGAAACTAAAGTTGGCAACCCTTTAGCATTATTAGCAGCAATAACAACTAAACATAAATTAAATAGCGCTGCAAATATAATAGCCATTGTCGGTACACCACTTTTTTTTCCTACTTTTGCAAAAAATGAAGGTAAACGTTTGTCACGCCCCATACTGAATAAAAGACGACTTGCTGCGGCTTGTCCAACCATTGCTGCAAATGATGCACCAATAGCTTTCATTAAACCTAGTGCCCACCCTAACCACAGATTAATTTCTTGATTAACAATATGATAGTAAACTTTACCTTGTAGTTCTGGATGACTACGCAAATATTCAGGGGTATAAGGGTTAAGTAAGCTACCGACATAAATTTGTAGCACAAATAAACACCCAGCTAAAATTAAACAACATATAATCGCTTTACTAACTAAATTATGAGGTCCGCCATTTTCTTCTGAAAAAGTAGCAATAGCGTCAAATCCCAAATAAGATAGTACAGCAATAGACACTGCATTAAATAGATTACTCCAACTGAATAAATCACCACCAATAAAAGGTTGTAACCAATCTCTGTTACTACCATTAGTGGCTATTATCCAAATACCAACAGATAACACAGCAAGTAATATAATAATTTCAAATATCAAGATGATTAACGTAATTTTAGTCGATTTTCTAACACCAACTAAATTCAGCGTAGTAGTTAACATAACAGCTAAACATGTCCATACCCATATTGGTACTTCGGGAATCAATGCATTGAACGATATACCGCTAAATAAGTACGCAACCGCAGGGATAAACATATAATCAAGTAACAGCAACCAGCCTACTAAAAACCCAGCACTAGGATGAATACCAATAGAACAATAAGCATAAACAGCTCCCGCATGCGGTAAAGCGTTTGCCATTCTGGCATAAGAAAGCGCGGTAAATGCCATTACAAAAGTTGCTATGATATAAACCAAAGCAACTGCACCATCACTTATCGCATCTAAAACACCAAATAATCCTACAGGTGCTGCTGGACCAATAAAAAGCAATCCCAGAATAACCAAATCCCGGAATCGCATATTTTTATTTAACTGTTGCATAATCATTCTCTAGCGCAATTATCAGTAATGATGAAATATTAAATGATTAATCCGCAACGTGCTAAGATCAGCTTGTTATTAGGTTATAATTATTTGTTATAAGAACATACTTTAGTGATATTCTTTAACCTCATAGGTATAAGACATTTTCGCTGTTTTACCAAGCATGATAGAGGCACTGCAATATTTTTCTGATGCAAGTTTTACTGCCGTTTCGACTGCTTCGTTATCAATATTAATACCCGTAATGACAATATGAAAATTAATTGACGTATACACTTTAGGGGAGGATTCTGCTTGAGTTTTATCAATATCTATCCAAAGATCACGAACATCTTTTTTTTTATTTTTTAAAATTGCAATAATATCATAAGCCATACAACCAGCTGCACCATGCAACAAAAGCTCCATAGGACGAGCTCCACGATTACGCCCGCCATGTTCAATACCGCCATCCATCACTAGCGAATGCCCACTTGCAGTTTCACCTAAAAAACCAAATTCATCAATCCACTTTAAACGATCTTTCATAATTATCTCCTTTAAATTTATCTTTAACCTTCTTATTAGTTACAAATTTATTAAATAACATAATCGTTTTTAACCACGCTGTCATCATTTTGATTATTACTTTATTGATCAAATATGACAATGTTAGTGAACTTTTTACTAAGAGAATCATTAAGATCTTTTAAATTATTCAGGTAAAATCACTGTATTATTTGCAATAAAATATTAGCAATATGTAATTAAAATCAATGTTTTCATTTTAATTTTTGCTTAACAAATAATTATATAGATTGGGTTACCCTACTCTAAGGATTGAATATGATTTTTAAGTTTATTATCTTCCTTTTGATAAGATCCTTGGCTAGATTATTAGCTAGTATTTTGGTGGTGACGTATTAGTTATTATGCTAGCAAGCATCTCGATGGCTAAAGTAGGTGCACAACTTGCACAAAAATTATCGATTAAAAAATTAATTAAATTCTTTGGTATATTTTATTATTGCTTGCAACGAAATTAATCATTTTTTAAACATCATTAATAAATAAAAAGGCCGCAAAAGCGACCTTATCAGTTTTGATGCAATACCATTAAATGACTATCTTGCTTCTTTAACTGCAAGTCCTAATTGCCAAACGGCCATTGCATAATGAGTGCTGTGGTTATAACGGGTGATAGTATAAAAGTTTGGTAATCCATACCAGTATTGGTAACGATCGCCCATATCAAGACGCAATAAACTTACCTGCGTATGTCCTTCTAATGAGCTTTGTGGTTTTAACCCTGCTTTTGCTAATGTTTCAATGGAGTATTTAGTACTAAAACCAGTATCAAGTGATAGTGCTTGGCCATCAGCCATTACAGCCACTTTTTTACCACGTTGCCAACCGTATGATTTAAAATAGCTTGCCACACTACCAATAGCATCAACAGGATCCCATAAATCAATATGCCCATCATGATTAAAATCAACAGCGTGACGTCTAAATGCTGATGGCATAAATTGACCATATCCCATAGCACCAGCAAATGATCCACTCAAATCAAAGGGATCAACCCCCTCATCTCGGCACATAACTAAAAAATCTTCTAATTCGTCAGAAAAATATTTCGCACGTCTTGGATAGTAAAAGGCAAGAGTTGACAAGGCATCAATGATTTTAGTTTTTCCCATCACTCTACCCCAACCTGTTTCGACGCCAATAATGCCAACAATAATTTCGGGTGGCACACCATATTCATTATAAGCACGCTGTAATTCTTTTTGGTATTGATTCCAAAATTCAACACCACGAGGAAGGTTACTTGGTGTAATAAATTTATTTTTATATCGAATCCAAGCACCATTTGGTGCCGTTGGCGAGGTTGCTTTTGGTGCTTGTTTATCCATTAAATTAATTACCCAATCGAGCTTATTAGCTTGAGCAAGCACATTACGGAGTTGTTGACGATTAAAACCATGCTTACTAACCATTCTATCAATAAATTTTTCTTTATCTATGTCTAGTGACGCACTAGCGGTTTTAGATTGATTGTGCTCTTTTTCGAGATAGACACCGCCTTTAACATTTGCATGTCCACGGTGTTCTTTCATGGGAGATGTTGAAGATTTATTACTACTACAAGCTACAAGCAATAAAATTGTACTAATAAAAATGGCAATACGCTGCATAAAAAATCCATATTTTAAGTAATTAAAAATCGACAACATCATAAAATATTTATTGTTATTTAACAATATTTGGGCATGATTCTCCTGCCGAAACTTGTTTAATATTGTTTAACGTCGTATCAGAAATATTTAACAATGCTTCTTGTGTTAAAAATGCTTGGTGCCCCGTAAAAATAACATTATGGCAGGAAGATAAACGACGGAACACATCATCTAAAATAACATCATTAGATTTGTCTTCAAAAAAGAGATCACGTTCGTTTTCATAAACATCCATGCCTAAAGCACCAATTTTTGTTTTCTTTAATGCATCAATAGCTGCGGTTGCATCAAGTAATGCGCCACGACTTGTATTGATAATCATCACGCCGTCTTTCATTTTTTGGAAAGAATCTTTATTCAATAAATGATAATTTTCAGGGGTCATAGGGCAATGTAACGTAATCACATCAGATTTTGCATATAACTCATCTAACTCAACATATTGCGCTCCTAATTCAACTGCAACATCATTAGGATAAGGATCATAGGCAAGAATATGCATACCAAAACCTTTCAAAATGCGGATAATCGCTTGACCAATTTTGCCCGTACCAATAACACCAGCAGTACGATTGTGCATATTAAATCCAGTTAATCCATCTAACGAAAAGTTAGCATCACGAGTACGCTGATAGGCTTTATGCGTTCTTCTATTTAACGTCATCATTAAAGCCACTGCATGTTCTGCAACTGCTTCTGGTGAATAAGCTGGCACACGAACCACCGTGATACCTAACTTTTCAGCTTCAGTTAAATCAACATTATCAAACCCAGCGCAACGAAGCGCTAAAATCTTAATGCCATAACTTGCTAATTTTTTTAGTACTTTTCTATCTACTTCGTCATTAACAAATGCACAAACTGCGTCATAACCTTGGGCGGTAACCACTGTTTTACAGCTAAGTTTATGTTCATAATATTCGATATCAAAGCCATATTTTTTATTAGCGATTTCTAAATGTTCTTTATCATAATGTTTACTACTAAAAACAGCCACTTTAATTGAACTTTTCATATTACTACACCCCTTTTAAATGGTAGTTTGTTAATCTCTTAATTAATTATTGACATTAATTTTATACTGAAACACATAGTTACCTGAAACTTTTTAACAAAAAATAGCTAAAATAATGAATCTCTAACTTTCAAAAAGTCATTGCGCATAACTTTCTTATATTGAAAACATGACTTTGGATAAAACGGTCAATCTTGGCTTGCTGAATTATTTTTTATATGTTGTGTGCTATGATAACACTTTGCCAAAAACTAACAATAAAGTTAAATAATGAATAGCTCGCAGAATTCACTTTTAAAAACCATTTTTACGACCAAGATGCTAATCTGCATTTTTACAGGTTTTGCTTCTGGTCTTCCTTTTTATTTATTATTACAACTGTTACCTGCATGGTTAGAAAGTGATGGTATTAATATCAAAACAATTGGAGCCTTTTCATTAACGCAAATTCCCTATATTTTTAAATTTATCTGGTCACCATTGATGGATAACATTTCGCTCTTTAATTTAGGGAGACGACGTGGTTGGATGCTTGGATCCCAAATAATACTTATATTTTCTATCGCAATATTAGGATTTTTTTCACCTTCATTGAATATTTGGTTAATAGCAACCATTTGCTTTATTATTGCACTATTTTCAGCTACACAAGATATTGCTCTTGATGCCTTTAGACGAGAGTTATTGCTTGATAAAGAATTAGGACTTGGTAATAGTATTCATACCAATGCTTATCGCATTGCAGGTCTAGTGCCAGGTTCATTATCACTAATATTATCAAATACCTTGCCTTGGAATAGTGTTTTTATCATCACTGCATTATTTATGCTGCCTGCTATCATTATGACGTTACTAGTAAAAGAACCAATTAACCAATCGCCCAAAAATCATACTTTTGAAGATATCATCATTAAGCCATTTAGTGAATTTATTAATCGAAATGGACTTAAAACAGCCATATGGATTTTAACATTTATCTTTTTATATAAATTAGGCGATAGCATGGCTACATCCTTAGCCACGCCTTTCTACTTACAAATAGGCTATAGTCGCCCCGACATTGGTTGGATTGCCAAAAATGCTTCTTTATGGCCAAGTGTGTTTGGAGCATTAATGGGTGGCATTTTGATGATCAAAATAGGCATAAACCGAGCATTATGGTCTTTTGGTGTTGTCCAAGTTATATCAATTTTAGGATTTATTTGGCTTTCGATAGAAGGACCTTTTACTACAATAGGAATATTTCAAAAAACGTTATTAGCCATAGTGATAGGGATTGAATCACTTGGTGTCGGTCTTGGTTCGGCTGCTTTTGTAGCGTTTATTGCTAAAACAACTAATCCACTTTATACCGCTACACAATTTGCTTTATTTACCAGCATTGCTTCAGTGCCAAGAACTCTAATTAATGCATCTACCGGTTTTATGGTTGAACACTTAGGATGGACAAACTTTTTTTGGTTATGTTTTATTCTTGCCTTTCCCGGTATGTTATTATTGTTAAAAGTTGCCCCGTGGAATAGCCAATCTTAGGAGAAAATATGGACAAACTAACCCAAGCATTCGACTTTAGACATGCATGTAAAAAATTTGATAATACCAAAAAAATCAGTGATGATGATATTAAATACATTTTAGAAGCGGGTCGTCAATCTCCTTCATCATTTGGCATGGAGCCATGGCATTTTGTGGTTGTAGATAGTCACAAGATAAAAGTTGAATTACGTAATGTTTGCTATAACCAAGAACAAGTTACCAGCTGTTCACATTTTGTCATTGTACTTTACCGCAAAGCCAATAATTTTACGTTACAGAGCGATTATTTACGACAAACAATTGCACGCACCTTACCTGATCCCAATAACCAAACCGATATTGATATTGCCTGTCAAGGATTTATCAATTTTTGCGAACAAGGCTTAGCCGACGGTTTAACCATCAACCACTGGTCAGAAATGCAAGACTATATCGCTAGTGCCAATATGATGACTGCAGCGGCATTTCGTGGTATTGATTCATGTGCTATTGGTGGATTCGATCATGATAAAGTCATCAAGATTCTAGAAAAATATATTCCACAATTTGGTGGCGACTCATTCGGGATAGGACTTTGCTTAGCTTTTGGTTATCGAATTAATGAACCAACAGCGCATATTCGTTGGCCACTTTCAGACTTAACTACATATCTAACTGATAACAGCGAAACGAATTAAACAATAATCACCTTCAATCACAAAATGGTAATTGAAGGTGTTGATAAAAATAGATAACTTATTATTATTCAATTGATTGATAAAGCGCTTCGGCTTCAGATGAAGCTGAATCCATAATAAAGGCAATTCCAGATAAAATATTACCAATCTGAGGATCGGTAATATTTTGTTGTACTGAATTTAAAATCTCTTGAGCCCAATTAATTTTTGTAAGTACAGCTTCGACACTTTCTTTTGAAGGATTACTCATCTTCTCTCCTACTGTTAGGATGTTAACTAAACCAATAATCAAAAATATCTTATTAAATAATAAAAAATTTGAGATAACGGATATAAGAATAAGAAAATCGCATATTCTAAACAGTAAAAACAAAAACAAAAATTAATGTAGTTTAAATAAAGAATAAATGTATTTAAAATAATTGAAAATAAAAAGATAAACTTTTAGTTTAATAAAAATTGGCGCAATACAAAAAAGCCTATTATGATTACCTATTGCTATAATAAACAATTCTTTTACATTATAACGATTGATAATGTTAGACTTATTAGCAATAAATTGCGTTAATTTTGCCCAAAATTTTAAAATAAGTAAGGATTTAAAATGAAAACCAAACATGCTCGTTTATTAATACTTGGCTCTGGTCCTGCCGGTTACACTGCTGCTGTTTATGCCGCACGAGCTAACCTTTCCCCCGTGTTAATTACAGGAATGCAAGAAGGTGGGCAACTAACTACCACAACCGATCTTGAAAACTGGCCAGCCGGTGCTCCTGATTTAACAGGACCAGAATTAATGCTTAAGATGAAAGAACATGCAGAAAGATTTAATACTGAAATTATTTTAGATCAAATTGATCGCGTTGATTTTAGCACAAAGCCATTTAAGCTTTATGGTAGCGAAACGCAATACAGTTGTGATGCGCTTATTATTGCAACTGGCGCATCAGCGCAATACCTTGGTTTACCGTCAGAAGAAGCATTCAAAAGTAAAGGTGTGTCGGCTTGTGCTACCTGTGATGGATTTTTCTATCGCAACCAAAAAGTTGCCGTAGTGGGTGGTGGCAATACCGCAGTTGAAGAAACGCTTTATTTAGCCAATATCGCGAGTGAAGTGCATTTAATTCACCGCCGAGATACCTTTAGAGCAGAAAAAATCTTAATGGATCGTTTAGATCAAAAAATTAAAGAAGGCAAAGTTATCTTACATACTCATCGTGTAGTTGATGAAATTTTAGGGGATAACATGGGAGTAACTGGAGTTAGAATCCGTAGCTCACAAGATCCTAATATTACCGAAGAATTATCGGTTTTAGGGGTGTTTATCGCTATTGGCCACAAACCAAACACCGCTATATTTGAAGGTCAACTTGAACTAAATGGCGGTTATATCAAAGTACAATCAGGCACGCAAGGAAACGCTACTCAAACCAGTGTCGAAGGGATTTTTGCTGCTGGTGATGTAATGGATCATGTCTATCGTCAAGCAATCACTTCAGCAGGTACAGGCTGTATGGCTGCTTTAGATGCAGAACATTATTTGGATAATTTAAAATAAGCAGTAAAGATCTTTATGTCATTAGATAAAAAACGCCAGACCTATCTACTTGGCTGGTTAAAACAGCAAGCAAAAATGCATAAAACTAATTTGCGTGCTTCAATTTTAACCGGCTTGGTTTTAACTATATTAGTTATTATTCAATCTGCATTACTCGCTGTAATTTTGCAAAAAATTATTATTGAACAACACTATTTTGTGGATATTCTACCTTTTTTTGGCGCACTAATTGCAGTGTTACTTGGTCGAGCAGGCTTAATTTATCTACGCGAAAAGATCAACTTTGCCATAGGCAAAAAAGTTCGTCAGCAAATTCGACAGCAATTAATTGATCAACTTGAGTTGCATGGGCCTGCTTATTTAAATCAAAGCACGATCGGCGCATGGAGTACGTTGCTTATTGAACAAGTTGATAAATTGCATGACTTTTTTGCCCGTTATCTTCCTCAAATGCGATTGGCAGGCATGGCACCGATTTTAATCTGTATTGCTATCTTCCCATTTAACTGGGCTGCTGCTACAATTTTGCTTTGCACCGCCCCCCTGATTCCTATTTTTATGATTTTAGTGGGAATGGGAGCCGCTGATATTAATCGTCGTCATTTTAAAGCGCTCGCATATTTAAGCGGTCATTTTTTAGATCGCTTAAAAGGACTCAATACCATTCGATTATTCAACCAAGGCGAAAAACAAACTAACGAAATAGCCATTGCCTCTGAAGATTTTCGTATTAAAACTATGCAAGTGCTCAAAATAGCCTTTTTATCTTCAGCCGTATTGGAGTTTTTTACTTCTATTTCAATCGCCATTGTGGCGGTTTATTTTGGATTTTCGTATTTAGGCGAATTCGATTTTGGTGCATATAATGGAACTGTTACTTTATTTGCTGGTTTTTTTGCGCTAATGTTAGCCCCTGAATACTTTCAACCTTTACGTGATTTGGGCACTTACTATCATGCCAAAGCTGAAGCAATCGCAGCAGCAGATAATATCGAAAGTTTTTTAAGTAAAAAAATCGCACCAAAACAAGCCAATGATAATATAACAAACATAAAATTGACTGAACCATTAAAAACAATTGAAGCAGATAATTTAATTGTATTATCTAACGAACAACAACCTATCGTTGGTCCATTATCGTTTAGTTTGCAAGCACCATTTAAATTAGCTCTAATAGGAACTAGCGGCGAGGGAAAAACTTCGTTAATGCAAGTACTACTCGGTTTTTTACCTTATCAAGGCTCACTAAAGATTAATGGTATTGAATTTAATCAATTAGATATTAATGATTGGCAACTGCAAGTAAGCTGGATTGGTCAAAATCCTTACTTGATTAATGGTACTATCCGTGAAAATATTTTATTGGGTAAACAAAATGCAACCAACCATGAACTGGATAACGTGATAGCCAAAACCCAATTGACCGAAGTTATTGCTAAATTACCACAAGGCATTAAAACCCAAGTTGGCGAAGATGCGGTACGTTTATCAGTTGGACAAGCACAGCGGATCGCCTTAGCCAGAGCAATGCTAAAACCCTGTCAATTATTGATTCTTGATGAACCAACTGCTAGTTTAGATAAACAAACCATCCAAAATTTGGATCAGCAGCACATTGCCCCGAATAGCATTACAATTACTCATCAAACAGATGACATGGAAGATTTTAAACAAATCTGGCAATTGGCTAATGGTAAGCTACACTGTGATATCAAGGGGTATTTATGCTAGCTATATTACGCCCTTATATCGCACTATATAAACACTATTTTAGGCAAATTTTATTGGGATTATTTTTGTCAATTCTTACCCTATTTGCCAGCGTATTTTTGCTGTCATTATCAGGGTGGTTTTTGGCTTCTACCGCTTTTGTTGGCGTTGCAGGTTTGTATACTTTCAATTATATGTTGCCTGCTGCTGGTGTTCGTGCTGCGGCAATTATTCGAACCGCCGCTCGCTATATGGAGCGTTTAGTTGATCATAATACTACATTTAAAATCTTAGCTTATTTAAGAACGTTAGCTTTTCGTAAGATTTTGCCCTTAAGTGCCAATCAATTAGCCCACTATCAACGGGCTGACTTGCTTAATCGCTTTATTGTCGATATTGACGCACTTGATCACTTATACCTAAAACTTTTTTCACCTATTGTAACCGCACTTGTTACCATTGTTGTTTTGTTTGTTGGGTTAGCAAATATAAACTTACCTATTGCGTTAATTATTACTATTATCCTTACAACCACCTTACTTGTGGTTCCGGTCATTTTTTATCAAGCAGGAAAACAACTCGGCAAAACACTAGCTAAACAACAAAGTGAATATCGTTTATTATTAATTAATTATCTACAAGGACAAGCTGAACTTATCCTATTTAATGCACAACCACGCTATCGTGCTAAACTTGATGAGCTTGAATCAAACTGGCTTTATAACCAGCAACGTCAATCAACATTAATGGCACTATCAAGCGCATTGATTGTGCTGATTGCTGGTTTTTTAACGTTGCTTGTTCTGTGGCTAATTACCCAATACACCCTATCCCCTTTAGTGGCACTATTTGTATTTGTTAGTCTTGCAAGTGCTGAAATACTCATGCCAATTCCTGGCGCATTTATCTTTTTAGGGCAAGTACTTACTTCTGCCACACGCACAACGGCTATTTTTAATCAAACGCCCGACATTCAATTTGTTTCTAAAGGTAAAGCGATAGATTTAACTACAGCAAAATTAAAATTTGAACAAATTAATTTCAGCTACCCAAATCAACCTTTTGCGATATTAACTGATTTTTCCTTAACGGTTGAACAAGGTGAACATATTGGAATAATTGGTAAAACAGGTTGTGGTAAATCAACTTTATTAAGCCTAGTAAATCGGACTTGGGAGGCAAGCTCCGGCAATATTTATTTTAATGATACTCCAATAAATCAACTGGATGAAAAAACTTTGCGACAAGCCATTGCAATGGTTCCGCAAGTTATTACCATTTTTAGTGAGACTTTACGGCAAAATTTACTCATTGGTAACCCTAATGCAACTGATCAACAGCTTATTGAGGTTCTACATCAAGTTGAATTGGACAAATTACTAACTACAGAACAAGGTTTAAATATGCTAATTGGACAAGGTGGGCGTACTTTATCTGGCGGTGAAATTCGTCGTATAGGCATTGCAAGAGCATTACTGCATAATTCCCCTTTAATTTTAATGGACGAACCAACAGAAAGCCTTGATCAACGAACAGAACAACAAATTATCCAATTGATAAAGCAGACATGTAAAGGCAAAACACTAATCATGGTTACGCATCGTTTGACTGATAATCCGCTGTTTGATCGAATTATTTCACTTTGATTAATGGTTTAATTTATATGTCATTCATTGCTGATAAAGGGCAATATTAGCTTTCCGTAATTGTAAAAATTCGAAAGTTTTGCTTATAAAAACGTTCAGATAGACTATTGATTTTATTTGATTTTAAATTAGATAGTTATAAGAAAGTAGTTTGAATGTGGTCTCTTTTTGGGGTTAAGTTATGATATTTAAAGTAGTTACACGAAACCTTCCCAAAATTCGAGTAATCTATTAAAAAGACAATCAAAATTTTTCCTTTTTAAATCTAGCTATTTAAATTGACTTAAAAAATAGTATTTCAATATAGTAAATAGCTCAATTTTTCTTGTTTAAATCTACTTTAGTACTCATTACATGTAGGAAAACACAGAGCTGAACTATTTATAAGATGAACTACTATTCTACCGCCATCAAGCTAATAACAAGGGATATCTTCAAATAGTTTTAAATCATAATTAATTGTTTTATTTTATTGGCTGGGGTACCAGGATTCGAACCTGGGCGTGGCGGGATCAAAACCCGCTGCCTTACCGCTTGGCTATACCCCACTATAGAAAGTGAAAATCACTTTTGATACGAGCAGTGAGATTTGAACTCGCACATATTTCCAAGCTAGACCTTGAATCTAGCACATCTACCAATTCCATTATGCTCACATGAAAATAGTGAATAATTAACACATCAAACATTGATATAAATCAAGAATGAAATACCAAAATTATGCATATTGGAATGGCTGGGGTACCAGGATTCGAACCTGGGCGTGGCGGGATCAAAACCCGCTGCCTTACCGCTTGGCTATACCCCAATAAAGGATAGATATTAAGATAAAATGGTGCGGGTGGAGAGACTTGAACTCACACGCCTTGTGGCGCCAGAACCTAAATCTGGTGCGTCTACCAATTTCGCCACACCCGCACTGAACACTTTCGGTAAAAGTACTACCTAATCCTAATGGTGGCTACGACGGGATTCGAACCTGTGACCCCATCATTATGAGTGATGTGCTCTAACCAGCTGAGCTACGTAGCCATTCATTCGCAACGTCGTAACCAACACTGCGAGGCGCATTATGCTAGGGTTACGCCAAATCGTCAACTATTTTTTTAAGATATTTTGAAAAAAAATGACGATTGATTAAGATGCAATCAAATCCAGTTTAATAACGCTTCGATTCGCCTTTTTTGTAACTCAAAATGAATTTGTTTTCCTGTATAACCATCAGAAATAATTTGCTGCACATTGATGCCATTGGCGATTTTATAAGCTTCTTTTATATAATTTGCTTGTGCAAACGATGTTGTTTTAGTAAAAGCTTGGCTTGCAATAATTAATTGTTCAAGGTGCGAAGGGTTGCGCCATACATCAATGCTATTTAGCAAAGAAATAATTTGTTCAGCTGTCAGGGTTTGCACTTGTTCAAGATTATTTCGATTCTGCTGAACCATGACGGCAACTTTAGTATAGTTGTTAGGTACTTTAATTTTTGCACATAATGCTTCGACCGCTAATTTATTAGATAACTGTGCACACAGTACAGCAAAACGGATTGTTAAATCATTAGTTAATATAGCAGATTTTTTTAGTGCATCACTAATAGTGTCTGTTAAGTCTAATGATGAAAATAATAATGGAAGCGCTCCACATTGTTCTAGTACTTGAAAATAGATCTGTGGATTTGATGTCAACAATGCTTTTTCAGTTTCTTTCCACACACGTTCTGGTGTTAAGTAACTAACCTCACCGGCTAATACCATTTGTTTCATTAGATCTAGAGTTTGAGGAGCTACAGTAAAACCGAATTGATGAAAACGAGCTGCAAAACGAGCTACGCGCAAAATACGTAGAGGATCTTCTCGGAAGGCTGGCGATACATGGCGTAAGATTTTATGTTTGATGTCATCAACGCCATGATATGGATCAATTATATTGCCATCTTCGTCCATTGCAATGGCGTTAATGGTTAAATCACGGCGAATCAGATCTTGTTCTAATGTAATCTCTTTACCAAAATCACAGATAAATCCAGTATAACCTCTACCGGATTTACGCTCAGTGCGAGCCAACGCATATTCTTCTTTCGTATGAGGGTGTAAAAAAACTGGAAAGTCTTTACCGACTTGTTGATAACCTAATGCTAAAAGCTCGTCTGGCGTAGCGCCAACAACAACCCAGTCATGATCAGCAACAGGTTGGTGCAACAATTTATCGCGCACACTCCCTCCTACAAGATAGATTTTACTCATCTATCTCATCCAACGATCTTTTTTGCGTCGGTTTGGTATAATTCTTGGTAATATAAGCCCTAAAATAAGACCGCCTCCAGCAACAAGACCACCATAGGTAAACCAAGTTACAATAAGGTCACGGCGTTTATCATCAACTTGATTTAGCATTGATTCAATTCGTGAATTTTGCTCCTTAACTTGTTGTTCTAGTGCTTCATTTTTATTTTGAAGTGTTTCTATAGATTTTTCAGCCGTCTGCAACTTTTGGATATAGTCACTTAACAATTTTTGTTGATTTGCCTCAGCATTATCAACTTTATCTTGATATTCTGCTAGTTTTGCTTCTAGCACTGGAAAGCGTTCTTTATAACTAGGTTGTTCATTTAGTTTGCTTGTTTCAATCCAAGCGGTGCTACCATTATTAAGTTGAATGCGAGTAAATTTGCCATCTGCACTTTTTTCAAGCTCAACAACTTTTTCTCCAGCTTTAACTGCATTAGAATACGCATATTGCGAACCAGGACCTCTACGCAAATAAATATCGACATTATCAGTCACATATTTGTCTATAGCGTAACCATTAAAAGAAATCGCAAAAAACGAAAGTAGTGCAATAATATTCTGTTTTTTCATATATTTCCAATAAGCATCTATAAATAGTTTCATGATAACATAAAATAATAGCAAGTCGCATATTCATTTTATAATAAATAGTTTTAAAAACTAAAATAAATATAACCTTCAATAATGAAATCGTTTACATTTTTGTGAAATCTTAATCACAAAATATGAAATTAAAAATATTATTTTATATAAATAGCTATTATTTTATATAAGTGACATATTACAAACTTGGAGCCATTATGAATTATCGTCTTAGCAATAATAATATAGATATCCTTTTTCGCACTGAACCGTATGCCGAATTGTGTTATTTTGGTAAACGATTACAAAACTTTCAACCTGAAATGATTGACATGCTTTACCCTGCTGTACCTAATTCTCGTATAGATGTCAACGTTCCATTTACTCTATGCCCAGAAGAAGGTTTAGGTAATTTTAGCACACCTGGACTTGAAGGACACCGAAATAGTAAAGATTGGTCTCCCGTTTTTACAACTAAAGAAGTTAATAAAACTGACAATAGCATTACCATTATTAGTGAAGATAACATTGCTAAACTTCGTTTAACCAGTTTTTTTATTTTAGATAAAAGTAGTGTATTGCAGTGTCAAAATACTTTAACCAATTTAGGTGATGAACCATATCAAGTTAATCGTTTTTCTATTACGTTACCTATCCCTGAACGGGCACAAGAATTAATGGCTTTTAGTGGTCGTTGGATTAAAGAATTTTTCCCTCATCGAACTAAAATATCACATTGTGGTTATTTACAAGAAAATCGACGAGGACGAACATCACACGAATATTTCCCTGGGATGATGGTTGGTACCGAAGGTTTTAAAGAACAAACTGGCGAAGTTTGGGGGATCCACTTGGGATGGAGTGGTAATCATCGCATTCAAGTTGCAGTTAAAAGTAACGGTAAACGTTTTATTCAAGCTGAAGCTCTGTATTATGCAGGAGAAATATCACTAGCTAAAGGTGAATCTTTAAGTACGCCTTGGTTATATGCTACCTATAGCGATGAAGGCTTAAATAAAATGAGTCAACATTTCCACCAGTTTCTACGCAGTAATATTATTAAATTCGCCAAAAATAAAGCTCGTCCTGTTCATCTTAATACATGGGAAGGTATCTTTTTTGACCATAACCCTGATTACATTATGAAAATGGCGACTAAGGCAGCTCAAATTGGTGTTGAACGCTTTATCATTGATGACGGTTGGTTTGGTAAACGTGATGATGAACCAAGGATTAGGTGATTGGTATTTAGATGAGCGAAAATATCCCAATGGTTTAGAACCAGTTATTAAACATGTTAAAGATCTTGGTATGGAGTTTGGTATTTGGGTTGAACCAGAAATGATTAATAAAAACTCAGATCTTTATCGTGCCCATCCAGATTGGTTACTTGAACTACCAGGTTATCAACAACCAGAAGGTCGTCATCAGTATTTACTTGATTTACAAAATCCAGCTGTTTTTGAATATCTACTTGAAAGACTAACTTGGTTACTCAGTAGTTATGACGTTGATTATATAAAATGGGATATGAATCGTGAAATTGTTCAACCTGGTCATGAAGGTAATCCTGCTATTGTTGGTCAAACTAAAGCGCTTTACCGATTGCTTGATATTTTGCAAGAAAAATTCCCTACCGTTGAAATAGAATCTTGTTCATCAGGTGGAGGTCGAATTGATTATGAGATTTTAAAGCGTACACAACGTTTTTGGACTTCAGATTCTAACGATGCATTAGATAGACAAATAATTCAACGCGGAATGAGTTATTTCTTCCCTCCTGAAGTGATGGGTGCTCATATTGGTGGCGCATTATGTCATACTACATTCCGTGAGCTACATATGAATTTACGCGGTCTAACTGCTTTATTTGGTCATATGGGAGTTGAACTCGATCCAGTAAAAGTATCTGAGCAAGAACAAAAAGGTTTTGCTTATTACATTAATTTACATAAACAGCTGCGTCCTATGTTACATAGCGGTAATTCTGTAAGATTGGATGTTGATGATAACCCTGCTATGCAAAGTTATGGTGTTGTTAGCCAAGACCAAAAAGAAGCTGTGTTTATTATCGCTCAACTAACATTACCAACCTACGCGTTAAGCGGTAATTTGCGATTAACTGGCTTGTTGGCCGATAAACAATACCAAATTGAAGTGCTAGATATGCCTGATAACATTGATCCTAAAATAAATGGTCATGTTATGAAAGCATTACCTTAATGGATGAAGGACAAAACAACGTTATCTGGTGATTGGTTAATAAATGTCGGTTTACCTTTACCAGTACTTGGTCCAGCAACGGCTATATTAATAAAAGTAACTGCTAAATAATGTTATTAATACTTTTAAATTAATTATTTAGCGACTATCAGGGGATTTGCTAATTGCTGTCCCCTTAATATTTAGTCTTTAATGAAACAATTCTAGTTTTTAATTCGCCAATAATATCATTGGCAAAGTTTTTATTTTACCTTATTATGATCAATTAATTCAGTCATATATCAAGAGTATTGCAAATAAATTAACTTCAAGACAGTAAAAAAGATAACCCTTTCACTTTCAGTACTTTTTGTCTTATATTATTGTTAATCTACAGAACTCTATATTGATAAGCATTAAATATTATAATTATCGATATTTTATGGATAGTAATTAAAAGGTTTTTTATGGCGACAATAAAAGATGTTGCGCGTTTAGCTAAAGTTTCAGTTGCAACTGTATCTCGCGTAATTAATAACGCAAATAACGTTCGAGATAATACAAGAGATACAGTAAAAGAAGCTATGCAAAAATTAAACTACTATCCTGATGCTAATGCACGCGCTTTGTCACAACAAAATTCGAATACTATTGGTATTGTTGTAGCTGATGTATCGGATCCATTTTTTGGTGCCATGGTTAGTACCGTTGAAAAAGTTGCCTCACGAACAGGTCATTTTTTGTTGATCGGTAATGGCTATCATAATGAGCAACAAGAATATAATGCAATTACTCAATTAATTGAACATCGCTGTTCGTCGTTAGTTGTACATGCCAAAATGCTCTCTGATAGCGATCTAGAAAAATTGATGCAACAAGTACCCGGTATGGTTCTAATTAATCGTATCGTAAAAGGATTTGAAAAACGCTGTATTGCTCTTGATGACCGTTACGGCTCTTATCTTGCAGTCAAACATTTAATTCAACATGGGCATACTAGAATTGGTTATTTATGTTCAAATCATAATATTTCTGACTCATCTGATCGTTTACAAGGCTATAAAGACGCATTGTTAGAACATGGTATTGATGTTAATGAGAATCTGATTGCAATTGGTTTACCAAATGAAATAGGTGGCGAACAAGCAATGATGTCATTACTTGAACGTAACTGTCATATCTCTGCAATTGCTTGTTATAACGATTCAATGGCCGCCGGTGCAATGTCTGTGCTTTACGATAATGATATTAAAATTCCAAACGATATTTCGATCATTGGTTTTGATGATCTTATTTTATCACGTTATTTACATCCAAAATTAACTACCATTCGTTATCCTTTACAGACAATGGCTGAACAAGCTGCTGAATTAGCACTAAAACTTGCAAAAGGAGAAAGTATTCCAACAAATTTGATTAACGTCTATATACCAACCTTAACTAAACGTTATTCAGTAGCTTTTATCAATAGTTAAAAATAAAGTAGCTATACATCAACAAAGTTTACATTTTTCATCTGAACCATATATTTTACATCTATAATATAGTTCAGATGATAAGTCTTATTTTATATCACTTAGAACCAAACTTCTGTTTGTACACCAAAACTAATTTGATGATCTTTACCATTAAAATCAAATTTACTAATATCATTTTGTAGTGCTTCTATATAAGAAACATAAAAACGAATATCAGGTCGTGAAGATAAAATACTTTTTCCGACTTTAAATGAATGGTAAAGTGTTGTTTTATATCCTTCTTCGACATAAGTTTTACTTTTAACTTTGTCTTTCTGACGAAAGTAACCTAGTTCAACACCGCTTTGATTATAAGTATCCCAGATATAAGCTGGTCTTATTGCTGATTTAAAACTTGTAAAATCGGTATGTGGAAGATTAAGATCATAAGAATAAACATCATTTCCTGAAGTTAAAGCCAAAGCATGAGCAACAATGATATTATCGCTTAAATAAGCTTCACCTTCCGATACAAAACGATAAGCTTTACCACCAGTATGTGTACCTATATAGTCATTATCCGAATTACTGGCAAACTCTGGGTTATTAGTATTAATGTTAGCCAACTGTGATGCAACAGAATTGGTTGCTGTCTGTAATGTAAACTGATTAAATCCGCCAAAAAATTCATTTTGACGCAAAACAAGGCTACCAAGCCAAGCATTTTTAACAGATATACTATTTTGAATTTTAGATTTATTTGGTGCTGAATAACGAACATTCAAACCAAGCGTTGCATTTTGCCATAATGGGATATCACGATAGCGAATTTCTAGTTCGTTTAAATCAACTTCTTCCTTTTTATATTGTTCAATTTTATTTACTTTACTATCATCAGTACTAATTATTTCTTTTTTATTTTTCACATTTACATCTGCTCTAACTAATGATAAATCAAGAGCACCAACACCGACTTTAAGATTTTCAATACCAATACCTCCACCTGCTGGCGTTTTTTGTGTTTTCCAATCAAGCATTTGTATTTCATTATAAGGCAAAGAATGTTTACCCACCCATAATTTCGCATCAGGAAAACGTGGCACAAATCCTTTTGTTTCTAAATATATATCTGAAAATTGCATAATATTGTCATCTTGCGTATTAAATAAACCCGCAGCTTTATTTGTTGCCACGTTTCCATCAATCATAACAATTGCATCAACTCGCCTTCCATCTTGATCATAGACTTTTTGCTTAAAGATAAGATCATACCAACCACCATATTCATTACCAAATCGACCTAATGCACCTTCAGCATAATTTTTAGGTTTACCATTGCTTGAAGTTGACCAACCACCACGGAAGTAACCATTATAAGAAAATCCTATTTCTTCTTTAATATAATCTTTAAATTCAGCTAAAGTAAATGAAGTCTTTTCTGGATGATTGCCGTCTTGCATAGTATCGGTTTTTGGTGTACTAACTAGTAAAATTTGATTATTATTTGCTTGTACAGGATTAAATGGAGCCTGTTGCTTTGTAATTGCTACATTTTGATTATTTTTAAGCACTTTTTTCTGATTATTTATAATAATTTGTTGTTTTTGAAGATGATTATTTAATTTAGCAAGTTGCTTATTAGAATCAATCACTTGCTTTTTCAAATCATTAGACTCTTGACTAAGAACTAATAACTTTTGCTCTAATAACGCAATTCTTGCTTCTAGCTCATCTTGAGTTGCTGCCATCGCATTGGGTAAATAACACAAACCTAGCATAGTCATTAAAACAACTCGTTTTGGTTTGATTTTATATACTATTTTTTTTGAAAATTTCATTTCTCCCCTCCCCTAAACTTATTATTAAAAAATATTTAAAAATCTTTTAAATTTGAGACAAAAAAAAACCTAAAAAATAGTCATAACTATTCTTTAGGTTTTGCCCGCTATAAATCGGTAACAATCCAATACCTTTTACTAGGTAGTTTAAATATAACCAATAAGAGCGACTATTCAAAAACTAAACACTAATATTGTGATAGATATCACATTAAAAATTATCATTTTATATACAGTATTAATCGGTTTATGTTATCAAATGAAACAGATTCCTAAAAAAGTAAAATGACTTGGCTTAGGACCTCATGAAAATTATCCTGACCGAAAAACATCAGCTATTTTTGGTGATTGGTCGTTACCTTTTGCAGAACTTTATACACCTTATATTTATCCATGTGAAAATGGGTTACGTTGCGAGGTTAAAAGATTGCAACTTAATGAGATGATCATAACTGGACATCAGTTTAAATTTAACGTTAATCAATATGGGACAGAGCAATTAATAGAAAAAACTCATCGTCATTTATTGGAACCTAGGTCATGCGATTATATAAGTATTGATGCTTATCATATGGGAATTGGTGGAGATGATTCTTGGACACCAAATGTACATCATGAATTTTTACTGACAGATAAACACCATAGCTATCAGCTTATGTTTAAATGTTAAATAGGCCATCTAAAAATAAGGCACCGTTTTGGGTGTCTTATTTTTATTCAATTGTATTTTTCGATATGGTTATTTCTTAATAATTGTTATATTCCATTTAACATTTCACCATCAAACAGCTTATCAAGTTCTTCGATAAATTCTTGCTGAGGTCGGTGATAAAAGATGCCTTGCTCGGGCATTCCTCGTAAAAAGAGATAATATACCCCTCCAAAATGCGTTTGGTATTGGTAATTAGACAAACGTCCTTTTAAAAAACGATGCAATGCTAAACAGTAAAGTTGATATTGTAGGTCATAGCGATGATCGCACATCACTTTTTCAAGTGCTTCTTGGCTATAAGCATCAACACATTCACCTAACCAATTAGATTTATAATCAACCACATAATATTTCCCTTCAAATTTGAAGACTAAATCGATAAAGCCTCTTAGCATACCTTGTACCGACTCAAAATCTAATTCGGGACATAATCTTGATAAATGATCATATTGTTTACACAAACTATCTAATTGCTGACTAGTGACTGTTTTGCGTATAGGGAGATAGAATTGCAATTCGTTAATATGTTGCCCCATTAACACTTGCGATAATATTAAATTTGGATCATGCAGTTTTGTAGTCAATATCTGTTGCATCCAATTTGTTACTACGCTATTCCACTCTGTTTCTAAATTGAGCTTTTTTACCATCTGATTACATAATTCAACAAGATTATCTGATGTGATATCTTCCATAATGCTGTGCATTAATGTACCAACATATGCTCCTTTAGGAAAATGGTGGATATCATATAGTGTGTCGTTTGATTGTACTCTATCGGATTCGTATGGGGATTCGTCCCAGTCATTAATAAGATCAGGCTTATAAGCCAATACATTATGATTATGCCTTTGTAATTCAGTATAACTTGTAACCCGCCAACTGTTTGAAATATTACGCGAAAATACGTTAGCCGATAATGATTGGTCTGGCAAAATTGCCGGAATATACTGTTCGCTCTCTATTGGTAATTGGACATCAATTAAATTAGCTATATTGGCAATTGATCTTAATTCACTTTTTAATAAATGATTAATAGCCGATTGGCTTTTTTTCAATGAAGCAAGTCCAATACTACAATGATAAACCGAGCGAGTCATTGCAACATATAATAGCCGCAAATCTTCAGCAAGTCGCTCTTTCTCTATCTGCTCTTTAATCTCATCAGACAGTAACCATGCATAAGTTGGCTGATAGTCATTATCTTTATCATGATAAAATTGGCTATCGGATGCACGATATATTGAAATAAATGGTAACCAAACAATCGGAAACTCTAATCCCTTTGATTTATGAATAGTAATAATCTTGACAAGGTTTTCATCACTTTCAAGGCGTTGTTGATGATTTTCTAAATTTGGATCTGGGTTAACAATTTGTTTTGTCAACCACCGAATTAAGGCGTGTGGACCATCTAACTCATTTGATGTTTCTTGAAGTAATTCGCCTAAATGCATTAAGTTAGTTAATGTTCGTTCACCACCTTGGCGAGCTAAGATGTTTTCAGCTAGATGCCGTTTTTTCATCATTCGGCGTAACATAACCAATACACCATAATATTGCCAAATTGCTTGATATTGTTTGAATTCTTCGACCAAACTTTCCCATTTATCTTGATCGTCAGTGATTTGTTCAAGGTCTGTCATGGTTTGACCTAATAGCGATGTCATTAATGCTAGCTTGAGCATTGTTTCGTTTTCTGGCATTAAAACAGCTTGCAATAGGCTCAATACATCTTTTGCTTCATTTGAAGAAAACACACTACTATTGTTTGACAAGTAGACACTCTTAACACCGCAATGAGTCAATTTTTGTTGAATAACTTCGGCTTCACGTCCATTACGCACTAAGATCGCAATATCTGCTGTAGTCACAGGACGTTGTTCGTTTTCGCTATCAATTAACATTGATGAATTAGACAGTAAAGTCACTATTTGGGTAGCACAACAACTAGCCATGTGTTCTTGATAATCAGAATTTGTTGCAATATCATCAGGTAGTAAGTAAGCAGCTAATGCCGATACTTCTTGGTTGTTAATTTGTAAAGACTTTTGCTGATTCCGTTTTGCCGCTTCCATGGGTAAAAAAGGAATATCATTAAATATAAATGGATTATCGCAATTAGAAAATAATTGGTTAACAGCTTTGACCATCGAAGCAGATGAACGATAGTTTACATCCATGGTAAAAGAATTTTCCCCTGTCGATTGTTTAGCTTTTAAGTAAGTGAATATATCTGCACCTCGAAAGCTGTAAATTGCTTGTTTTGGATCACCAATAAATAATAGACCTCGATCTAACTTGTTCCTGTCATAAATACGATCAAAAATTTGATACTGAGCAGGATCGGTATCCTGGAACTCATCAATTAAAGCAACACAATATTTTGAGGCTATACTTTGCGCCAATCGATCACCTGCTTTTGCTTTTAATGCACGATTTAGTTGCCAAATAAGATCGTCAAAGCTCATCTCGCCATTTTTGAGTTTTTCGTTATAGATCCCTTTCTGAATTACACTGACAATATCCATTAAGATTTGGTTTCGTAGATCAAAAGGTTGTTTATATAGATCGTCAATTTGTTCAAAAAACGAATGACATGGAACACTTTTTCCTTCTTTCGTCTTTTCGATTAAAACTGATTGCTTAAATTTTTCAAGTTCGTTGGGTAATTCAAATGTTCGAGTTTTGCTGTTAGCCCATGCCGATACTTTAATTACCCAATTGGGTAGATTTCGACTACTATATGATTGTTTGCTGACACCTGATTGTATAATGATTTCAACTAATTTTTCAGACAAAGCTAACCAAGATTTTTTAATATTTTCAATTTTTTCATAACTTTGTTGGTGAAACAACTTTATTGTTGTACTTATATCTAGGTTTACCTTGCCAGCATTGTTGAAATCTAACCCTAAATAAGGGGTGATGTCTTTTAGCAATGCCGTTGGATCTTGCCATGTAGCAAGCACTAAATAAGCAAGTGGTTTATCAAGCGGTGTAAAATAGTGACGCCAAAAATCTTGAGTTACTCTTAATTTTAACTCATATTCATCAGAGATTAGCTTTTGCTCAAATAAAACACCCGATTCAAATGCATGGCTAGTTAGTATTCGTTGGCAAAAACTATGTATAGTATAAATAGCCGCATCATCCATTGACTGTTGAGCAATAGTAAGTTGCTGTACTGCAAATTTTCTATCATCAATTAATTCAATGAGTTGTTGATAAATAGGATCTTTATGATGTCCTTGTAATAGGCCTATTCGCAGTTCTTGAATATTTTGCCTTATCCGCGATCGAAGTTCTTGAGTTGCCGCTTTGGTAAAAGTCACAACCAGAATTTCGTTAACATTTAAAGGCCTTGGGTAACTATTTTGACCAATGCCCAATAACAATCTTAAGTAAATAAAGGCAAGAGAATAAGTTTTACCAGTTCCAGCCGATGCTTCAATTAAAGTTCGACCAGTTAGAGGTAAATCAAAAAGATTAAGTTTTTTTACTCCGCTTGATGAAACCATTCAAGATTTCCTGCAGAGTTTGGTAATAAACTAATACAAGCAATTGCGGCAGTAGAAAACATAGGAGGAGCAACTTGCGGACATAGTTCATTAACTAAATATCCCACCAATGGCAAATGAGATACAATAATCACATTTTCAACCCCATCATTTAACAATATTGCTAATATGTCAGCAATATGAGATGGGCTACCACCAGGCACTAAAAATTGATTAGTTTCAACTTTTGCAACACTAACGTGTGATGATAATTCTGTTAGTGTTTGTTGAGCTCGCAAATAAGGGCTAACCAAACCAATTTCAAATTGAAAATTTTGCTGTTTAAGCCATTTACCAGCTTGATTTGACTGATTAATGCCATAATTTGTTAATGTTCTACTGGAATCCGATGAAGCAGAAAACCCTGCTTCACCATGTCTCATAATACAAACTTTCATCAATATTCAATTAACGTAATTTTAATTGGAAAATCATGCATTCTGCACCACAACAAAAGGTAAATTTTGCTGATAATTTAAAGCCATCGCTTATTTTATCAATATTGCTATTAATTTCACACGGCTCTGTTGCGACATCATTTGCAGCTTGGGTTAAAGATGCTAACTTAGCTTGAGCTTCTGATTCTGTCGCAAAGATGTGTTCATATTCAGCGCTACAGTCTTCGTTATCAATTATTGTACCAACATCCACACAACAACATGCTGGAGTTTCGTTTGCTTTGCATTTGTTTAAAGAATCTGCCATGCTTACCTCTAATTAACTGTTAATATTTTTAATAGTATACTCTCAATCATAACTTAGGGCAAAGCGCTAACTCTGTTTTGTTTTTTATCTGAATATAATGCAGTATTATGTGGCTACTAAACTATGTTGTTAGTTGAGATAAAAAGAATTAAAGATACCTCTGCCAAATGGCAGAGGTCAATACATTAGAATTTAGGTGCTGTTGGGCGACCACGCTTTTTTGCAAACGGTTTATCAGATGTATCTGATTTACTGTTTTTACGAGCTCGTTTAGTATCAGACGTTGCTCCACTGATTAAGCTCATTTTCATTGGTTGATTAAGTACTCTTACTTTTTCAAAATGTTTTAGTATGTCTTTTGGCATACCTTTTGGTAATTCAACTGTCGAATAAGTGTCATGAAGCTTGATATTACCAATGTAACGACTGCTAATATCAGCTTCATTAGCAATTGCCCCCACAATATGACGAACTTCAATACCGTTCTCTTTACCTACTTCAATACGATACATATCCATATCACCAACATCGCGTCGTTCTCGACGTTTTGGGGATTCACGATTATCACCTCTTAAACGGCGTTCACCGCCACGATTATCCCGATCTCGCATTTCACGCGATGGTTTAAACACTGGGTCTGGTGGTAAAATTAAAGGGCGTTCCCCTTGTGCTAATTTTAATAAAGCGGTTGCAATCGTTTCAAGATCGGCTCCACTATCCGCTTGTATTTTTGCTAATAACTTTTGGTACTCATCTAAATCACTACTCTCAAGTTGTTTCTGGACTTGCGCAGTAAATTTAGCTAAACGACGCTGTTCAAGTAGCTCTTTTGATGGCAACCCAACTTCTGGAATTGGTTTTTTGATAGTTTGCTCGATATTCTTAAGTAAACGACGTTCACGGCTATCAACAAATAAAATAGCACGGCCAGCACGACCAGCGCGACCTGTTCGTCCAATACGGTGAACATAAGATTCAGAATCTAACGTGATATCATAATTGATAACTAAGCTAATACGCTCAACATCTAAACCACGAGCAGCAACATCGGTTGCAATTAATATATCTAAACGACCATTACGTAAACGATCTAATGTTTGTTCACGCAATTGTTGTGTCATATCACCATTTAATGCAGCACAACTATAACCGTGCTTTTCAAGCACTTCCGCCACATCTAAAGTAGCTGATTTTGTTCGAACAAAAATAATAGCCGCATCAAAATCTTCTGCTTCTAGAAAGCGAACGATAGCTTCGTTTTTACGCATACCTCTAACAAGCCAATAACTTTGGTCAATATCAGGGGCAGTTTGATTGGTACCTTTGATCTGAACTTCTTTAGGATTTTGCATAAATCGTTTAGTAATACGACGAATTGGTGCTGGCATTGTTGCCGAAAATAAAGCTGTTTGATGATCATCTGGAATCGTTGTCATAATGCTTTCAACATCATCAATAAAGCCCATTCTTAACATTTCATCTGCTTCATCAAGTACTAATCCCTTAAGATTAGAGAGATCTAAGGTTTTACGATTTAAGTGATCAAGCAAACGTCCTGGTGTACCAACTACAATTTGAGGACCTTGTTTTAAGGCTCGTAATTGAACGTCATAACGCTGTCCACCATATAAAGCGAGTACTTTTACCCCTTTCATATATTTTGAATATTCAGAGCAAGCATCAGCAACTTGTATAGCCAATTCCCGTGTAGGAGCTAATACTAAAAGTTGTGGTGCTTTTAAGTTTGCGTCAATATTCATTAAGAAAGGAATTGAAAATGCAGCGGTTTTGCCACTACCTGTCTGTGCCATACCCAATACATCATTACCCTCTAATAATAGAGGAATACATTCAGATTGGATTGGTGATGGTTTGCTAAAACCAAGATCATTTAATGCGTTAAGAATATCCTCGGATAAACCAAGATCAATAAAAGAAACTTCTTTTGTCATGTAAACTCGCTTATAAATTTTGAATATATAAACTTACTTATTTAGTAAAAATCCTGATAATTATTAACTAATATCATATAAGTTTATCTTATTTTTTTAAACCAAATAAAGAAAGCAGATATAAATTTATGCCAGCTCACTAAATTGAAAATTTACAACTCACCCCAATAACTAACTGCCTATGTTAACTCAACAAATCGAATCTAAAAAATAAACTAAGGTTGATTGATATTGATATATCTAAGATAAAGCTAACCGCATTATCTAATGTTAAGAACATATTATTTGGCAAATCAGAACTACGCTATAACAATATTTTCACTTTTAAAACTGGCATGACCCTTGTTACTCTTCTTTTTCTTCAAGTAACTTCATTTCATAAAGTGCCTGTTGATGTTCAACATAGTTATAAATATTATTGGCTAAAGCATATTTAAATAACATTTTGGCACGTTCGTTGTCACCTTTACTTTGATAATATTTACCTAAGTAAAAGTAGGCTTCACAAAGGCGTTCGGCTAATTGTCGATTATTCTCTACACCTTGTTGAAGGTTCTGCATTAATTTAGTTTCGCTAATTTTACCTAAATAAAATGCAATAATATTGCCACTATAACTCGTTTTATCATTAATCAGATCATAACGTTTTTGTAGCTCAATTTTGGCGGCTTTATTATCATTTTCCTTTTCAATCAAATAAAGCCATAGAATCCTAATAGGTTCATTCATATCATATTGATAAAACCTTAATGCATCACGCTCTGCGGCTTGATAATGGCCTGTACGATACAACGTAATAGCACGATTTAAATACGCATAAGTATAAGCGGGATCAAGCTCTAATGTAGTATTAAACGACATTAAAGCTGTATCAAAATCGCCATCTCTTAATGCATAGGTTCCTAGAAAGTTGTAAATGTCAGGAACTTCAGGATTTAAGCTCAACAAATAGGAAAAATCGCTTTGAGCAAAGGCTTTAAAACCCAATGAATCATAGGCAATACCTCGCTCAAATATGAGTTGCATTCGCGTTCCAGTATCAAGGCCTTTTTGAGACAGCTGTTGGCTGAGCTGAGCAATTTTTAACTCATCATCATATGAAACTTGCTCAGGAACAGCTAACAAAGGTTGAGAATTAGAACAACCTGACAAAAGAATAACAGCTAGCAAAATGCAGCATACAGTTCTCAGGTTGAATAATCCCATTTTTATCCCCTAATGAATAATAATTTTATTCTGCTGTTGAAACAACGTCTGCTGTCGGTTCGACAGCATCTTTCATACTCAAACGGATTCTGCCTTGGCGGTCAATTTCTAGCACTTTAACATTCACTTCTTGACCAACTTTTAGATAATCAGCCACTTTTTCTACTCGATGATCGGCAATTTGAGATACATGAACAAGTCCCTCTTTACCACCAATAACCGATACAAAAGCACCAAAATCAACGATTCTTGTTACTTTACCTGTATAAATTTTACCAATTTCGACATCAGCAACTAAGTTAGTAATACGTGCCATGGCATCTTTGGCTTTATTACCATCTGAAGCGGCAATCTTAACGGTACCATCATCAGTGATTTCAATAGTTGTTCCTGTTTCTTCAGTTAAAGCCCGAATTGTTGCGCCACCTTTACCGATAATATCGCGAATTTTGTCAGGATTTACATTCATTGTATAAATACGTGGTGCAAACTCTGAAATTTCTTGGCGAGGCTTATTAATTGCTTGTTCCATTACACCTAAAATGTGTAAACGAGCACCTTTAGCTTGATTAAGTGCTACTTGCATAATTTCTTTGGTAATACCTTCAATTTTGATATCCATTTGCAATGCACTTACACCTTCGCGTGTACCTGCTACTTTAAAGTCCATATCACCAAGGTGGTCTTCGTCACCAAGAATATCTGATAATACGACAAACTGATCACCTTCTTTTACTAATCCCATTGCAATACCAGCAACAGATGATTTGATTGGTACCCCTGCATCCATAAGAGCAAGTGAAGCACCACAAACAGAAGCCATTGAAGATGAACCATTTGACTCAGTAATTTCAGACACTACTCGAACAGTATATGGAAATTCTTCACGGCTTGGCATTACAGCCGCAACACCTCGTTTAGCTAGGCGACCATGACCAATTTCTCGGCGTTTTGGTGAGCCAACCATGCCTGTTTCGCCAACAGAGTATGGAGGAAAATTGTAATGAAGTAAGAACCGTTCGGTATATTCACCAGTTAACTCATCAATGATTTGTGCGTCACGCTCTGTACCTAATGTTGCAGTAACTAGTGCCTGAGTTTCACCACGTGTAAACAGTGCACTACCATGAGTTCTTGGTAAGACATTAGTACGGATATCAA
This sequence comes from Gilliamella sp. BG1, assembly GCF_046635625.1. NCBI lineage: Bacteria > Pseudomonadati > Pseudomonadota > Gammaproteobacteria > Orbales > Orbaceae > Gilliamella > Gilliamella sp. BG1. The sequence goes on along the minus strand of NZ_JBIDFG010000003.1, from coordinate 27,779 downwards.
GTGCACGAATCATATCTTTTTCACGACCATCAATACGCGGTTCACCAGCAATAACACGCTTACGAACAATTTGACTTTCCAACTCAACAATAATATTAATCACTTCGTTTTCATCAAGCTCGTCATTTTGTTCTTTTAGTACAGCTAAAACGTCTTCTTTAATTAAATCGATTTGTGCATAACGTGCTTGTTTTTCAGTAATACGATAAGCTTCGCCCAAACGATCTTTAGCTAGTTCAACAATGGCGTTATATAGCTCTTCATTTTTAGCCGGTGCTACCCAATCCCATTTTTCACAATTGGCTTTTTCTACAAATTCGTTAATATTATCAATAACAACTTGTTGTTGTTCATGACCAAATACTACCGCTGCTAACATTTGATCTTCAGTGAGTAAGTCAGCTTCAGATTCAACCATTAATACTGCACTTTTTGTGCCCGCAACAACTAAATCTAGACGACTGGCTGCAAGCTCTTTTACTGATGGATTTAATACAAATTCATCATTAATAAAGCCAACACGTGCAGCACCAATAGGGCCGTGGAATGGAACACCAGATAAGCAAAGTGCAGCAGAAGCACCAATCATTGCAACTAGGTCAGGGCTCACCTCGGGATTAACCGAAACAACGGTTGCAATAATTTGGATTTCATTAACAAATCCTTCAGGAAATAATGGACGAAGCGGGCGGTCGATTAAACGTGCAATTAGAGTTTCACCTTCACTTGGACGACCTTCACGTTTAAAAAATCCACCAGGAATACGCCCTGCAGCATAGGTACGTTCTTGGTAATTAACTGTTAATGGGAAGAAGTCTTGACCTTCTTTTACTTTTTTATTTGCAACAACCGTGACAAATACAGCAGTATCATCCATATTAACCATAACAGCTGCGGTTGCTTGACGAGCCATAATACCAGTTTCTAAAGTCACGGTATGACGACCATATTGAAATTTTTGACATGTCGGATTAAACAAAATAGTGTCCTCTTGTTATTTGTTATGTTGAAGTTTGATATTTCGACAGGACGCAACATTACGCTACGCTTATTGATACTCTCTTCAACAATGTGGGGGTATATACAACAAAAAGATTATTTCACTGTCACGACTAATGACAAATCTATAAATTATAGAGCTCTCATTAGTCGCGCGAAACATGAGATATAACCTTTACTTTGTTGGCTTACATAAAATAATAATTTTTAACGCTCAATATTATATCAGAGCACCGATTTTTCACAACGAAAAAGAGGCCTAAGCCTCTTTTCAAGTAGATTGTCAATTAGCGACGTAAACCTAATTTTTTAATCAATTGGTTATAACGTTCAATATCTTTACGACGTAAATAATCTAATAATTTACGACGGCTAGACACCATACGTAATAGACCACGACGGCTATGGTGATCTTTTTTATGCTCAGAAAAATGACCTTGTAAATCATTAATACGTGCAGTTAAAAGAGCAACTTGAACCTCTGTTGAACCAGTGTCATTAGTGCCACGACCATATTCGGCAACGATTTTCGCTTTAGTTTCTACAGTTAGAGACATAATAAACCTCTTAAAATAAACATAAAAAATGGAATGACCGATCTCTAATTCAGACATTCCTCGGTATCCATATAGTGAATATATGAGTTACGTAATTATACTGAAATTTATAAAAATAGCAATTTGATTTATTTAGTTAGCAGCAGTATTTACTTAAGCTCGAAACCATACTCTTCTTGAATTAGTTTTTTTAGCGCCTCAATATAATTTTGAGCTGATAAGCTTAGTTGAGCCTTTTGTGATGTGATCCAGCCAATTAGGATTTTTTCTTCTACATCTAACGGTATTGATAAAATATCAGATCCGTTTAAGTCAGCACTTAAAACCCCTGTGCTAATGGTATAACCATTGAGTCCATGCAATAAGTTAAATAAGGTTGCTCTATCACTGACGTGTATACTCTTTTTATGATAAACCGTACTTAAAATTTCTTCGGAAAAATAAAATGAGTTATATTCGCCCTGCTCAAAAGAGAGATAAGGGTAATCCTCTAAATCATCTAAAGTTAATAACTTCATGGATGATAATGGATGATGAGTACTAATAAATACATGAGGATTAGCTTCAAAAAGTGGATTAAAGGTTAATCTATGTTCTTTCAGTAACCGTAAAATCACTTTTTGATTAAAATCATTCAAATACAAAATACCAACTTCACTACGTAAATTAGCTACATCGGTGATAATATCATATGTTTTTGTTTCCCTAAGCGTAAACTCATACTCATCTGTTTGATTTTTTTTAATTAAGTTAACAAAGGCATTAACCGCAAAAGCGTAATGCTGAGTGGATATACTACATAACTGCTTAGAGGGTTCTTTTTTTGAGTAGTGCTGTTCCAATAGTTCAGCTTGATCTAAAACTTGTTTGGCATAACCTAAAAACTCAACACCATCAGGTGAAAGTGAAACTCCTTTAGAACTGCGCACAAAAATCTCAATACCAAATTCAGCTTCTAGATCTTTCACCGCTGTTGATAAGCTTGGCTGAGTAATATATAAATTCTTAGCTGCTTCATTTATTGAACCAGAACGTGCTATTTCTAAAATATAGCGTAATTGTTGAAGTTTCATAATATTGGGACATGTTAACACAAACTATCTTATATAACACAAATATATACTAAATAATATTTAAGTGAAATAAATACTTGTTGCTATTTTATACTCAAACACATACTTTCCTGAAAGTTTTTGACAAAAATTTTAATATAAATTAATTATGAAAAGTAAAAATGAGAAGCAGTAGAATTGATAATAAAATTACTTTAGATATTTTAGATAGAATAAAATATAAATTATTTAACTTATAAGCAATTAAAAAAAGTTTTCGTAAATTAATTTTATACTCATAAGAATCGAAACTGTAATTAACATTGGTCGAATTAATTTACGACCTTTGGCAATGACCATTTTAGCACCAAGCCTTGCTCCTATAAATTGACCAACTAACATAACCAATCCAATTGACCATATTACTTCTCCCCCTATAATAAAAAACAGCAAGCCGGCCAAATTTGAGGTGAAGTTTAGTACTTTGGTATGTGCAGTCGCTTTGGTTAAATTAAAACCAGCTAACGTGATATAAGCTAACGCATAAAATGAACCAGCACCAGGGCCAAAAAATCCATCATAAAAACCTATACCAAAGGCAGGAATTAATGCGAATTGAATAAGTGAAAGGCGACTGTTACGGTCGTTTTCTCCAATAGTTGGAGAAAGTAAAAAATAGAGCCCAACGCTAATAGTTAAAATTGGTAATAATAATTTTAAAAAATCAGCTTGGATACGCATCACAGATAATGTTCCAATTGCTGAACCAACAAAAGCAAAAACGATTGCCCATTTTTGTTGTTTCAAATCCACCATATGCTGCCGGATAAAATATAGGCTAGCAGAAAACGAACCACCGCAACTTTGCAATTTATTGGTTGCCAATGCACTAGCTGGTGGCAGTCCAACAGCAAGTAATGCAGGGACAGTTAATAAACCACCTCCGCCAGCAATAGAATCAATAAAACCGGCCAAAGCAGCAATCAGAAAAAGTAAAATAAGCAGATCATAACTCATAATTTATTTACATCACCACATTGAGCCCGATAACGAAGGTAGTGATCCATCAGCACAATAGCAACCATTGCTTCAGCAATTGGTACAGCTCGAATGCCAACACATGGATCATGTCGACCATGTGTAGATACTTCAACGCTTTCACCCAAAATATTAACTGATTTACCTGGAATTTCTATACTAGGCGTGGGTTTAAGTGCTATGCTGGCTGATATGGTTTGTCCTGAACTAATACCACCTAAAATCCCACCAGCATGATTAGATAAAAAGCCTTTAGGTGTTATTTCATCACGATTTTCGCTACCACGTTTATTCACAACAGCAAAACCATCGCCAATTTCTACACCTTTCACGGCATTAATACTCATTAGTGCATGCGCAAGATCAGCATCTAGTTTATCAAATACAGGTTCGCCAAGTCCTACTGGAATATTTTCAGCAACAATGCAAACTTTCGCACCTATTGAGTCACCCTCTTTTTTTAATGACCGAAGCAGCTGTTCAAGTGCATCTAATTTACTCTCATCTGCGCAAAAAAATGGATTGTGTTCAACTTGTTGCCAGTCTTTCAATTCACATTTTACATCACCCATCTGAGCCAAATAACCACGAATAGTAATGCCAAGCTTTTCTTGTAGATATTTTTTTGCAATAGCGCCGGCAGCAACTCTCATAGCCGTTTCACGAGCAGAGGAGCGACCGCCACCACGATAATCTCGTATGCCATATTTATTTTGATAAGTGTAATCTGCATGGCTTGGTCTGAAGATATCTTTAATTTTACTATAATCTTGAGAACGTTGATCGGTATTTTCAATAAGTAAACCAATACTCGTTCCAGTTGTAACACCTTCAAATACGCCTGACAAAATTTTGACTTGATCTGCTTCTCGGCGTTGAGTTGTATAACGAGATGAGCCAGGTCTACGACGATCAAGATCATTTTGCATGTCTGATTCTGTTAACGCAAGTCCAGGAGGAACACCATCGACAACACACCCTAATGCTACACCGTGCGATTCACCAAATGTGGTTACTTTGAATAATTTTCCGATTGAGTTTCCAGCCATAATAAATTTATTCCAATGATTAATAACAGTTTATTTAAAACAGTAATGATATTGAACCAGTTCTTCACGTGTGATAGAAAATACACCCAACCCACCACGTTCAAATTCTATCCAATTAAAAGGGACATCGGGATATTGTTGTTGTAAGCTAACCCAACTATTGCCGACTTCACAAACTAATACACCTGCTGGTGTTAAATAATTTATCGCATCTCGTAAAATTTTTTTTACCAGATCTAAACCATCAAAGCCCGCTTCTAATGCTAATTTAGGTTCATATAAAAACTCATCTGGCAAATCACTCATATCTTCACTATCAACATAAGGCGGATTAGTGACAATCAGATCGTATTGTTTTTCAGGCACATCATCAAATAGATCTGACAAAATAGGAGTAACTTGAAAATCCATTTCGTGCATCTCAATATTTGTTTGGGCGATATCTAATGCTTCTAATGAAATATCAGTTATGTCAACTTGAGCATCAGCAAACTCATAAGCGCAAGCAATCCCTATACAGCCACTACCAGTACATAGATCTAAAATATTTTTAGGTTCAGTTAATATTATTTGCTCAAAATGGTTATCAATTAGTTCACCAATAGGAGAACGAGGAATTAATACACGCTCATCCACATAAAAAGCATGTCCACAAAACCAAGCTTGGTTAGTTAAATAAGGGGTTGGTACACGATCTTTTATTCGCTTTTGAATAATATCAATAATTTGACTTTTTTCATCATTAGTTAGATTTGTGGAATAAAATTCTTCAGGAATAAACAACGATAATCCTAACGTTGCTAAAATTAATTGTTTAGACTCGTCAATAGGATTATCTGTACCATGACCTAAAAAGACATCTGATAGACTAAGTTGTGATGCTGTCCAACGTATAAAGTCTTGAACTGTGCGTAAGTTTTCCATAATAACTCCAAATGATTTAGGAGAGGAAGGTATTGTTTGTCATTTTAAATAACAACTATAAATTACGAACTATTAAAATAATCTAGATAGCTAGTTTTATAGCGTTATGAACTAATGGTTCCATCTTTTAATGACTCAATATGGCGGTGAGGAAGGGATTCGAACCCTTGATACGTTGCCGTATACACACTTTCCAGGCGTGCTCCTTCAACCACTCGGACACCTCACCTCATTAGAACCCGCTTTTCAAAAGCAGGTTGCATACTATAATGATCACCAACTAATTAATCAAGCTTTTTAATTCATACAAACAATAAAACCAAATGTTGCCAAAACAGCTAACACAGCAATAGTTGTGATTAAAGCATATTTTAAATTTGAATCCATTATGTTATCTCCAATTATTTATTAGCTTTCTCGATTGGTAAATCAAACGTAATAACCTCTTTAATAGAGTTATTGCCTTTGATTTTGGGATACTTAGGTGCAAAATCAAGAAGTATCTCGATAGATTCATCTAAGTAAGGATCAGGTTTTTTATAATTTTTTGGTAAATCATCTAATTTAGTAATTGATGGTAAACCTACCTTATTTAAACGTGCATTAGTTCTTTTTAAATCACGTTCCTCATTATTTTTTTGTTCTACTTCTCGTTTTTTCTTATTAAGTGAAACAATATATTGACGATCTTTTTTATCATTAAATCGTTTGATATCTTCATCAATATACATAAATTCAGGATTATGTGAAATTCTGGCTAAATGTTGTGATTCTAAATCAGGCAACAATGGCTTAATATTGGCAAGAGTCAAATAATCAGCTGATGGTATTTTATCCCACGGTAGTGCGTTATCTAAAAAACGTTCTCCCGTTTCATCAACATACTTAACTTTATTCATTTCAATATCTGGCTCAACGCCTTTTAATTGTGTGCTACCGCCATTGATACGATAAAACTTCTGAATAGTATATTGAGCCCCTCCAAGTTCAGGCCAACTTGGATGTAGTCTTGCATCAACTGGATAAGAGATGTTACGAGAAGTTTGGACGGTTCCCTTACCATAAGTGGTTTCACCAACTATTAATGCTCGCCCATAATCTTGCATAGCCGCAGAAAATATTTCTGATGCTGATGCACTATAACGATTAATCATAACAACAAGTGGCCCGGTGTATTCAATACCTTTATTCTTATCATTGTAAGTGATGACTTTTTGTAAATTATCACGTACTTGAACAACTGGTCCAGTATCAATGAATAAGCCAGTTAAATTGATAACTTCGGTTAACGAACCACCGCCATTATCACGTAAATCAATAACTAAACCTTGCAAATTTTCTTTATTTGCTTTTGATAAGAGTCCTTCAACTTTTTCCGTTAATCCCATATAGAAACTTGGTATTTCAATAACGCCAACTTTACCACGTGGATTATCGATAATATTTAATTTCGCTTCTCTATCTTCAAAATGAATCTTATCACGAGTGAGCTCAATTACTTTTGCCTTACTATTATTACCAGCAGGTAAAATTTCCAATCTTACAACAGTACCTTTAGGTCCACGAATTTTATCGACAATATCATCCAAGCGCCACCCAATAACATCTTCAATCGCTGAATTACTTTGACCTACTCCAATAATCCTATCCCCGATGGTAAGTAACTTACTCTTTTCAGCAGGTCCGCCTGTTACAAAAGACATAATCACCGTATAGTCATCTTGCTGGCTCAATGTTGCACCAATACCTTCAAATGATAAACTCATTTCGGAATCAAAATCTCGTTTTTTACGTGGTGCCAAATAACTAGTGTGAGGATCAATTTCTCTGGCAAATGCATTCATAAATACTTGAAAGGCATCTTCATTATTTGATTGCATTATCGTTTTTAAAACGCGATTGTAACGTTTACTTAAAACTTTACGGATCTCTTTTTCATTTTTTCCCGATAAGGATAAACTCAATTCATCATATTTAACACGCTTATCCCAATAAACATTAAGTTCGTTTTCTGAAGTCGGCCAAGCAATTTCTTCACGATTAAAATCAATTTCATCATTGGCAGAAAAATCCATAGGCCGTTGTAAAACTTCAAGAGCATATTGATAACGGTCATAACGTTTTTTCAAAAAAAGATTGTAAATATCATAAGCCGTCTTTAAATTACCATCGATTAATTCTTGACCTAAAGACTCTTGTCTATTTCGAAAACCATCAACATCACTTTGAATAAAAATGGATTTACTACCATCCAATAATTTGAAATAGCGATCAAAAATCTGAGCTGAAAAAGCACCATCCAAGGAAAAATTACGATAATGTGATTGAGTAAAAAAATTCGTTACACGCTTAGCAACAACTTGGTGGATATCATCTTGCTTTAGAACTGGTATTTGTTCATTAGCTTGCGGTTTTGCCTGAACATTTTGGCTAAAAATACCCAAAATAAGGCTAAGTGTAATAATACCATTGAGTAATTTATTCATTCAAACTCTCTACTTATTGATAATATGTTCAGGTTTGACCGTTAACTCCATACCTGCACCAACCTTTACCTTAATATGCTCTTTTTCAATATTAATGACTTGTACTTTTATAGGTTTATTACCTACTATAACTTTAACAAAATCACCAATTTTTAAAGCTTTAGCTTTTTTAGGAAGCATCCGAGTAGCTTTACGTTTTTCTTTTTCACGTTCTTTAAAACGCTCTTTAGCTTTTTCTTTGCTCTCTTTCAACTGTTGTAGCGCATGATCTATCTGTTCTTGGCTAATAACCTCAGTAGGATTACCATCTAAATCAACACGATTGGCTCCTTCTTTTATACTATATAAGTAACGCCAACTCATTGTGTATGAGCGCAGTGCGGCACGGAGTTTAGTTTTACTAAGTTCGTCATTACCATCTAAACGAGAAATAATATCTTGAAAAATTCCAATCTTTAATGGCTTTGCCTCACCTTCAAGGGTAAAACAATTTGGGAATTGTTGAGCTAAATAAGCAATAATCTCTTTACTATTTGTTAATTGAAACTGTTTTTCCATTGGTTATTCCATAGCAACTAAATTTTACTAGCGTTAAAGTATATCGCAGCTTATATAATAACACTAACTATCTTTTTCGGTTTATTAATAAATTGTTATAAAATCTTTAATATCTGTATGTATTTGGCATAAAAGCCAAACAGCTTATTCATTAGTTGATAGCTAATTAAATGCTACCACTCAAAATCGATTAAAATAAATACTAAAACAAATTAAACTATCAAATTTTCTCTTGTATTGGGTAGAAAAGAATAACATAGATACTTATGGTTATAAACTAAGATAAATTAAAAAATGGAAATAAAATTTAGTGAATGGTATAGAAAAGAAAATCTGATTACATTAAAAAAGTACAGCACTAACGAATTAAATTTTTTAATTATACCTTCAGTTGCCCTATCTTGAACGTTATAAAACATATGCTATTATCAATTCACATTTCATATCAACTACAAATTAACACAATAGGCAACTATATCATGAAAAATATTAAAAAATTTCTGCTCATCCTTTGTTCTATACTTGCTTTATCAGCATGTACACAAAAAAATCTTGTTGAGCAAGGCACACCGCTTAATAACGCAAAAGTAAGCAAAATTGTTGAAGGGTCATCAACTGAAGCTCAGATTTTGTCCCTATTTGGTGAGCCAACAACAAAAACCGCTATCAATAGCAACGAAACACAGTGGACATATCAATACACTAAAAAGAGCTCAACAAGTCATATGTTAATTGGCGAAACGCAATACAATATTATTGAAGGAAAGCTTGATATTATTATGTCTAAAGGGGTAGTAACATGGTTCAATTATGATGAAAACCAACGACAGAAAAAATGGTAATAAATTATCTTGTTTTATAGCACATCAACAAGATGTGCTAAGAATTTGTTATTTCAATCCTATGGAATTACATTACTTTACTCATGTTTAAATTTCAGTCATCTATTTCCTAAAGAAAAGACATCTCTGGACAATATTGCGCTTTAGGTTATACTCATTAACGAAATTAACCAGACAATCGCTGCTTTGTTGTTTTTATAAAGAAATAAACAAAGGGGAGGAAAGTCCGGGCTCCATAGGGCAGAGTGCCAGGTAACGCCTGGGGGATTTTTGCGAGAGTGAAAATTCACGACAAGTGCAACAGAGAGAAAACCGCCGATGGCTTATTTTATAAGATCAGGTAAGGGTGAAAGGGTGTGGTAAGAGCACACCGCGCAACTGGTAACAGTTGTGGCACGGTAAACTCCACTCGGAGCAAGGTCAAATAGGGATTCATTGGCGTGGCCCGCGTTGAATCCGGGTAGACTGCTTGAGCTAATGCGTGAGTATTAGCCTAGAGGAATGATTGTCCACGACAGAACCCGGCTTATCGGTTAATTTCACTTTCTACTTCTTGTTATCGTTTAATCCAATTTTAGATTGCTTTTTATTGCTTAAAGAGCGCTTAACAGCGAGAAAAATTGAAAAAATTAACCCTAACACCAACAACAAAACAGGTATTAGCATTAATAAAGACATGATCTGCTTTTCATACTCTTTGAAAACTGGTGATAATCCAAATAGGTAACCTAATGTTACAATCAAGAAAATCCATAATGTAGCACTGATTATATTATAAATATGGAATTTTCGACTGTGTAGTCCTGATAATCCAGCCATCATCGGTAATAATGTACGTACAAAAGCAATAAATCTCCCAATAAATAGCGCTTGTAATCCGTACTTATGGAATAATACTTCAGATTTATGATGATATTTTTCAGGTATATGTGCCATCCAACCTTGGACAAGCTTAGTATTACCAAGCCAAAGTCCTTGAGCATAACCTAACCAAGTACCTAAAGCAGCGCCAGCAATTAAAACAAAATTAATTAAACCAAAATGGAATACATTTTGGCTAATTAACACACCAGTTAAGAATAATAGACTGTCTCCAGGTAAAAAAGCCGCTGGTAAAACGCCATTTTCTAAAAGAATAATGACAAACAACATCCCATATAGTGTCCATAGCACATTAGGGTTTGAAAGCGTTGCAATGTCCAAATTAACAAACGCATGATAAAGTGTAATTATTGTTTCCATCTATTTTTAAATCCCATTGATGTATTATTATTAGTGGTTAATGGTACCACCAACGGTTAAATTATCCACTTTTAAAGTGGGTTGCCCAACCCCAACAGGTACGCTCTGCCCTGCTTTACCACAAACACCTACACCAGAATCTAATGCTAAATCATTACCTACCATAGATATTTGCTGCATAGTTTCTATACCTGAACCGATTAATGTGGCACCTTTAACTGGAGTTGTTATTTTTCCCTTTTCAATTAAGTAAGCTTCTGAAGTTGAAAACACAAACTTACCAGAGGTGATATCTACTTGTCCACCAGCAAAATTAGGTGCATAAAGACCATAATCGACGCTACTAATGATATCGTCAAAAGAAGAATTTCCTGCCAACATATAGGTATTGGTCATTCTTGGCATAGGTAAGTATGCATATCCTTCACGACGACCATTACCAGTTGAACATGTATTCATCAATTTTGCGTTAATCTTATCAAACATATAGCCTTTTAAAATACCATTTTCAATAAGCACTGTTTTTTGACTTGGAGTACCTTCGTCATCAATAGATAGTGAGCCACGGCGATTTTCAATCGTGCCATCATCAACAATAGTACAAACTTCTGAAGTAACTTGTTCACCAATTTTTCCAGAAAAAACTGAACTGTTTTTACGATTAAAATCGCCTTCTAAGCCATGACCTACAGCCTCATGTAACAAAACGCCAGGCCAACCAGCACCTAAAACAACAGGCATTGTTCCTGCTGGTGCGGCTTTAGCAGAAAGAGAAACAAGTGCTTGACGCACGGCTTCTCGGGCATAGCTGTCAGCATAACTTTCTGATGTTTTTGGGTTGATTGTTAAAAAATATTCATACCCAAATCGACCACCGCCACCACTACTTCCTCGCTCACGTCTACCCTCTTTTTCAACCAAAACTGAAACGGATAAACGCACCAAAGGACGAATGTCAGCTTTTAATGTACCATCAGTTGCTGCTATTAAAATATCTTCATAACTTCCAGTCAAACTGGCTGAAACTTCAATAACTCTAGGATCGATTGAGCGTGCTAAGTGGTCAATTTGTTGCAACAATTCAATTTTCTGTTCTTTAGAAAAAGAATTGATCGGGTTGATTGACGAGTATATAGATACTGTTTGAGCAGATTTAAATGGCGTCACTTTGATAGGTGTTTGTATTTTAGTGATTGAATTTGCTGCGAATATACTTTGTTCTAACCGCGCTAATGAAAGCTGATCAGTATAAGCAAACCCTGTTTTTTCGCCAACAACGGCTCTAACACCAACTCCTTGGTCACGATGAAATGAGGCATTTTTTATAATACCATCTTCAAGTAACCAGTTTTCATAATAACCAGATAGAAAATACAAATCACCAAAATCAATTTCCCTTGAGCTCAACATATCAAGCAAATGCGAAAGATCTTGTTGGTTTAGATTATTTGGGTTGAGTAGTCGTTCACTCACTTGAGTTACTATCATAAATTCCTTAAATTCTAATTGTGAATGGAAGTACTTTGATAATCGATTATAACTAGTTGATCATAACGATTATTTAACTTTCATCATTTTTATACTGAAACGTATAGTTACCTGAAACTTTTTTACAAGATATTGCTTCTACATTAATACAACATCATATTGTTCTTGAATATAAAGTGGTTCAACTTTTACTTCAACACGTTTACCCACAAACACCTCAACTTCAGCTAAAGCATGGGACTCATCATTAGTTAAAGCATTAGCCACAGCAGCCGAGGCATAAACCAAAAAGTATTCTGAATGATGCGCTTTATAAACACGAACTATATCACGTAATATTTCGTTGCAAACTGTTTCTACCGATTTGACCATACCACGACCTTTACATGCTGGACATTCTTCACACAGAATATGCCCTATACTTTCACGTGTTCGCTTGCGAGTCATTTCGACTAATCCTAAACTCGAAAATAAATTAACAGTTGTTCTAGCTCTATCTTTAGATAAAGAATCATGCAGCGATTGTAACACCCGTTCACGATGCAAATCTTCTTGCATATCAATAAAATCAATAATAATAATGCCCCCCAAATTACGCAAACGTAATTGACGGGCAATTGCTATTGTTGCCTCAATATTAGTATTAAAAATCGTTTCTTCTAAATTTCGATGACCTACAAATGCACCAGTATTGATATCAATAGTAGTCATGGCTTCGGTTTGATCAATAATTAAATACCCACCAGACTTTAATTTCACTTTACGATCTAATGCTCTTTGAATCTCATTTTCGGTATCATAAAGATCGAAAATAGGAATATTACCACGATAAAGAGATAGTTTATTGGTTACTTCAGGCATAAATTCTTTTGTAAATTCAACCAATAAATCATAAGTTAATTTTGAATCTACTAAAATTCGTTCAATTGGATCACCAACAAAATCGCGCAATACTCGTTGGGATAATGCCAATTCCCCATAAACTAGATTCTTACTTACTGGGCGAGCCATGCGTTCTTGAATTTTAGTCCAAAGTCGTTTTAAAAAATTGGCATCTTGTTCTAACTCATGCGCACTAGCCCCTTCTGCGGCTGTTCTAACAATAAAGCCAGCTTCTGTTGTCACATATTGCTCAACAATATTTTTTAACCTTTCACGTTCTTGTTCACTTTCTATGCGTTGTGATGTGGCTACATGCGCAGAATTTGATCCAGGCATTAATACCAAATAACGTGATGGCAAAGTAATATCGGTTGTAAGCCTAGCTCCTTTAGTTCCCAATGGATCTTTAACCACTTGTACCATTAAGTCCTGTCCTTGGCGAACAAGTTCAGAGATATCTTTTACTTGAAATTGTTCTTGCTCTGTATCTGATACGCACTCAGTATGAGGCATAATATCTGATGCATGCAAAAAGGCAGCTTTATCAAGACCAATATCTACAAAAGCGGCTTGCATGCCAGGCAAAATACGAATGATCTTACCTTTATAAATATTTCCAACAATACCGCGTCTAGACTCACGATCAACATGGATTTCTTGCAATACACCATCTTCGATATAAGCAACTCGAGTTTCAGATGGCGTTACATTCATTAATAATTCAACAGACATAGATTTCCTTTTAATTGATAGCAAAGCTTCGTCTTATTAGTCGTAAAAATAAATAGATACCAATCCATAATAGACTATCTATACAGCTTGATATAAAAATCAATGGCGATATTGTTATAGTATGATAAATACAGACTTGAAATAAAAATACCAGTAAATTATAACATATAGATATCCCAAAGATGATAAACGACTGTTGCCATAACGCTAAATTACGTATCAATTGGAATTTAAAAACAAATAAATAAGCAATAAATGAATAAATAAAAGCATGGATTCCTAAAATAGAACCAGTACATAGATCCATTATAGTTCCAAAAACAAATGCAGTACCAATCCCAACTCGATGAGGAAGCGCTATCAACCAATAAGCAAAAATTAAGATCAGTATATGTGGTTTAAATATACTATATGATGGAGACCACGGAATGATTTGTAAACATAAGCCTATTAATAGCGTTATCCAAATAATTATTATTCGATTACGACCCCTCATGTTTTACTCCTTGATTTCCCCACAATAACAATAAATAACGTAAACGCTTCAAATCCGCTGTTGGTGTTGCTGAAATAATTGGGGTTGAATCTGTAATATCAAGTTTTACTGAACTAACTACGGCTACCGGATATCCTTCAGGAAAACGGCCATCAAGCCCTGAAGTAACTAAAATATCACCGACTTTTATATCAACGTTATTAGGCATAAATTCTAATGTTAAATCATTACTACACCCGTTCCCCACAGCAACCATACCAATATCGTTTCTTAATACTTGTACTGGTATCGCATGTTGATAATCGCACAATAAAATTGCACGACTAGTAGATTGGGCTGTTTCATAAATTTGCCCTACAATCCCTTTTTCATCAACAACAGGTTGCCCAACATAAACACCATCTTGTTTACCTTTATTTACAACAAATTGATAGATATAAGGATCAGTGTCTATAAGCAATACTTGTGCAGCCATCTTTTGTTCATCATGCCTTAAAGGTGAACCTAACAATTCGCGAAGTCTATCATTTTCATGTTTTAAATGCTCAAGTAACAATAGATCGTTTTTTTGTTGTAATAAATCTGCATGCAAATTTGCATTTTCATTTATTAATGTTTCTCGTGTTTTGGACATCTCGTAGAGAGAATCAAACGACGACTTTGGTGCATTTGAAACATAATATAGAGGAGAAATAAGGGTATCTAAATAATAACGAATTTCTTTAAATGGACGATAATTGATATCTAATACAATTAGAACCAAGGCTAACGCCAGAGAAGTAAATAATTGTACACTAAGAGGGGAGCGTTTAGAAAAAAGTAATTTCATTGCCGGCACTTACCTGTTTAAAGCTCAAGATCTAATTATTTCAAAATATGACTCCGCCGACACGATTGTCGGCGGGGAAAATGTGAGATTCATGCTTAGTTATTGTTTTATCAACATAAAAATAATTAACAATAACTTATTAATTACTCTTCACTAAATAGATCACCACCATGCATATCAACCATATCTAGCGCCTTGCCGCCACCTCTGGCAACGCACGTTAATGGATCTTCAGCTACTACTACATGAATACCTGTTTCAGCTGATAATAACTTATCAATATTGCGTAATAAAGCACCACCACCGGTTAAAACCATACCATGTTCTGAAATATCAGAAGCAAGCTCAGGAGGGCACTGCTCTAATGCAACTTTTACCGCACTAACAATACCGCTTAATGGCTCTTGTAATGCTTCTAAAATTTCATTAGAGTTTAAAGTAAAGCTACGCGGCACACCTTCAGCAAGATTGCGCCCACGCACTTCAATTTCAAGAACTTCATCGCCAGGATAAGCACTGCCAATAAAATGTTTGATTTTTTCGGCAGTTGCCTCGCCAATTAAAGCGCCATAATTGCGACGAACGTAGTTAATAATCGCTTCATCAAATCGGTCACCACCAATACGAGCAGATGCAGAATAAACAACACCATTTAGCGAAATGACAGCCACTTCGGTAGTTCCACCACCAATATCAACAACCATTGAACCAGTAGGCGCAGATACAGGTAAATCAGCACCAATAGCAGCTGCCATTGGTTCTTCAATTAAATACACTTCACGAGCCCCTGCGCCTAAGGCTGACTCTCGGATAGCTCTGCGTTCAACTTGCGTAGCACCTACAGGAACACAAACAAGTACGCGAGGACTTGGTCTTAAAAAACTATGGCTATGAACTTGACGGATAAAGTGCTGTAACATTTTTTCAGTAACAGAAAAATCAGCAATAACGCCATCTTTCATCGGTCTAATGGCTGCTATATTACCTGGTGTTCGCCCTAACATTAGTTTCGCAGCATGCCCAACAGCAGCAACACTTTTTGGAGTACCTGTGCGGTGATCTTGGCGAATCGCTACAACAGAAGGTTCGTTTAATACTATACCTTGCCCTTTTACATAAATAAGTGTATTCGCTGTACCTAAATCGATTGATAAATCATTTGAAAACAAGCCACGAACTTTTTTGAACATAATAAAAACTCTTCCTAGAATTAATCTTGTTTAAGTATATTTCAGTATTAAAAACCACCATGGAATCAAAAAATAAATATTTCAAATTTATCAAGGCTAAATGGAGTATTATTTAATCCTTTCAAACCATAGCAAATCTCAATAGTAATTAACGGTCGATATTGTATCGCAATTATAAAATAATACCTAGAAAATAGTATAACAAGTGATTGTAAAGGAGATATATAATGACAAAATCTGTTTTACAGTGTATTCTTCAGCGTTAATGTTGAGTTACAACTTTATTACCGACTAAAAAACAGCTTTAGTCGATAATAAGGATGCATTTAAATAATTGTTACTTATATCAAATAAACACGGTGTAATTCATGGATATACGCAAAATTAAAAAGTTAATTGAATTAGTTGAAGAGTCAGGTATTTCAGAGCTTGAAATTTCTGAAGGTGAGGAATCAGTTCGAATTAGTCGAGCAGCTCCTACTACAAACTATTCTGCGCCAGTACAAAATATTCAAATTCCTCAACCAGCTCCTGTTGTAGTTGCTCCAACCGTTCAAACAGAAGTTGTAACTGATAATGTGGTAACTGATGGTACAACAATTAAATCCCCAATGGTTGGAACTTTTTATCGTACACCTAGCCCAGAATCAAAAGCTTTTGTTGAAATTGGCCAAACAGTAAATGTTGGCGATGTGCTTTGCATCGTTGAAGCGATGAAAATGATGAACCAAATTGAGTCAGAAAAAGCTGGTACAATAAAAGCCATATTGGTTGAAAATGGTCAACCAGTTGAATTTGATCAGCCACTATTCATTATTGAATAATCTGAATTTATTATTGACAATACGATTAAGAGATTGAATATGCTTGATAAAATTCTTATTGCGAATCGTGGAGAAATAGCTCTACGTATCTTACGAGCATGTAAAGAACTTGGAATAAAAACTGTCGCCGTTCATTCTACGGCAGATAAAGATTTAAAACATGTATTACTTGCAGACGAAACCGTCTGTATTGGCTCAGCAGCTTCGGTAAAAAGTTACCTTAACGTTCCTGCATTAATTTCAGCTGCGGAAGTAACTGGAGCAGCTGCTATTCATCCAGGTTATGGTTTCTTATCTGAAAATGCAGATTTTGCTGAACAAGTTGAGCGATCTGGATTTATTTTTGTTGGTCCTAAACCGGATACTATTCGCCTTATGGGTGATAAAGTATCAGCAATTCACGCCATGAAAAAAGCAGGTGTTCCTTGTGTACCTGGTTCAGATGGCCCTCTAAGTAGTGATATTGAAATTAATAAACAAATTGCCAAGCAAATTGGCTATCCTGTTATTATTAAAGCTTCTGGTGGCGGTGGCGGACGAGGCATGCGTATTGTTCGTGAAGAAAATGATCTTGAACAATCTATCAAAATGACCAAGTTAGAGGCCAAAACTGCTTTCAATAATGATATGGTTTACATGGAAAAATTCCTTGAAAATCCACGTCATATTGAAATTCAGGTACTTTCTGATGGTCAAGGAAATGCTGTGTATTTGGGTGAACGAGACTGCTCAATGCAAAGACGACATCAGAAAGTTGTTGAAGAGGCACCAGCTATTGGTATTACGCCAAAAATGCGCAAATTCATCGGTGAACGTTGCGTTAATGCATGTATCGAGATTGGCTACCGAGGAGCTGGCACATTCGAATTTTTATTTGAAAATGGCGAGTTTTATTTCATTGAAATGAATACCCGTATTCAAGTAGAACATCCTGTTACTGAAATGATAACCGGTGTTGATCTAATTAGGGAACAAATTTTAATTGCAGCCGGCAAACCACTTTCAATTAAACAAAGTGATATTGAAATTAAAGGTCATGCGATTGAATGTAGAATTAATGCTGAAGATCCCAAATCGTTTATGCCATCACCAGGGAAAATCACTCGCTTCCATGCACCAGGTGGCTTTGGCATTCGTTGGGAATCACATATTTATGCTGGTTATAGTGTCCCACCTTACTATGACTCAATGATTGGTAAATTAATTGCTTATGGTGAAACACGTGAGGTTGCTATAGCACGTATGAAAAATGCGTTAGCCGAACTGGTTATTGATGGGATCAAAACCAATATTGATCTTCATATTGATATTATGAACGATAAGGGCTTCCAAAAAGGTGGCACAAATATCCATTATTTAGAAAAGAAATTAGGTATTTATGAATAACAAAATAATCCCTATTTATTAGGGATTATTGCTTTATAGTATCAATAAGGTATGGGTAGAAACAAATGAAAAAATGGAAACGAAGTGCTGAAGAAATTTTAACTATGGGACCAGTGGTTCCGGTTATCGTTATTGAACGAATTGAGGATGCTGTACCACTAGCTAAAGCTCTTATTGCTGGTGGAGTGAAGGTACTAGAAGTAACGTTAAGAACAGCTTGTGCGATTGAAGCAATTAAGAAAATCAGCAAAGAAGTTCCTGAAGCAATTGTAGGAGCAGGAACAGTAACTAGTGTTGAACAACTAAAACAAGTTACTGAAGCTGGTGTAGAGTTTGTTATTACACCAGGAATTACCGATGCTATTTTAGAAGCTGCAGTTGCAGGCCCTATTCCTGTTATTCCTGGTATTGCAACTATTTCTGAATTATTAAAAGCCCAAGAATATGGTTTAACGGCATTAAAATTCTTCCCAGCTGAAATCAATGGCGGAGTTGCTGCATTAAAGGCATTTTCTGGTCCTTGCGGATACATGAAGTTTTGCCCTACAGGCGGTGTGAATCCTAAAAACTACCGTGATTATTTGGCACTTAATAATGTACTATGTGTTGGTGGAACTTGGTTTATTCCAACGGATGCCATAGCAAAAGGTGATTTTACTAAAATCACTGAGATGGCTAAGGAAGCTGTTGCTGGTGCACAGTAGCTAATTATTATTCCGCCGATACAATACGGCGGAATAATAATTACTATTTCCTAGCTTTAATTAACTTCTCAATCCTAGTCCACTATCAATCAGTCGCCATGCAATTACATAAAGTACAGTTACAAATAAAATAAGCATTGAAAATGTGATCCATAATGGCACATCTGACACTCCCAAAAATCCATAACGAAAACCATTAATCATATAAACAATGGGATTAATTTTCGATACCCATTGCCAAAATGTTGGTAGCATTGTAATTGAATAAAAAACACCGCCTAGATAAGTTAATGGTGTTAACACAAATGTTGGAATAATGCTTATATCATCAAACGTCTTGGCAAATACTGCATTGAGTAGACCAGCTAATGAAAATAAAATTGAGGTCAATAGCAATGTAAAAATAACAAACAACCAAGAATGTACATCGAAGCGAACAAAGAATAGCGATACAACAGTAACCAAAATACCCGTTAAAATACCGCGCATCACACCACCACCGACATATCCTAGAATAAGAATATTTGTTGGTACTGGTGCCACCAATATTTCTTCAATGTTACGTTGAAATTTAGCACTAAAAAAGGATGAACAAACATTGGTATAGGAATTAGTAATTACTGACATCATTATTAAGCCTGGAACAATAAATTCCATATAGCTAAAACCGCCCATGTCGCCAACACGAGAGCCAATTAAATTACCAAAGATAATAAAATAAAGAGACATGGTAATAACAGGTGGAATTAAGGTTTGAATCCAAATTCTTAAAAATCGGGTCACTTCTTTACGCCAAATACTTTTTAAGGCAATCCAATATAAATTATTCATTAATGCCACCTTTTTGTTTAGTATCACTATGCAACAGCTCAACAAATAACTCTTCTAATCGATTCGCTTTATTTCGTACGCTGATAACTTTAATATTTTGTTTATTTAATTGTTCAAATAATTGATTTAATCCATTTTGTTTATCTACTTTCACTTCCAACATCCCAGGCTCAACATCGAAATAATTATAGCCATTTAACTCAATCGGCTTAGGCGTTGCCACATAATCAATAACAATTGTTTCAGATTGGCTTTTCGCCAATAGCTCACGCATTGATGAGTTTGCTATCAATTTGCCGCTCTGAATAATACCAATATTTCTACAGAGCATTTCTGCCTCTTCTAAATAATGTGTAGTTAAAATAATTGTGATACCTTGACGATTGATTTCACGTAAAAAATCCCACATAGAACGGCGTAATTCAATATCAACGCCTGCAGTCGGCTCATCAAGAATTAATAATTTAGGTTCATGCACGAGAGCTCTGGCTATCATTAATCGCCTTTTCATTCCACCTGATAGCATGTTAGCTCGACTATGACGTTTATCCCACAAATCTAAAACTCGCAAATATTTTTCGGCTCGCTCTAATGCGATTTTTCGGGGCAATCCATAATAACCACCTTGATTAGTGACTATTTGTAACACTTCTTCAAATTGGTTAAAATTGAATTCTTGCGGTACAATCCCTAATTGTCTTTTAGCATTTACAATATCGGTATCTAAGTCGTAACCAAAGATTTTTACTTGCCCGCAAGTTTTAGTCACTAATGAACTAATAATACCTATTGTTGTTGATTTACCAGCGCCATTTGGTCCCAGCAAAGCATAAAAATCGCCTGCTTGTACAGTTAAATCGATACCTTTTAATGCTTCTACACCGTTTTTATAGATTTTCTTGAGTGAGATTAACTCAAGTGCAGGAATTGATAGCATGAATATATCCTAAGTGAATCAATTATTATTTTAATAATATGATATCATGTTTAATGAATCGACAATATAATCAATCATTGTAAAGAGCTTTTTAGTTTTATTTATATCAATATAAATAAATTATAATTTCTAAAATAAAACACATATTATTAATTAAATACTAATAACGTATCTTTAATTATCATTCTGCGTCTAAGTTATTGCTTAAGGAATAAGTATCATGTTTAAGATTGGATTAGTTTCAGTGTCAGATAGAGCATCAAGTGGCATTTATCAAGATGAAGGCATACCATCATTAATATCATGGTTGCAAACAGCACTGAAAACACCATTTACAACCGAAAACCATATTATTCCAGATGAACAAGTTGTTATTGAACAAACATTATGTGAACTTGTTGATAGTCAACATTGCCATTTAATTTTAACTACTGGTGGCACAGGCCCTGCGACTAGAGACGTAACGCCTGATGCAACATTAGCAATCGCTGATCGTGTAATGCCAGGTTATGGCGAACAGATGCGTCAGATCAGTTTACATTTTGTACCAACTGCTATTTTATCTAGGCAAGTTGGTGTTATTCGCAAAAAATGTCTAATCATCAACCTACCTGGTAGACCAAAATCAATTAAAGAAACACTTGAGGGTGTTAAAGATGATCAAGGTAATGTTATTGTGAGTGGCATATTTGCTAGTATCCCTTATTGTATACAACTACTAGAAGGACCTTATATTGAAACCTATGACCAAATAGTGAAATCTTATAGACCGAAGGATGCTATTAAATCAACACTTTAATTTTATGCATATTTAACGCATAATTATGTATATAATAATTGCTACTGATACATTAAAATTGGTCGTAGTTATTTTGATTTAATTAGACTTTATTATGAGTCTTATAACGACATTTA
Organism: Gilliamella sp. BG1; assembly: GCF_046635625.1. Taxonomy (NCBI): domain Bacteria; kingdom Pseudomonadati; phylum Pseudomonadota; class Gammaproteobacteria; order Orbales; family Orbaceae; genus Gilliamella; species Gilliamella sp. BG1. Next base: position 5,818 of record NZ_JBIDFG010000003.1, on the reverse strand, counting down.
TTAGTAGTAAAGAGTAACAAATTAGAAGCCAAGGAACATTATGAAACAAGCTAATCTCACAAAAACATTTAAAGAGATGCTTCGTCAAGAGAAGTTTAGTTCACAAGTAGAAATCGTACAAGCGTTACAAGAACAAGGATTTGATAACATTAATCAATCAAAAGTTTCACGTATGCTAACCAAATTTGGTGCGGTAAGAACCAGAAATGCAAAATCCGAAATGGTCTATTGTTTACCTGCAGAAATAAGCGTACCAACAACTAGTAGCCCATTAAAAAACTTAGTGATTGATATTGATTTCAATAGCTCAATGGTGGTGATACGTACTAGCCCAGGCGCAGCTCAACTCATTGCTCGATTACTAGACTCAATTGGTAAATCGGAAGGTATTTTAGGTTCAATTGCTGGTGATGATACAATCTTTAGTACACCAACTAAAGATTGTACAGTAAAAAAATTATATCAAACTATTATTGAATTGTTTGAACGAGAGCTATAGATCTTTCCATTTTGCCATATTACAACTAAATAATTTTTAACTTTTAACCTATTGACACAATTAATAAAATCGTTAATCCTATATAGTGCTGATTTCGTAACAGAAGTTGCAAAACGAAGAGGCGCATTACTCAGGTAAGTCATTTTAGGGACTGGAACCACTAATAAATGATCGAGGGGGCGTAATGCCGAGGTTTGATTACCCATCCAGAAGTAATTAAATCGACTGCAAGGGCTGAATCCCTTGGGTTGTCACCTTAACAGGTGGAGCGCTTCATGGTTTGTACTTTTTAATTGTAAATAGAACATGCCCGCTCTAACTCTGTTAAAAATAAAAATTTTTAATATGAGGAATCCATGGAAACATCATTTATAATAGCTAAATTTGGTGGTACTAGTGTTGCCGATTATCCAGCAATGGTAAATAGTGCCAATATTGTAATAGCTAACCCTAACGTAAAGGTTGTTGTATTATCAGCCTCCGCTGGTGTAACAAATTTGTTAGTTGCATTAGCAGAAGGACGTGACGCTGAAGTAAGATCTCAACATATTGCGAAAATTCAATCGATTCAATACAACATTCTAGAACAATTACCTGAAAATCCAAAACTACGTGCTGAAATAGACCAAATCATTGCCAATATAGCCTCATTGTCAGAAGCGGCAAGCTTAGCAACATCACCCGCGTTAACCGATGAACTTGTTAGCCACGGTGAAATTATGTCTTCAAAACTGTTTGTCGAAATACTAAAAGAAAAACAGAAAAAAGCCATGTGGTTTGACGTACGAAAAGTTATGCGCACCAATAATAACTTTGGTAAAGCAACACCTAAAATTGAAGATATTAAACAGCTTTGTTGTGCCCATTTAAAGTCACTAGACAATAGTTGTGTCATTGTAACACAAGGGTTTATTGGCAGTGAAAGTTCTGGAAAAACCACTACTTTAGGACGAGGTGGAAGTGACTATACAGCAGCTTTACTAGGTGAAGCATTGGGTGCAACTCAAATTGATATTTGGACTGATGTTGCTGGAATTTATACTAACGACCCTCGCATTACTCCAGCAGCTAAACGCATTGATGAAATATCTTTTGCGGAGGCGACCGAAATGGCAACGTTTGGAGCAAAAGTACTACACCCAGCAACGCTAGTCCCAGCTGTACGTAGCAATATACCAGTCTTTGTTGGTTCAAGTAAAGCGCCACAAGATGGAGGAACTATTGTTTATAGCACTAATAGCATCACATCTAAATTACCTGTTTTCAGAGCATTGGCGTTACGTCGTAAACAAACCTTACTAACACTAACCAGTTTAAATATGCTACATGCACAAGGCTTTCTTGCAAATGTGTTTACGATATTAGCTAAGCATAACATTTCGGTTGATTTAGTAACTACATCAGAAGTAAGTATTGCACTAACCATCGACACTACAGGTACCAATACCAACGGAAACAGTTTATTAACAAAAGAATTATTTGATGAATTATCAACCGTTTGTCATGTCGATATTGAGGAAGATTTAGCTCTCATTGCTATTATTGGTAATAACCTAACCTCAACCAGAGGCATTGCAAAAGAAGTGTTTGGTGTATTAGATGAATTTATTATTAGGCTTTGCTGTTATGGGGCAAGTACTCACAATCTTTGTTTATTAGCAAAAAGCAATGATGCCGAGTCAATTATTAAAATTCTACATAAAACAATTTTCGAACAATAATATATAAAGGGAGATTAAACCTCCCTTTTAATTACGTTTAGTTATCTTCCTATATTCATCAAGTATATGTCCAGAGTTGGAAACATGGTCAAATACTTTAATTTTAATTAAAAAAATCATAAGATAACAAATTACCAACAGCATTTACCTACCAAATCCTTATTCATTGATTATTAAAAAATTTACCGTCATTTATTATTTTTAATCAATTGATTAAAACTATTACATTGAGCATCAACATCTGTTAGATTTTTTTATTTATTTGAGTAAACTAAAATTAATTTCAATAAAAGAAGGAAATTATCATGGGTATTATAAGTTGGGTTATTCTAGGATTAATTGCCGGCTGGATTGCAAAGTTTTTTATGCCACTAGGACGTGTAGGGGTTTTTAAAACTATTTTATTAGGCATAGCAGGAGCCTTAGTGGGTGGGTATATTAGCACCTTCTTTGGTTGGGGTAGTGTAACTGGATTTAATTTCCCTAGTTTGTTAATTTCAGTACTTGGATCGATTATACTCATTTATATCTATCGCCATTTAAAACAATAAGTTATTTTAATTTAAATTGGCGGGTAAACCGCCAATTTAAATAAGATTAAGGTTTGTATTTATAGTACATCATATTTCTTATCATCAACCTTAAAAACATCTATACAAACTCAACAAATTTAATTCAGTTATATTGTTATACGCATTTTCTCAATTTTGCTTACAAAGTTCTTAATAAGTAATTTCGTCATATCCAGAATTTTGTTATATTATCTAACAAAATCCATCAATTTTACCCTGTAGATTATAATGTTAAAAATATTCAATACATTAACACGAGAAAAAGAAATATTTCAACCAATTACCCCTAATAAAGTTGGACTCTATGTTTGTGGAGTGACAATTTACGATCTTTGTCATATTGGTCACGGACGTACTTTCGTTGCTTTCGATGTTGTCGCACGTTATTTACGTTTTTTAGGTTACGATTTAACTTATGTTCGTAATATTACTGATGTTGATGACAAAATCATTAGACGTGCGTTCGAAAATGGTGAAACCTGTGATCAACTTACAGATAGAATGCTACAAGAAATGTATGCCGATTTTGATGCACTAAATATTCGTCGGCCTGATATAGAGCCTCGTGCAACTCATCATATGCCACAAATTATCAAATTAGTTGAAGAGCTTCTCGAAAAAAAACATGCATATATTGCCAATAATGGTGATGTCATGTTTTCGGTAGACAGCGATCCGAATTACGGTATTTTATCTCGCCAAAATTTAGAACAATTACAAGCTGGTGCTCGAGTTGAAGTTGTTGATGTTAAACAAAACCCAATGGATTTTGTATTATGGAAAATGTCAAAACCTAACGAACCAAGTTGGGATTCACCATGGGGTAAAGGTCGCCCTGGTTGGCACATTGAATGTTCAGCAATGAACAGCTATCAATTAGGCAATCACTTTGATATTCACGGTGGCGGTTCAGATTTAATGTTTCCGCATCATGAAAACGAAATTGCCCAATCAACGTGCGCCCATGATGGACAATATGTCAATTATTGGATGCACTCAGGTATGGTGATGGTCGACCAAGAAAAAATGTCAAAATCACTCAATAATTTTTTCACTATTCGCGATGTATTAAAGCATTATGATGCTGAAACAGTACGTTATTTTTTACTATCTGGTCATTATCGTAGTCAGTTAAATTATAGTGAAGATAATTTAAAACAAGCAAGAATGGCACTTGAGCGACTATATACAGCCTTGCGAGATACTGATGCGAATCATCCACATACGACACCTGATAGTAATTATTATTGCCAGTTTTGTAACGCTATGGATGATGACTTTAATACACCAGAAGCTTATTCAACGCTTTTTGACTTGGCTCGTGAAATAAACAAAGCCAAAGCCGATAATAATATGCAACTCGCTAATGAATTAGCAGCTGAGTTACGTTATTTATCAGCAGTACTTGGATTATTAGAGCAAGATCCTGTTAAATTTTTACAAGGTGATAAGCAAGATGATGTTGATGTGGCATTAGTTGAGGCATTAATAAAACAACGTAACGAAGCAAGAGCAAGCAAAAATTGGTCTCAGGCCGATGAAGCTCGTGACAAACTAAATGCAATGAATATTGTTCTTGAAGATAGTGCAAACGGCACAACATGGCGCAAAAAAGCTAAAAGCTAACATACTTAGAATTGATATTTTGATTAATAGATAAGATACTACATTAAACAGTATCAACCTTAAAATAGCACCCACAAATCTGTGGGTGTTTCTATTTGACATCAATGTAAAATTTTATTAATCGAAGTTAAAATGCCACGCAAAATATTTAGTTCCTGTTGTTCAATACGTGCACGTGTAAATAATCGACGCAAACGCCCCATAATTTGTCCTGGATGATTGGCATTAATAAAGCCTGTCTGTAATAAAGTTTGTTCTAAATGCTGGTAAAAGCGCTCTATATCAGCATCTATAGGAAACTCAGTTTCAGCCATATTCTCATTTTCCCACCCTGATTGCTTATCTTCAAGATTGAGCATTGACATGCGAATTTCATAACACAAAACCTGTACCGACATAGCAAGATTTAAAGAACTATAACTAGGGTTAGCTGGAATTCCAACATGATAATGGCACTTTTGCAATTCTTCATTAGTTAAACCAACACGCTCACGCCCAAATACCAAAGCGACTTGAGTATGGAGATTTGAGGCTTCTTGAATAATCTTATCGCCACACTTTTTGGGAGTTAAATATGGCCACTGTAAACTACGAGAACGCGCACTAGTACCAATCACTAAAGTACAATCGGCAATGGCTTGTTCAAGTGAAGAAAAGATTTGTGCATTTTTTATAATATCACTGGCACCTGCAGCTAACGAAATCGATTGAGAATCAGGCTTGATGATCGGATTAACTAAACAAAGGTTAGTTAATCCCATGGTTTTCATTGCTCTCGCAGCAGAGCCCATATTGCCTGTATGAGATGTTTCAACCAAAACAATCTTCACATTATCTAAATAACTCACATTGTCCTCATTAGAATATTATCTAAACCAAAAATAAAAAAACTTAAAAATTCAGTATGTACTAAAATAACATTAAGACGCATAATATTGATTATTATTGATACAATAAAAAATATTAATAAAATTACTTTGTTTTTATTACAAAATAATTAACAACAAAACAAATTATTTACTCAAATATCATTAATGGTGTAAATTAATATAAAATCTGAATTTTAGATAGAAACCACAAAAATAAGATTAATAACAAAATTATATTGATTAACCCAACATAATTTGACACTAAAGAATCATAAAACAACAGTATTCACCATCCTTTCAAAAAATTAATTATGATCTGAATATCACCAATAAACAAGTGATATTACTCTGGTTATGCGTCATGACTTAGAAGAAAAATGCGTTAAACTAAATAAATGGAAAGCACAATTAATAAACTAATTAGGGGCTGTTGATCTTTGCTGTACATAAATTGCTCAACAATACATTGGCAGCCACATTAACATAAATGCCAGTGATACCATACTGGCATAATTCCTTTCTAACTTATCG